>DATCHE010000172.1:0-3836 GCA_036508535.1 Bacteroidales bacterium | reverse complement strand
GGAAAAATGGATTCTCGTTCTTTGAGAATAAAGTTCGAAAAGAGACATTACAGTGGGCACCCCAGGATAGTATTCGTGTTTCTGACTCGTTGAAAAAAATTAAGATGGGATCTAAGGTAGTAGAAAAAATACAAAAAGATTACTTATCTAAAACTGACAAAGAAGAACATCCTGTATCTGCAGGGGATATCAGAGGCACTTATCATATTATTGTTGGCAGCTTTACTAATACTGAAAACGCCAAATTGGCGGCTCGAAAATATCGCAGCCTGGGATATAAAACAAATTTTATCAGTATGACCGACCAAAATGGAATAAAAACTGAATTAGTTTCAGTTAATACTCTAAATAATTTTGAAGAGGCTGTCAGGTACTTAAGTGAATTCAAGCACAACTTTGATAGTACAGCATGGATATACCCAGATCATTAGCTAGTATTTTCTGAATATTGTTCCGCCATGCTATGTCTTACCAACCAGGAAAAAGTAAGCATATCTCACATCTCACATCTCACGTCTCAAATCTCACCTCTCACCTCTCACCTCTTGGATCTAAAGTACCTAAAAACTTTGTCAGCCTGATTAAATAAAGATTATCCTGGTTCATTCCTGGGTTGTTTGTTTTAGTGAATTCTTTTATCTTATCCTTGTTCTCAGGAAAAAATGCATACAGACTATGCCGTTTAATACTTTTGGTAACAAAGGTTTTTTGATTCGCAAATCTGAAAAAGTAAATGGGTAATTCAGTATAAACAATTTCTTCTGATAGAATTCCGTTTTTACGGACCAGTTCAGTCCCGTTTTCCTTAAGGGCATGAACAATAAAAAGAGAGGAACTTCCGCAATATATTTCCTGTGCAAAGACTGAAACCGAGTCTGCAACTAAATTACGCTTTACTTTAATTTTTCTGAAATAAACCGAGGAGTCGCCATTAATATCAGAAAAATGAAATCGCAGGATTGATTCTTTATCCAGCTTTATCATGTTATTCGATTTGGGTTCCAGCCAAAAGAGCTGATCGAGCAATCCGTTGTACTTTATGAGTTTATTTCTTACGACTTCTCCATTTGAAAGATAAATATTTCCTGAGACCCATTCTGAATAAAAATATGTTCTTGCGTCAACAGTAAAATCAGGTACGAATAGTTCACCGGTGAGACACCATTCCGAGTTATTCAAATCAGAGTTATTGAGGTAGGTGCGACTTTGACCATTCAGATTTTGAATGGCGATCATCAGAAGAATTATAATAGAAAATATTATATTGGTTTTCATAGATTCACTTTGATTTAGATTTAACCGTAAAAATCGCAGATCCGGAAATAGGAAGTCCACTGGAAGTAATACCCTGAATAGTAATTCGATAATTAGCCCGGAGATCAGATGCGTAACACTCAATTTGCTGTTTTTCTTTATTATGAAGTATTAGATCAGGTTTCCACAATAACATCTGCCTTACATCAGGGATATGTTTATTTACGGAAGTTGGTTTATACAGATCCGGCTTTGTATTGTTTTGGCTTGATAATGCCTGGTACCTGATACTGGGAGTGGTGAATTGGATATTATTTATTTCCATATTTTTACTGTATACTGCAAGGATACCTGCAAACGACATCTCTCCAAAATATCTGATTGCCGGCAACATATCGATGCACCTGATTTGACCGGAACCAAGATTAATTATCTGATTTATGTCGTTAACAGGTACTCCATCCAAAAAAACTACAGGTTCAACATTACGAAAACCTTTAATCTGAGGATCCGTAAAACTCATAATATAATTGTCGTCACTCTTTCTGACTTTCATAGATGACAAAAGTTCTCTTGAAATCTCAACAAAATCGGGAAGCTGGAGATAATCAGCAGGAAAAACTCTTGAATTTGGCCGGTAATAAACCCTGGGTATTGCTGCTGACTGCCGGGAAGCTTTAACTGAATCTATTTCAGTCTTTATGTTGTAGTATCTTTTCACATCATAGATATTTATACTTCGGATTAAATAAGATTTGATACCTCGTACATTTAATAAATCCGATGGAACAAACGGTTGTAGCAATTTGAAATTATCATCAAGTTCGATAATTGCATTGGCATTTTCTTTAAGCCTGATAATTAATTCTTTACCTTCATAGTAAGGATTAAGAAGAATTCTGAATGCACCTGATGAATCGGTAGTGGCGAACTGCATATTTGCGATACTGTCGGGGGTAGAAATGAGTAAGGTATATGGTTTATTATCTGCTTCAGACACTCTATTATCTATTGCCGACCGGTTATCTGATTTTCGCACGGCTAATATTCTTCCCTGAATTGAAGCCCCGTTTATTTCAGACTGGTAATTTGAATGATATTGAATAAGGTTTTCCGGTTCTGTTGCTTTATTATTGTCACTGAAATAGTCCACAATAGAAGGTTCGTCCGGGATACCGGGGAGAATTTCATTAACCGAGACAGAAAGCCTGGTCAGTGAATCCTTAGTAATATTTTTGGTTTCAATAGAAAATGTCACCTTTTCTCCCGGACTAAATACCTGCTTATCTATTTGAATAATCAGGTTTTCATTTCCGGTTTTATGGCTGAAGTATTGATCGGGCGAAGGAACCTCCTGACCTGTATATAACGTACTGTCAAACAGTTCAAGCTTTTTATCAAATCGATTTGCAACCACTATTTCTCTGGTGAAATACGAATTTTCACCCTCATTTCTCATACTGTTAGTATAGCATATTAACTGGTAAATATCCGATCGCAGGGTATCCGGTATATAAACATTACCGAAAGCTGTCAGATTATTTATTTCAACCCTGGACTGGGTTACCGGCCTATTATAACGGTCGCGTAATACCATGTAGACGTATTTACTTATCCGGCCTGGACTTCCCTTTAAGTACAGGGCATAAAACAGGTTCTCTCCGGCAATATAAATATTCTTATCAGTATGGAGGTAAACACTTTCAGTTTTTACTGATTCACTATTGATCTGTGCTGTAGCTAAACAAAAGCTGTTGGATAATATCAGAAGAGTTAACAAAACGTATTTCATAGGCTATTATTAATTAATCCAAAAGGGAGGAATCTTATTTATCCAGCAACCTTTGGATTCAGGTGGAAGGATATAGGGTGTTTTTATTATGGACGGTTGCGAGTTTATCAGGTTCCTGAAATCGACTACATAAGCAGAATAACTTACAGATGAAGCTTCGAAAAATCCGATTGCTTTTTTCTCAGGATTGGTTAAACACTTTATGTTTCCATTGAGCTGAGTAGCTATTGGATCAAATAATTTTCCTTCCGATTGCATCTGTTCATTCAGACTCTTATAATATAAGTACGTTTCGTTATTGAGTGTGTATTGGTTTAAATACAGGATCCGGTGATGAATAGCATAAGTCTGATAAAAATTGGTTAATACAACTGTATAAGGGTTTTCCTTATATGAATAATACAACGCAGAAAAAAATAAATTATCATCCAGAAAACAAATCTGATGTTTTCTTATTGAGGCAGAATTTAAAGAATATTCCTCATCTGTAAGATTAATATTTGAATTGGCATCAACTGTCTGCCAGCAATAAAATGAAACAGAAGGTTTCAAATATGGATAAATTACATAAAAATACTGTCTTACCAAATTTGATGTAAACCTGAAACGAGAAAGAGAATCAGCCTTGTTTCGGATGTCTATGAGTATGTCTGCACCATGTGTGTTAATCTTTAATCCTGTAGATTCATCCAGAACTTCCTGATTATCAAACTCTGCATATACTGCATCAGGATATGATTCGGGAAATAATCGCTGGGGTTCCGATTCATACTCTGTACCATCGGCTGTA
>DATCHE010000171.1:0-2373 GCA_036508535.1 Bacteroidales bacterium | reverse complement strand
AGATGAATCGTTTCTTGATCCCTGACCAATAAAAACGGCAAAGAATTCGGAGTGAAGTCCTCCCTCAATCATCCTCGGAAAGTCAACACAACCTGCATCATGTCTGAGTCCCAGATCAAAAGTTGAATCCGAAAATTCCATTGGAGTATCGCAATGAGTATCAATGGTTAATATTGATGCATGAATTTTATCCGCACGCCTGATCAATTGTTCTTCAGTATTGGAACACCCTGTAAAAACTAACCCGACAAATAAAATACTAATAAATATTTTCATGTTATTTTGGTTATTATCATTGGCAAGATAACTAAAATGACATACCTGATTTTAATTCCAGGGACATTTAACCAATTTTAACAAAGTGAAAAATGGTCTCGTAAAGACGCAAAGAGGTAAAACACTTTTACTTCTTAAAGTGAACCTTAATGTCTATGTTAAATAGAAAATATCAAATTTAAAATCGCTTGAAATCAATTGGGCTCTATGCGTTATTCCAGATTCTCAATAAAACTTAGCGAAATTAAATAACTGCAAAAAAACTCAGTATATCATTCTTATGCTATTTTTGTGGCTTAAAATCTTAAGTGGAAAAGAGGAAAATCTGGCATTGGGGTGTTCTTGCACTTTTATCAATAATCTGGGGGACCAGCTATATTTTGATGAAAAAAGGGCTCGAATCATTCTCAGTTTATCAGGTTGGTTCACTCAGGATATTGATTACCTTCCTTTGTCTTTTACCGACAGCAATCAAAAATCTCTACAAACTAAACAGGGGTAATATCCTATCGGTTTTGATAATCGGGTTTTTCGGCAGTGCAATTCCTGCTTTCCTTTTTCCAATTGCAGAAACTAAAATCAGCAGTTCTTTGGCTGGTATGTTAAACTCACTCAGTCCTGTATTCACGCTGGTAATAGGGGTGGCTTTTTATAACCGAAGGACTATTAAAACACAGATTGCAGGAATATTCCTTGGATTGGTCGGAGCAGCAGGATTGCTTTACAGTGACTCTTTTAACTTTAATTCCTATGGACTTTTTGTTGTTCTGGCAACTCTTCTTTATGGAATAAGTACAAATGAGGTCAGCAAAGTCAAGGGCCTTAGCGGACTTCAATTGACATCCCTTGCATTTTTTGTAATCAGTCCGGTCGCACTTTTATATCTGCCGTTTTCAGATTTCGCTTCCCCTCTTGAAACTGAAAACTGGGCAAGAAATCTTGGTTTTATTGCAATCCTTGCGATAGTTGGTAGTGCTACAGCTCTGGCTCTCTTTTATCTGCTAATAAAAGATACTTCACCGGTGTTTGCTTCGATGACTACATATTTCATTCCCATTGTAGCAACTCTATGGGGGTTTGCAGATAATGAGAAGTTCACAGTATCAATGATTGTTTCCACTATTTTTATCTTTGCCGGAGTTTATATTATAAGCAGACCGGCATTTTTTAGAAAAATAATGCGAAATAAAACAGATGAATAAATACACCCTTGTTACTCTTTCCGTTATAGGAGGGATTCTTTCAGGACTTGCATGGATGGAATGGTGTTCCGGACTTATTCTTCTTATTGCTTTTGTACCATTCTTTCTAATTGAGAATCATCTGTTCAAAAATCGGGAGCGGTACAGTAGAAATGCCTTTTTCATTTATTGCAGTCCCGGGTTTGTGATCTTCAGTTTAATTGCTCTCGGATGGATGAGAGTGGCAAGCATCACAGGCGCAATATGTGTAATTATGGGGTTATCTTTCCTAATGACATTCACATTATGGATGGCACATATAGCCAGAATGAGAGCAGGTAATGTCATTGGGATAGTTTCACTATTCGTATTTTGGCTGAGCTATGAATTTTTAACACTGAATAGTAATATAATATCGCCCTGGATAAATCTGGGCAATGGTTTGGCAAAAGACATTTTGTTTATTCAGTGGTACGACATAACGGGAACGGCAGGAGGTACGCTCTGGATTTTATCCTCCAATCTTTTGCTTGCTATCTTCCTTATAAATTCAGACGGACGAAAAAAAAATAACAGGTTAGCTCTGATTTTGTGGTTATCGGTTATAATCGTACCGTCAGTTGTTGCAATAACAAGGTATTACACAATTAAACAAAACGAGCAAGATCGCACAGAGATTGTAATAATTCAACCCAATACCGACCCCTATACCGAAAAGTTCAAAATTCCATTTGAGGAGCAGCTAAAGAAGGTGATAGCGCTTGCCGGCAGCTCTGTTTCAAATAATACTGCCTGGATTATTACTCCCGAAACCACTGTTGATGATCCTGTTAATCTCGACAACCTTGATGCCAGTATTTATATCGGAATGTTGAAAAAACTTATTTCACAGTATCCGCAAGTATCCATTGCTACG
>DATCHE010000170.1:0-11422 GCA_036508535.1 Bacteroidales bacterium | reverse complement strand
AAAATTTGGCGTCAGAAAAATGCAAAAACAAAAGGTAGTTTTGTTACCTACCAGATGGATAATGTGTCGCCTGAGATGGCATTTCTTGAAATGCTTGATTCTCTTAATAAAAGACTTGTTGAAGAAGATAAGGATCCGGTCGCATTTGACCATGACTGCAGGGAGGGAATATGCGGATCGTGCGGAATGTATATTAATGGACATCCTCATGGACCGGTACCGGCAATAACCACATGCCATCTCTCGATGAGATATTTTAAAGAAGGAGATACCATCTGGGTTGAACCATGGAGAGCAAAACCTTTCCCGGTAATTAAGGATCTTATTGTTGACCGTGCAGCGTTTGATAAGATACAGATAGCCGGGGGATTCATTTCTGTCAATACTGGTGCGGCGCCTGAAGCAAATTCTATTCTTGTGCCAAAAAACAAATCAGATGAGGCATTCAATTCGGCAATTTGTATCGGTTGCGGTGCTTGTGTAGCTGCTTGTAAAAATGCTTCAGCAATGTTATTTGTATCTGCAAAGATCTCACAGTTTGCCCTGTTACCCCAGGGACGCGTTGAAGCCAAAGAAAGAGTGAAAGCCATGGTTGAAAAAATGGATGAAATTGGTTTTGGAAACTGCTCAAATACAGGCGCTTGTGAAGCTGAATGCCCAAAACAAATTAAACTTACAAATATTGCCCGCCTCAACTGGGAATACTTCAAAGCATACTAAATATTAATGACCATCAGCTTTTAATAATAAACCCAAACCTCTCTATTTGTTATTATTACCCCCTTTCAAATTTCCCCCAAGGGGGCAATGTACACCTCTGCATACGAGCTCCTTGCTAAAATACCCCGCTGAGTTATTTATTTGAGCTTGCGCTCTTTCTCTGCGGTTCTTTGCGGTTAAAAACATTCCTGCACTTAATTATTTCAAGATAAACAATACCTTTATCGTAAACTTAAAAGCTATATGCAAAAGACAATTACCTTTTTGATACTTATCTCATTTACTTTATTTTGTGCTGCACAAACGATTATTAATCGCGATCCGGATATAAAAAAGATGGTTGATGAGATCTCCAAAGAGAAGATAGAGCAGCATGTCAGAAAGATGGTAACCTTCCAGACACGTCACAACATGAGCATGCAAAATGATCCCGCCATAGGAATTGGTGCAGCCTGGAATTGGATTAAATCAGAAATGGAGAAGAGTATCCCGGCATCCGGCGGGAGACTTGAGGTTAAATTTGAAGAATACACCGTAGGTGGCGCAGGGCAAAGAATTCCTCATATATTAAAGCTGAAGAATGTTATTGCTACGCTCAAAGGTACAGATCCAAACGACGACAGAAAGATTTTGATAAGCGCTCATCTCGATTCCCGTGCAGCACTCGATAATGATAGTACCGGTATTGCTCCTGGGGCCAATGATGATGGATCTGGCGTAGCTGCGATACTGGAACTTATAAGAATAATGTCGGTCAGGAAATTTTCAGCAACAATCGTTTTTATGACCGTTTCTGGGGAAGAACATGGACTCTATGGGGCAAAATATATGGCTGAAAAAGCAAAGAAGGAAAACTGGAATATCATTGCAATGCTTAACAACGACATGATCGGGAACAGCGGTTCAAGCGAAACCCTTTTGAATGATAATATGAGAGTCCGAATTTTCAGTGAAGGAGTTCCGGCTCTTGAAACAGAACAGATGACAGCGCTCAGAAAATATACTTCTGGGGAAAATGACAGTAAATCGAGGCAGCTTGCCCGATATATAAAAGAGACAGGAGAACGCTATGTGGATCAGCTAAATGTGACCCTCGTTTTCCGCAACGACAGGTTCGGAAGAGGTGGCGATCATACTCCATTTTGTCAGGCTGGATTTACGGCAGTCAGAATGACCGAGTACAACGAAAATTATGACAGGACACATAAAATTCCTGTCGTTGAAAACGGAATCCAGTATGGCGATATGCCTGATTTTGTTGATTATGAATACGTAAGAAAAAATGCCGGAGTGAATCTTGCAGCAATTGCCAACCTGGCTCTCGCTCCGTTCGAACCCTCAAATTGTGGTATAGTAACCAGCGGATTGACCAATAATACAACTCTAAAATGGGAGGCTCCTGTAAAAGGGGCAAAACCTGCCGGATATTATATTCTTATGCGTGAGACATATCAGCCACTTTGGGAAAAGAAAATATTTGTTACAGGAAATGAGGTAACGTTACCATATTCAAAAGACAACTATTTCTTTGGAATCCAATCTGTTGATGTTACGGGTCACGAAAGCCTTGCGGTCTTCCCCGGTCAAGCCAGAAGGTCATCGGGGAACTAAAAATAAGCACCACCACTGCAATCTTTTTTGCCCCCATAACCAAAGGGTAGAGTTGAAATACAGGGATTAGAAAAAGTTTCCCCTCCTTTTGAAGGAGGGGTGGCCGGGAGAATTGATTATCATATTTTTACAAAGTTCATTCCCCGGCCGGGGTGGTTGATTTATTCGTTTCTTTTTACCTATATATCTATTAATAACAAAACCCCTTCAACAGAAAAGTCTTAAATCTTTCAGATCATCTCTCAGGAACAGGTCCTCTTCGGCTGAGCCAGCATTATGGGAGATGTCAAAATCAACCACCCCGGCCGCAACCTGGCTTTGCAGTACTTTGCGAACATTGTGCAGCGGCCACCCCTCCTTCAAAAGGAGGGGAAAATGGGGGGATAAAGAGACAAAGAGTTACACGTAGTGGGCGATCAGGAGCAAATTGCCTCTACCTCTTTAACTGTTTTTGGGATAGGTTTACCCAGAACTTTATGTCCCTTTTCAGTAATAAGAACATCGTCTTCAATTCTTATCCCGCCAATAGACATATAACTCTCAATCTTGGTGTAATTAATAAAATCTTTGAATTTCCCCTCAGCTTTCCATTTTTCTATAAGCTCAGGAATGAAATAGCATCCGGGCTCAACTGTAAAAACATGTCCGGGTTTGTAGGGTAGTGCAAACCGTAAAAATGCCGTACCAAACTGGTCGCTGCGCTTTACATCTTCGTTATATCCGATAAAATTTTCACCCAAAGCTTCCATATCGTGAACATCGAGACCCATCATATGACCAAGTCCGTGTGGCATAAAGAGTGCATGAGCTCCTGCAGCTACCGCCTCGTCAACATCACCTTTCATCAATCCTAATTCTTTCATTTCGGAAGCTATTATCCTGCAGGCAAGAAAATGAAGGTCGCGGTTAGAGAAACCGGGTTTAGTTGCAATTATCGATTCTGTATTTGCTTTCAGAACAATTTCATAAATCTCTTTTTGTTGCTGGCTGAATTTTCCGCCAACCGGAGTTGTCCTTGTTATATCGGAGGCATAGTGAAGATTTGTTTCCGCACCCGCATCCGTAACCATCATCTTACCTTTCTTCAGAATATTTCCATGTGAATGATTGTGAAGAGTTTGTCCATTTACACTTAAAATTATCGGGAATGAGGTTCCTCCTCCTTTTGCCAGAGCTATTCCTTCAATTACTCCGAAAATATCCTGTTCTCTGACACCCTGTTTACACATTTTCATTGCTGTTACATGCATCTCATATGCAACATCAACAGCTTTTTCAATCTCATCAACCTCAACTTTCTCTTTAATAGATCTCATTGAAATAACCGCTTTAATCAGATCGACTGAGGAAAGTGTCTTCATCTGGCACGGGTTTTCCTTCAGCAGAGAACCTAATATCATCTTTGACTCTCCTCTGTAAGGAGGAAGAAAATGCAGCCTTCTCTTTTTCGATAGTGCATTTTTAATCGTCTCTTCAAGTTTCAACATTGTTGATGTATCTTCAACCCCGCATTTAAGGGCCAGGTCTTTCACTGTTGGCTGAGGGCCCATCCAGATAATATCATCCATGTCGGCATCATTGCCATATATCCAATCTTTTCCCGAATCGAAATCCATCAATCCGGCAAATCCGGGTAGGTCAAGTCCAAAGAAATAGAGAAAATCGCTGTCCTGTCTGAAATGGTATGTATTGTCAGGATAATTCATGGGTGCTTCACCATTACCGATGAACAGAGCCAATCCGGACTTTATTTTTTTATGGAGTTCTTCTCTCCTTTTATTATATACTTCACTTTTAAACATAACAGACACGATTAATGAGTTTATTGAATCTACCAAATTACAATTCAGAAGGCTAACTTCCAATAAAAATCATTCAATAAAATTTTGTTTTTATCCAGCTTTCTTATTTTTAAAAAATGGTTGTCGGGAATCAGGCATACAGAATCGTAAATAGCTTGAACCGGAGCGAAGCGGAGCTCGGTTCTTCGCTCCCCCTGGGGTCGGGGTAAACGAAGAACCGAAGTGAAACACATTTATTTGCGAATGGTTTTGGAAATTAATTTATTATAGATATATTCGCAATTATGATCATCAGTTTATTAACAACTTTAAGCTGCTATGCCATATCGACGATTACCAAATACCGACACAGCCCGGATAAAGGCAATGCGGATCGCACTTGAAAAAGGGAAAGAAATCCCTCCTCATAAACTGGCATTTTCTTCAAAAACATTGGTAAGATTGCAGAATAATCTTCCCAAGTTTGAACTGAATATAAAGTTGTACAGGCAATCGCTGGCTTCGCAGAACAAGAAAAACAAAGACTATAACGATATTCTAAAAAAGGCAAAGATTTATCTTACACACTTTATAAGGGTAATGAATATGGCAGTAGTCCGCGGTGATCTTCCTTTAGAAACCAGAGTTTATTATGGCCTTGAAATAAACGAATCCACAGTTCCTTCCCTGAATACAGAAAACGAGTTACTGAGTTATGGTAGAAGGGTTATTGATGGAGAGGAGTTCAGAATAAGAAAATGTGGAAATCCGATAAATAATCCAACGATTGCGATCGTAAAAGTCAGATTTGAAAATTTTGTAGAGGCATTGAATTATCATACTGCTCTTGTAAAAAAAACTTTCGATTACTCTGAGAAAAACAATCTCCTCCGAAAAGAAGCTGATGAAATAATTTTTCATTTATGGAATGAAATTGAAGCTACAAATATTGGTCAGGCCGAAGAGATTAGAAAGAATCTGAACGAGGATTACGGGCTAGTTTACTTTTACAGAAAGAGCGAACTTAAAAGTGATGCTGCATTTTAATATTCAAGTTACTTCAAGACAAGTTATTTTTTCTTACCTGTTAGAACCCCCTTCCCAACCTTCTCGCGGAAATAATTAAAAATTATAATTATTACAATTATTGGCAGCAAGAGCCCGAGTAACTGTTTCCAGAGCGAAATATTCTCAAACATATCTGCCTTATCAGCTCTTTGGAAGTAGGATGCGATTGTGGGAACTGCATTGTTTAGAAAATGGGCAAGCATCGGAAGCCATAAATTTCCACTAAAGTAAAAGAGATAGCCGAAAACCAAGCCCAGTATAAGTCTTGGAAGAAAACCATAAAATTGAAGATGGAGAGTGCTGAATAAAAACGCTGTGAACCATATTGCCAGATGATCCGATTTGAAAAGTTTATAAAATATTTTTTGAAATATACCTCTGAAAATCAACTCCTCTCCTATCGCCGGCAATACTGCAATTATTAAAATATTCAACAAGAGAATCCAGAAGGAATCAGATGAAATTATTGATTCTATTAACCCATTTGCATCATTTTCTTTCTCAAGCATCCATTTCTCAATCCCCGACAACCAATCAGGCAGATGCATTCCTGAATTGATTTGTCCGGTAAAGTATGTTACCGGGAAGATGCAAATAACCAGAATTACTACAAGGACAATCTCTGTTCTTTCCGGTGTTTTGAAATCCACAAAGAACGAATTGCATGATGGTTTCAGAATCCTAAAGAGAATTACTGAGGGTATTATAAAAAAGGAGATTTGCTGTGTAATTAACAGGTATCGCAAAAATGCAATGTTGCTTTCTCCATGATTTGAATAAATGTCACCAATCTTACTGATATCAATACCAAAGAATATCATGCCTGCTGCAACAAAAACAAAAAAAAGAAACATCCCCACCACAAGAATTGTCAGTACAGAAATATACAACTGAACAAGTGTAGATCTCTCATAAATCGAAACATCGGTATTGTTATCACCCATTTTGCTAATTTTGCAGCGGAATTATATATATTACTTAGTGTTCCTTTGTGGTGAATTTTGTGTCCTTTGTGTTAAAGAAATTAACCACGAAGGAACACAAAGTATTTCAACAAGGTTCACAAAGGTTAATTATGGAAAATTAAAGTTAATAAATTACCCTTCAAAATTAAATTCTCTTGAAAATAGACAATATATCTTTAGGTGACTTCCCTTTATTCCTTGCTCCCATGGAGGACATCACAGATCCTTCATTCAGAATCGTATGCAAGATGAATGGTGCAGATGTCATGTATACTGAATTCATATCCTCTGACGGACTGATACGCGATGGACAGAAAAGTGTTAAGAAGCTGGACATCTATGATTTTGAAAGACCAATAGGCATTCAGCTCTATGGACATCTCACAGAAGCAATGATTGAGGCAGCACTGATTGCCGAACAGGCAAAGCCTGAGTTGATCGACATAAACTTTGGCTGCCCTGTAAAAAAGATTGCCAACAGAGGAGCCGGAGCAGGTATGCTGCGAAATATACCTCTCATGGTCAGCATGACAGAAGCCATTGTAAAAGCCGTAAAACTGCCTGTAACAGTTAAGACCCGTCTTGGCTGGGATGATGACAGTAAAGACATAGTTGAAGTAGCAGAGCGGTTGCAGGATACAGGCATTAAAGCATTGACAATTCATGGAAGAACCCGTAACCAGATGTATAAAGGCTGCGCCGACTGGACTCTCATAGGTGATGTGAAAAATAATCCAAGAATGAGAATTCCAATTATCGGGAATGGTGATATTGATGGGCCCGTAAGGGCAAAAGAGATGTTTGATAAATATGGTGTCGATGGCATTATGATAGGCCGTGGAACTGTTGGTCGACCCTGGATTTTTAGAGACATTAAACATTATCTGAAAACCGGCGACCTGTTACCGGAACCATCAGTAAATGAAAAAGCCGGACTTGCCCTTTTCCATCTCGAAAAATCTCTTGAGTATAAAGCGGGGAAAAGAGCCCTGTTTGAAATGCGGCGCCATCTTTCAAATTACTTTAAAGGACTGCCTCACTTTAAAGAAACACGCCTTAAGCTGCTCACAGCACTTGAGGTTGATGAGATAAAAATCATTATCAATGAGATAAAAGAAAAGTGGGGAGACTTCAGGTCAGATGATAAAACTTCTGTCTACAATATTTGAGTCGTAACCGGTATTTTTTTAAACACCAGAGAAAAATCCTTCCACTTGAAAATTATTTTCAGGACCAGAATGAAAATAATTCCTGAAATGAGAAGTCCGGCAAATTCAGTCCAGGGGTAAATCTTGTGCTGTTCATATAAAGCCGGTGTCTGCAATGCTGACGATTCATTAGTAACCATTATACAAAGAAAAATGTTATTTACAGCATGAGCTCCCATTGAAGCTTCAATTCCGTCATCCATGATTGTGATAATACCAAAGATCAAACCAAAAAGAACATACTGAGGTATCATAGTGAGAAACCCATATTCTTTAACTTCAGGATTAAATGCATGCATGAGTCCGAAAAATACAGAAGTCATAATCAGGGGAAACCATCTGTTCCTGAGCAATGTAGCAAATCCCTGCATCAGATAACCTCTGAACAGAACCTCTTCAAAAGCTGCCTGAAACGGGATTAATAATAAAGATACAACCGACAGCATTATAAGTGACGTAGTCTTGTTGTTAATTGTAAAGTTTGCCGGATCGACTTTAAGGTAAATAAACAGATATCCTGCTGAAAGTAAAAGCCAGATGAATGCCGAGATAAAGAAACGGTCCCATCTGATTTTCCCTGTGCCATTTATGGTATTCCTGAATGTCCTGTTATTTAAAGGTTTAACAAGCAAAATGAATGCGACCAATCCGGGAATGAAAGGGAAGAGCATCATTGCCATGCCAGCGTTGGGGTTTAAACCTATCACGCTATAATCATTGGGGTTTGCTGACAGCAATGAAAAAACATCCGGATTTGAAAACGATTTTAAAACAACAGCTACAAGGAGTGGAATTGCTCCTATGGTATTTGATACAATAAAAACAACAGCAATCATTAAAATGTATCTCCAGATGCTGTTTTTGCCTGAAAAGGCTGATTCAAGATGGTTCATAGGTATTTGGTTAATCAGAATTCTGAAATGCCTCTCTTGGGATGGTCTATCGAGTAATGCAGACCTATGCTCTCCTGCCTGTTCTTTGCCATTTTTATAATGACATATCCGACATTTATGAGATTTCTCAATTCGCAGATCTTTTTTGATATAAGTGAACGCTTATAAAGGCTTTCTGTCTCTTTATATATTATTTCCAAACGTATCAATGCTCTCTCAAGCCGTAAATCGGATCGCACTATACCTACATAATTACTCATTATCATCTGGACCTCCTTATAGTTCTGTGTAACAAGGATCATCTCTTCCAGGTGGGTCGTTCCTTTATAGTCCCAGTCGGGAATTTTTTCTTCAAATGTAAGATCACTGAGCCGGGTAGATGAGTGAATTGCAGCCCTGTGAGAGTAAACGGCAGCTTCAATAAGCGAGTTGGATGCCAGCCTGTTAGCTCCATGCAGACCCGTAGATGCGGTTTCGCCCAATGCATATAACCTGTTTATAGTGCTCTGCCCGTCCATGTCCACTTTAATGCCTCCGCAAGAGTAGTGAGCAGCAGGGACAACCGGTATCATATCTTTGGTAATATCAATACCTCTGGCAATACAATGTTCATAAACATTCGGGAAATGATCCTTCAGTCCTTCTGCATCGAGATGAGTACAGTCTAGCCATACATGGTCGTCACCCCATATTTTCATCTCATTATCAATTGCCCTTGCAACAATATCCCTGGGTGCAAGAGATCCTCTGCTGTCGTATCTGCTCATGAATCTTTCACCGGCCATGTTTTTTAAAACGGCCCCATAGCCTCTGAGAGCTTCAGTAATAAGAAAGGAAGGTCTTTTATTCGGATCGAATAGAGATGTTGGATGGAACTGAACAAACTCCATGTTCTCAATTGTTCCCTTTGCTCTGTAAACCATTGCAACGCCATCGCCTGTAGCAATTTCAGGATTAGTGGTAGTCATGTAAACATTACCCATTCCTCCGGTGGCAATTACAGTGATTTTTGAAAGAAAGGAGATTACTTTCTGATTAACCAGGTCAGCAACATAGGCCCCAAAACATTTGATGTCGGGATAGTTCTTCTTCAAAACATCTCCCAGGTGATGTTGTGTAAGTATCTCAATAGCAAAATGTTTTTCAAAGACCTCAATATTCGGGTTTTTTCTTATCTGTTCAACCAGTGCTTTCTGGATCACCTCACCGGTTCTGTCTTTACTGTGAAGAATCCGGTGTTCAGAATGCCCTCCCTCCTTTGCAAGATCATATGTCCCATCCTCTTTACGATCGAATGAAACACCCATCTCAATCAGATCTTTGATTCTGGCGGGCGCCTCCTGTACAACCATTCTGACTACAGCTTCATCGCAGAAACCATCTCCGGCAATAAGGGTATCTTTAATATGTTTTTCAAAGTTATCGGGTTCACTGAACACCGCAGCAATACCACCTTGTGCATACATGGTATTGGAATCTTCAAGACTTGCTTTGGTGACAATGGAAACCTTTCCGAACTTCGCTGCTTTTAGTGCGTAAGTCAGTCCGGCAATACCTGATCCAATTACCAGAAAATCCGTTCTCTTTTTCATCTTAGTATTAAGATATGAAGCGATAAAGATACGAATAGATTGATATGGAATCCCAAATTGTAAAACACAACTTTTTAAATTACTTTTGCTCTCCATTAAAGTAAAACAAATTATTATGGCTCAGGAAGATCTCTTTAAGAAATTAGTCGCTCATTGTAAGGAATATGGATATGTTTTCCCCTCAAGTGAAATCTATGACGGATTAAGCGCAGTATATGATTATGGTCAGTATGGTGTTGAATTGAAAAACAATATTAAAAAATACTGGTGGGATAGCATGGTTCTTCTGAACGATAATATAGTAGGTCTTGATTCCGCAATATTCATGCATCCGACAATCTGGAAAGCATCAGGTCATGTCGATGCATTTAATGATCCTCTCATTGATAATAAAGATTCGAAAAAGAGATACCGGGCAGATGTTCTTATTGAGGATCACCTGGCTAAGATCGATGATAAAATAACCAAAGAGGTCGAAAAAGCAAGGGAACGGTTTGGAGAAACCTTTGACGAAAAAAAATTCAGGGAGACTAATCCTCGTGTTGTGGCTAATCAGGTAAAGATTGATGAACTCAATGCGAGGTTTGCAAAAGCCTTAAATGAGACAAACCTGGTTGAAATAAAACAGATTATTATTGATAATGAAATTGTTTGCCCTGTATCAGGCACCCGTAACTGGACTGATGTAAGGCAATTTAATCTCATGTTTTCCACTGAGATGGGATCTACCGCGGAAGGAGCTAATAAGATTTATCTCCGCCCCGAAACTGCTCAGGGAATTTTTGTCAATTTTCTGAATGTTCAAAAAACAGGTAGGATGAAGATCCCGTTTGGAATTGCACAGATTGGCAAGGCATTCCGAAATGAGATTGTCGCCAGGCAGTTCATTTTTCGAATGAGGGAGTTTGAACAGATGGAGATGCAGTTCTTTGTACAACCCGGCACAGAGCTGGAATGGTTTAATAAATGGAAAGAAACACGGATGAAATGGCATCAGGCACTCGGTTTCGGAAGTGAGAATTACCGGTTTCACGATCATGTCAAACTAGCCCATTATGCTAACGCGGCTACCGATATTGAATTTAAGTTTCCATTCGGATTTAAGGAGGTTGAAGGAATTCATTCAAGGACTGATTATGATCTGAAACAACACCAGGAGTACAGTGGCAAAAAGATGCAGTATTTCGACCCTGAAAAGGGTGAGTCGTATGTGCCTTTTGTGGTTGAAACATCCATAGGTGTTGACAGGATGTTTCTTCAGGTCATATCTGCCGCATATAAAGAAGAGGAACTGAAAAAAGAAGATGGTAGCACCGACACCCGCGTTGTGCTTAGATTACCTTCATTTCTTGCTCCGGTTAAACTGGCTGTTATGCCATTAGTTAAAAAAGACGGACTTCCTGAGATCGCTGAAAAAATAATGCATGATCTGAAATTTGATTTTAACTGTCAGTACGACGATAAAGATTCTATTGGAAGAAGGTACAGAAGACAGGATGCCATTGGAACTCCATATTGCATAACCATTGATCACGATACACTCAATGACAAGAATGTTACAATAAGATATCGCGATTCGATGCT
>DATCHE010000169.1:0-20159 GCA_036508535.1 Bacteroidales bacterium | reverse complement strand
CAGGTGGCAACCTGCGTTCTATCCATTTAAAAAAGAAAAAGTTGGAAGACGATTACTTGAGAAGACTGAACTTTTTATAAAAGGTCCATTGTTTGGATGCCGGATGTGTGGCAATTGTCTGCTGCAGGAGACAGCATTCATGGAGAATCATTTTTCAGAAAGTAAAAATGCATGTTAACAGAGCGGATTTAACCGATAAAAAGCAAATTTTGAGTTCGATCTTCCCTGAAGATTTGATTTTTGACGGGGAAAAATGTCGAACCCCGAGAATCAATGAAGTTCTACGTCTTATATTATTGATTGACAGCAATAAGCAGAAAACAGATAGCGGACAAATCTCTGAATATTTAGATCTGTCCGCTCAGGTGGAGCTGGCGGGAGTCGAACCCGCGTCCAAACATGGAAATCATATGCTTTCTACATGCTTATTTCTGCTTGATTTTCGTGACCGGTCAGCTGCAGAACAACCTAACCTGCCCTTATTTCCTGTTTGTTTCGCCTTCCGGTCGGAAAAACCTTCAGACTAGCCCCGGATTGCGTGCGCCTCCGTATCGGGTTGGATCAGGGCCTGACCGCCCGGGAAGCGTCTCGTCCGGACACATGTGCCCGGAGATTCTTCCGCAGTTGGCGGATGAAGTGCTTAAGCTACTGTTATTCGCTTATGCTGCGAGAGCGTAATTGTTTTCGCCTTTTATTGTTTTGTGACTCTGTTTAAGGAACGCGTCACCACACCCTGCATGCTTACATAACACCCCTCATGCTGTCAAAACCAAGTCAGCCCCGGATGAAATGTACCGCAAAGATAGGAAAAAGTCTGTAAAGTCTGTAAAGTCTGTAAAGTCTGTAAAGTCTGTAAAGTCTGTAAAGTCTGTAAAGTCTGTAAAGTCTATTACTCCCCTGACTGACTTTTGACTTTATGAACTTTATGGACTTTATGGACTAAATTCGTACCTTCACATATCCATCTCTAATTGTATTGCAGTTATGGGAAAGACACTAAAAATCGGAATTCTTCGCGAAACAAGAAACCCTGCCGACAGACGGGTGCCTCTTACTCCTCCCCAGATTGTGGAACTCGAGGAGCTATATCCCGATGTTCAATTCTTTGTTCAGCCAAGCGACTTCAGGTGCTATTCCAACGAGGAGTATGAATACCTCGATATCCCTCTCAGGGAAGACCTTCGCGATTGCGATATTCTTTTGGGGGTAAAAGAGGTTGATGTCCGGACTTTCATCCCCGGGAAAACTTATCTGTTCTTTGCACATGTTGCAAAAAAACAACATCATAACCTTGCAATGTTTAAAGAGATGGCAGCCAGAAACATTACCCTGATTGATTTTGAATACCTTACAACCGAAAATGGTCAGAGAATTGTAGCTTTTGGAAGATACGCCGGTATCGTGGGAGCATATAATGGACTGAGAGCAAGAGGCATTGAAACCAACAGGTTCAAACTCAAACCTGCTTACCAGTGCAGAGATCTTGATGAGATGTGGGCAGGATTGAGACTCATTGAACTAAAGCCCGGACTTAAGATCCTGATTACTGGTAACGGCCGTGTATCGAAAGGCGCCATGGAAACTTTAAGCATCTGCAATATTACTCAGGTTGATCCTGAGGATTACCTTAAAAGAGATTTTCAAGTCCCGGTCTTTTGCCAGATTGGTCCGGAACAATATGTCAGGAATAATAACGGACTTGATCACACTTTTTCTCATTTTGTAAATAACCCGACAGAATATGTTTCATCATTCCTCCCATATACTAAGGTGACAGATATATTAATTACGGGTCATTTCTGGGATCCGCATGCTCCGGTATTCTTTACAAAAGAGGATATGAAAAAACCTGATTTCAAAATTTCTATAATTGCTGACATCAGTTGCGATTTGAACGGTCCCATACCCTCCACAACCAGGGCAACAACAATATCAGATCCTTTTTACGGTTATAACCCTCATCTTGAAACTGAAGAACTACCATTCACCAAATCGACCAATATTACTGTAATGTCAATCGATAACCTCCCGGGTGAACTTCCCCGTGATGCTTCACTCGATTTTGGTAAGCAATTAATGCATAATGTGTTACATGATTTGTTGTCAGATATAAAAAGTCCTATGATCGAAAGAGCTACAATTCTGAAAAATGGTTATCTTACCACCCGATTTTTATACCTCAATGAGTATTTGAATGATTAATAAGTTGCAAGGTGCAAGTTGCAAGATGCAAGGTGGAAGAGTGGCCGGAAACGCAAAACGCGAACCGCGAAACATGCTCTTAACCCAGCACCCAGCACCTAATTCTTAACCTATAACCTTAACCTTTTTACTATGCGCAAAACCCTCTGCTTTATTCTTCTCTTATTTTCTCTTCAGATCCAGGCTCAGCAGGACAATGCCCCTGTTGTTGGTGTGAGTGATAAACGAGTTGAAGTCTACGGACTGAAAAATGCCCGCGTTGTGGTTGATTATCAGACCACTCTTGAGAATACTGATATTCTCATTTCCAATGGAAGGATTGAAGCCATTGGACAAAATCTTACTTTCCCGAAAGGTGCAATTATTACAGATCTTTCAGGAAAAACTGTTTATCCTTCATTTATCGATGCTTATGGCGGAAATTTCGGTATTAAGACGCAAACATCCGCACCTGATGCAAATCCTTATGCAGCTATGATGAATCCTGCTCAGACCGGCAGGCCGGGAGGGTCTCAACTTGCGACTGTTGACGCAAGGATTGCTGATTACTGGAACGATGGCATTAATGCCTCCTTTGATGTTTCTTCAGAATTTATACCCGATACCAGAGTTGCAGGGGAGTATCGTCTGGCAGGCTTTGGAGCCGTAGTTACCTTTAAAACCGACGGAATTGCCCGGGGTACTTCTGCTCTTGTAAGCACCGGTGATGGGAAAGCAAATAATGTACTTATCAAAAATAAAACAACAGCCAATTATTCTCTCGGAAGAAGCCGTTCAGCTGACATTTATCCAGCCTCACAATTTGGTGTAATCGCACTGCTCAGGCAGATTAACTACGATGCTCAGTGGTACAAGCAATTGCCTGCGGGGTATTTTCATGATGATGGGATGGAGGCTTATAATGCGAACTTTTCACTCCCTCAGATATGTGAGGTTGCAAATAAACTCGAAATTATCAGAGCTGACAATATCGGAAAAGAATTTGGCTTCAGCTATATTATAAAAGGTGCCGGCGATGAGTATCAGACTTTGAACGACATAAAAAAAGCAGGTAATAAACTGATTATTCCGGTCAATTTTCCTGATGCTCCTGATGTAAAGGACCCTTACGATGAAGCATCAGTAACATATACTGCTCTAAAGCATTATGAACTGGCTCCTTCAAATCTTTCAAGGGTTGCCGGTGCAGGACTGACCTTTGCAATTACTTCATCAGACCTTCGATCCCGTACATCTTTCCTTACAAACCTAAGAAAGGCGGTTAAGTATGGTTTGCCTGAAACGGAGGCGCTTAAGGCGCTGACATTTACTCCTGCAGCAATGATAGGTGCTTCAGGCCTGATTGGAGCTGTGAAAAAGAATATGATTGCCAATCTCCTCGTTACATCCGGAAATATATTCGGTGATGATTGTGTTATTTACGAAAACTGGGTACAGGGAACTCCTTACAGGTTTATCGATCTTAGAATAAAAGATATCAGAGGCACTTATTCCCTTAATGTTGACACTTCAAAATTTAAACTTGCTTTGTCAGGCACATTTGATAAGCCAACTATTAAACTGACTGTTGATTCAACCGCAATAAGTGGCGCAACTGTAACTATTGATAAGGATATCGTCAGCATTAATTTTGAAAGATCAAGAGTCAGGTACCGCTTATCAGGTTATATCATGGGGAAAGACCTCGAAGGTAAGGGCCAGCTTGATAATGGTAAGTGGGTTACATGGAAAGCAACTTTCAACGGACCTGCTCCTGAATCTGAAGCAAGGCAACGAAGACAGACACCAATTCCTGAACTGGGTAAAGTAATCTACCCTTTTACCGGATATGGATTTACGGAACTTCCAAAGCAGGAGGACGTACTCTTTAAAAATGCCACGGTATGGACAAATGAAAAAGAAGGCAAACTTTTGAATACCGATGTATTGGTATTGAAAGGGAAAATTTCGAAAATCGGAAAGAACATAAACGCTCCTGATGGTGTAAAGGTTATTGACGGAACAGGTATGCATCTTACTCCTGGCATAATTGATGAGCATTCGCATATTGCACTTGATGCCACTAATGAGATGGGGCAGGCAATTACATCCGAAGTGAGAGCCAGCGAGGTTATAAATCCTGAAGACCAGACTATTTACCGTCAGCTTGCCGGTGGTGTTACTACTTCTCATATTCTTCATGGTTCAGCAAACCCGATTGGAGGACAGTCTGTAATCATAAAGCTCCGGTGGGGCCATTCTGCAGAAGAACTCAAGGTTGAAAATCAGGTAGGTTTCCTTAAACATGCTCTTGGCGAGAATGTAAAACGGACCACTAGTCGTTATCCCAACACCAGGATGGGTACCGAGCAGATTATTCGTGATGCTTATCAGAGAGCATCGGATTATAATGCCCAATGGAAAGCCTGGAATGGATTAAAACCTGCTGATAAAATAGGAAAAATACCTCCACGCCGGGATCTGGAACTGGACGCTATTGTTGATGTTCTTGAAAAGAGAAGCTTCATTACCTGTCATACATATCAACAGTCTGAAGGAACAATGATTATGAATCTTGCAAAAGACTTCGGTGTGAAAGTAAATACTCTCATTCACTTTAATGAAGGATATAAGATTGCTGATCAGATTGCAGAGAATGGAACAGCGGCTTCAGTCTTCTCAGACTGGTGGGATTATAAATATGAAGTTTATGAGGGAATTACCTATAATGCTGCACTTTTGATTAGTCAGGGTGTACTTACCTGTCTTCACTCCGATGATCCTGAAATGGGGCGTCGTCTTAATCAGGAAGCTGGAAAAATCATGAAATACGGTGGTATAAGCGATACTGAAGCGCTGAAACTGGTAACATTAAACCCGGCTAAAATTCTTCATCTCGACGACAGAATGGGAAGTATAAAAGCAGGGAAAGATGCCGACCTGGTGCTTTGGACTGATAATCCGCTATCAATTTATGCACGTG
The DNA here is from genome assembly GCA_036508535.1 of Bacteroidales bacterium. Taxonomy (GTDB): domain Bacteria; phylum Bacteroidota; class Bacteroidia; order Bacteroidales; family VadinHA17; genus LD21. The sequence goes on along the minus strand of DATCHE010000169.1, from coordinate 14,995 downwards.
CCAGTAAGACAATGGTCGACGGTACTATTTACTTTGACGAGCAAACAGATGCAAAGATGACAGCACAGATGGATAGCGAACGTAACAGGATAATTGGTAACATTCTTCGTGAAACACCGGTAACAGGTTCAACAACTTCAAATTCTCCAAGACGATGAAAAACAAAATAATATTTTCTTTTGCACTTATTTTTGCCTGCTTATTTCAGGCAACGGCACAAAGTCCGGTTGTAGCTCAGGTACAGAAAAAACCTGTTATGCTCGTTGGTGGAACCATTCATACGGGTACAGGTGAAGTTATAGAAAACGGAACTCTTGCTTTTACAGCCGGCAAGATAACAGCTATTGGCAAATCATCAGATATTAAAATTGACAAGGCCGGGTATGAAGTTATTGACGTAACGGGGAAACAGATTTATCCCGGCCTGATATTTCCAAATACAAGTTTAGGTTTGATTGAGATAGGTAGCGGAGTAGAAGTTGCATCCGATGAACAGGAGATAGGGGATCTTAATCCAAATGTGAGGGCAATAGCTGCTTATAATACCGATTCACAGGTTTTACCTGTTATACGCTCTAATGGGATTCTGCTGGCTCAGATAGTTCCTGTCGGCACTCTGCTGCCCGGAACATCGAGTATTGTTCAGCTCGATGCATGGAACTGGGAAGATGCTGCTTATAAGATTGATAACGGAATCCAGATGGGTTGGCCGAGAAAAGTCGTAGCTGGTCGTAGAAGGGCGGTCGTAGATGTTACTCAAAGTGCTTCAGCCGGTTCAGCAGCTTATGACAAAAGCGTTGAACTGCTTGAGAAAATGTTCTCAGATGCCATTGCGTATGCTTTAATTGAAAATCCAGTTAACGTAAACCTACGGCTTGAATCACTTCGGGGTTTGTTTAATGGTACAAAAACCCTGTTTATCAGTTCCGCTGAACCCAAGGGTATAATAGCTGCTATCTCTTTTGGAAAAAGATATGGTGTGAAGAAGATGGTTCTGACAGGTGCCGATGAGTCTGCCTGGGCAGTGAAGGATTTTCTGAAGGAAAATAATATTCCTGTTCTTCTCGCTGACCCACTCAGCATTCCGAAATATGATTACAGCGATACAAAACTCCCCTTTAAGCTTGCAGCCATGTTTAAGAATGAAGGAATTCTTGTCGGTCTGACATATTCAAATCAGGCGTATGGCAATCTTCCTTTTGCAGCCGGGCAGACTGTTGCTTATGGTCTTACAAAAGAAGAAGCACTCCAGACTGTTACATTAAATAGCGCTAAAATTCTCGGTATAGATGATAAAACCGGCTCGCTGGAAACAGGAAAGGATGCGAATATCGTTGTTTCAACAGGAGATATCCTTGATATGTCGACAAATAATATTGAATATGCTTTCATAACCGGACGTAACATTAATCTCGATAATAAACATAAGCAGCTTTACAGACGCTTCCAGGCAAAATATGATAATGCAAAATGAAAGTAATTTTACTTGGACCTGCACATCCTTACAGAGGAGGACTTGCTTCATATAACGAACGGCTTGCACAGCAATTCATAGCCGACGGAAATGAAACTGAAATACTCACTTTTACTCTGCAGTATCCCGGCTTCTTTTTCCCAGGCAAAACTCAATTTACTGAAAATAAGGCGCCTGCAGGAATTAAAATTACAAGGGTACTGAATTCTGTCAATCCTTTAAACTGGATTAAAACAGGTTATAGAATCCGAAAGGAGAATCCCGACATACTTTTAATTAAGTACTGGCACCCTTTTATGGCTCCATGTCTGGGAACTGTCGCCAGGATTGCAAAGAAAAGTAAAACAGGAAAAACCAGGGTTATCTGTATTTTTGATAATGTTATACCCCATGAGAAGAGGTTTGTAGACAGATTCCTTTCGAACTATTTCATAAGCAGTATTGATGGAGCTGTTGTAATGTCAAAGAGTGTTCTTGATGATCTGAACACGTTCAAAGTGAGTATTCCCGTTGCGTTCAGTCCGCATCCTTTATATGATAATTATGGAGCTATTCTCCCAAGGGAAGAAGCGCTGAGAAAACTTAATCTGTCGGAAGACTTTTCTTATCTGCTATTTTTTGGATTCATCAGGGCTTATAAGGGTCTGGATCTTCTCATTGAGGCATTTGCCGATGACCGGCTTAGAAACAGAAAGCTGAAGTTGGTTGTTGCCGGGGAGTTTTATGAAGATGAAGCCCCTTACAAAGAGCTTATTGAAAAACTTGAAATCAAGAATGATGTCATTCTTTTCGATCGCTTTATTAATGAGGATGAAGTGGGAGCATTTTTTAGTGCAGCTGATCTGGTTGTGCAACCCTATAAAAGCGCCACTCAAAGCGGTGTTACACAAATAGCCTACCATTTCGACAAACCAATGCTTGTTACTGATGTGGGAGGATTGAGTGAGATAGTACCCCATGGCAAATGTGGCTATGTGGTAAAGACTGAACCAAAGGCAATTACAGATGCAATCCTTGATTTTTTTGACAACAACAGAAGTCAGGTATTCACAAAAGGGGTAAGGATGGAAAAAGAAAAATTCACCTGGAATAAAATGACAGCATCCATTGCAGAGGTTTATAGTAAAATTTAAACAAGTGTACTTACCTGGGAAGACAACTCTAAGGAGAAGGAATCCAGTATATTTATGGGTAGAGGGAGAATATCTAGTTTCCCCTCCTTTTGACTACCCTATATACACATCTTTTTTGGACCAGCTAAACTCACCCCCATCCCCTCTCTACTTCGTAAAGAGGGGAGTGCACATGATCCAATTTCTACTTTAATTAATTGAATTTAAATAAGTTTCTATTTTTTTAAGGACTTCATCTATATTCTGAAGTTCTTCATTTTTTATTCTAAGGATCTGAAGACCTAAATTCACCATTTCAGCGTCCCTGAATTGGTCATATTCTAAATTGTTTTCGTGAATTGGACCATCAAGTTCAATTACTGTTTTCTTAATATCACAATAAAAATCAGCAACAAAATATTTCACACCAGAGCCATAAGGATTATAAACAATAGGATGCTGACGAAGGAATTTATAACCGCTTAATTTCCTGTTTCTTAACTCTTTCCACAGAAGTATCTCTGAAGGTGTAGCCTTACTCCTCAGCTCTCTGGCTCTCATTTTTACAATCTTGAAATCAAGATTTTTAGATCTGTCCATAGAGAATTATTTTCATAAAAATACGCATTTTTCCTTCTCATTATTCCTGAATCTACGTATGGAGATCTCCCCTCTTTACGAAGTAGAGAGGGGATGGGGGTGAGTATGTTTTAGACACAAGAACCGAACGAAGTGAGCTCGGCGAAGCCAAATGCCCGTTCTAAAAGATGTGTATATAGGGTAGCTCCTTCAAAAGGAGGGGAAAATTAGGAACAATAAGAAGTACTTTTTCAACAGCCCCGTGTTTACTCCGTGTTCTTCTGCATTTACTCCGTTTAACTCCGTGGTTAAACTTTTTTAATCAAATCGAAAAAGTTTTTTAAATAGAAAGAACGAAAAGAGTAAATTTGCATCAAAACAGACAAATATATGATTTACAGAAGCAAAGCTCCGTTACGTCTTGGTCTGGCCGGTGGAGGTACTGATGTCTCCCCTTACTCTGATATTTATAACGGAGCTGTATTAAATGCTACAATCGATCAGTATGCCTATTGTACAATCGAAGAAACGTTCACCGATACAATTGTTCTTATTGCCTCAGATCTAAACTTAAAAAAAAGATATGCTTCAGTTCTAAATCTACCCCTCGACGGACATCTCGATCTTCATAAAGGAGTGTATAACCGGATTGTACAGAACTTTGGAATAACAAAACCTTTATCTTTTAAAATTACAACCTATTGCGATGCTCCTCCCGGGAGTGGACTTGGATCTTCTTCAACTATGGTTGTAGCGATTCTCAAAGCATTCACAGAGTGGCTGAACCTGCCTTTAGGCGATTACGACATGGCTTATCTGGCTTACCAGATTGAGCGTATCGATTTAGGACTTAGCGGTGGTAAACAAGATCAATATGCAGCCACTTTCGGAGGGTTTAATTTCATTGAGTTCTATAAAGACGACAGGGTGATTGTGAATCCATTGAGAATAAAGCGCTGGATAATTGATGAGCTTGAAGTATCAATGGTACTCTACTATACCGGAGAGTCGCGCTCCTCCGATAAAATAATAAAGGAACAACAGAAAAACACCAGAGATGGTAATAAGCTGCCTATTGAAGCCACGCACCAGATAAAGAAAAACTCCTATGTAATGAAGGATTACCTTCTTAAAGGTGATATTGTTCATTTTGCCAAAGCGCTTGGTAAAGAGTGGGAAAATAAGAAGAAGATGGCTTCATCAATTACAAATGAAAAGATAGAAAAAATTTATGATGCAGCAATGAAATCAGGTGCTTATGGTGGTAAGGTTTCAGGCGCAGGGGGTGGGGGATTCATGTTTTTTACTATTAATCCCACCAAAAGGGTCAATCTTATCAATGCCCTTAACCAATTTAATGGCAAGGTGTTAAACTTCCATTTCAGCGATAATGGCTGCCAGGGATGGAAAATAAATGAAAAATAAAAATGTGATTCAAATGCAGACTAATATTAAGAAGCAAATCAAAGATTCTATTGCTTTAAAAATGAACTTGTTAGACGATCAGTCTGGTTTGTCGGGCATAGAAGAAGCAATAAAGACAATTACCAATGCCTTCAGAAATAAGCACAAAATAATGCTGGCAGGCAATGGCGGCAGCGCTGCTGATGCGCAACATATTGCAGGCGAACTGGTAAACCGCTTTAATTTTGATCGTCCCGGATTACCTGCAATTGCCTTGACAACCGATAGTTCCGTTTTAACTGCGATTGGAAATGATCATGGGTTTTCAAAACTCTTTGCCCGGCAGATTGAAGCGCTTGGAAACACGGGAGATGTTTTTGTTGGCATCTCTACTTCGGGTAATTCACCAGATATAATTGAAGCACTAAAAACTTGCAAGGGAAAGCATATTCTCACTATCGGATTAACGGGTTTAAAAGGAGGTCTTATGAAAGGAATGTGTGATATCTGTATCTGTGTTCCATCGGAGGATACACCACGGATACAGGAGGTACATATTCTTATAGGACATATAATTTGCAGTATCGTTGAGGAAGATCTTTTCGGACAATTCAAGTCGTTGAAATAGTGGAAGTAATAATTTTAGCAGGTGGCAAGGGAACCAGGTTGTCTGAAGTGGTATCAAATGTTCCCAAACCCATGGCCCCCGTTCATGGCAAGCCATTTCTTTTATATCTTTTTAAATGGTTGGAACAATATCAGGTTGAAAAAGTAATTCTTTCTATAGGTTATTTGGGTGAAAGTATAATGAAGTACTTTGGAAATTCTTTTTCGGGTATTCCAATTGAATATGTTCATGAAGAAAAACCTCTGGGTACCGGCGGGGCTGTAAAATGTGCACTTCAAAAATCAACTGGCAATGAAATTCTTATTATAAATGGAGATACCTACTTCCCGATAGATCTGAATACATTTTATTCTTTTCACACAGGAAATAATCATCTTTTCTCTGTTGCCCTAAAACAAATGAAGAATTTTTCCCGCTACGGATCAGTAGAATGTGAAAAAGATACGATATTGAAGTTCAATGAAAAAAAGTTCTGTTCAGAAGGATTGATAAACGGGGGGATCTATCTGATTAACAGACAATATTTTGAATCACAACAAACGGCAGATGTTTTTTCTCTTGAGACCGAAATCCTGGAAAAAGAAGCCGGTTCCTCCCATATAAAGGGATTAGTATTTGACGATTCGTTTATCGATATCGGAATACCTGAGGACTATCACCGGGCTCAAACACTCCTGGAATTCAGGTAAGAAGTATTTTGAAATGAAGAAAGCTCTGTTTTTAGACCGCGACGGTGTAATTAATATCGATAAGCACCATACTTATCTGAAGGAAGACTTTGAGTTTTCAAAAGGGATTTTTGATTTATGCAATGAATACTCAGATTCGGGGTTCTTAATAATTGTAATCACTAATCAGGCAGGCATTGCTAAGGGTTATTATACCGAAGCTGATTACCAATTACTAACAGATTGGATGATCGAACAGTTTCGCAAGAAAGGGATTACAATTTCAAAAGTTTATCATTGTCCTCATCACCCCGATATTACAGGACCGTGCGATTGTCGCAAACCTAATCCGGGAATGCTGACAAAAGCAATAAAAGAATTTGACCTGAATATATCTGAATGCGTTTTAATTGGTGACAAGGAAAGTGATCTGCAAGCAGGTAGAAATGCGGGCATTCCGGATTCAAATCTTATCAAATATTTACCTTATCCCTTATAAGATAGCTATTGCGTTCTGATGAGTTACGGTTCACCAATTCACCAAGAAAACCTGTAAGGAAGAGAAATGTTCCGATAATCATTACAGTGAGGCCAATAAAGAAATATGGACTATCTGTCACTAGTGGCGCTCTTAGATTATGATATACGAACACAAGTTTTCTGATGCCAAGATAACCTGCCATACTGAAACCAATCAGAAACATAAGGCTGCCGAGAGCGCCAAAGAGATGCATCGGACTCTTGCCAAAACGTGTAATAAAACTAATTGTCAGCAGATCAAGATATCCTTTCATGAACCTGTCCAGACCGTATTTTGTGACTCCGAATTTTCTTGATCTGTGTTCAACAATCTTTTCACCGATATTTCTGAATCCAGCCTCTTTTGAGAGGATGGGAATGTATCTGTGCATCTCGCCAAAAATCTCGATGCTCTTTATAACATCGCTCCTGTATGCTTTTAATCCGCAATTGAAATCGTGAAGTTTTATACCTGACGACCATCTTGCTGTTCCATTATAGAATCTGCTTGTGATACGTTTTATAAATGGGTCGTATCTTTTCTTTTTCCAACCTGATACGAGGTCATAGCCTTCAACCCTTATCATCTTTACCAATTCAGGAATCTCATCTGGACTATCCTGAAGATCTGAATCCATTGTAATCACCACCTCTCCGGATGCTATGCTGAAACCGGTATGAAGAGCTGCTGCCTTACCATAGTTTCTTCTGAAGCGGTAGCCTTTTACAAATTGTTTATTCTCGGCTAATTGTGTAATTTTTTCCCATGACAAATCAGAGCTCCCATCATCAATGAAGATAATTTCAAAGGTTAGTCTGTCAGTTTTGCATACCTTCTCAATCCATTCAGTCAATTCCTGAACAGATTCTTCTTCATTGTATACAGGGATTACAACCGACAGATCCATTTGAGTTGATATGAGATTAGTTTGCAGGGGTATCAATCAGCGGATTGCCCTCTTTTTTAACGAAGATCCCTATTATGAGTGAATAAATAGTCCCCATTAAGATAAAGCTAAATAAATTTATAATACTTGAAATTAAAGGTTTGCTTAGCTTTTCCTGCATTTTCATAAAAACATCAACACTTGCCTGAGGAGTTCCTTTCTTTAGCATCATTTCCTCAAGAAATGCAAGTTTTTTAGCAGTTAATCCCGGATCTATTACTGTGTAAAGGATATAAGTGAATAATATCATAATTAGTGCACTGTAAATGTTGATTACGATGCCGGCCCCCAGAGCCTGACCATAAGTAATATGGCCATAAGTAAACGTATCGCGGTACGATTTTACAAGAAAAAACAGAACAACGATTTGAATTAACATCGTAACATAACCTAATGTCTGGTTGAATAAAAGGTTAAGGAAATACATTAGGAGAGAGATTGTTATACCTGCCAGAGCTAAAATCAGACCATTAGTTAGATTTGCTTTCCAAACATTTACTTTTTGTTCCATTATTTTACTTATTTGATTATTAGAAAAAGTTATTTGATTAACAACAAATATAATGTAAAAATAGAAATCATTATCAATGTTAAATCCTAAAAATTATTTTGTCTGGTACGTTTTTTTTTGTATTTTTGTGTGGGGTAAGTCTTATACGACCAGCTCCTGCTGAACTCCCCCAGGATCGGAAGGTAGCAAGGGTAGGCAGTTGTAGCGGTGCGATATAAGTAGCTTACCCTTTTTTTTATTACCCTCAAACCCGTTAAGGGGGCCTTCTTTTAGATTGTTTTAGCCCCCCTTCAGAGGGGGTGAGGGGCAAAACTCTGAAGAATCAATGCTAGTTCGCATATACAATGAAAATCCTAATAATAAGCAAATCAGGCAGATTGTAGATCTTCTTGAATCTGGCGGCATTATAATTTATCCAACTGATACCGTTTATGCTATGGGTTGCGATATACGGGCAACAAAATCTATTGAGAAGATTGCAGCCTTTAAAGGTTTAAACCCTAAAAATCCGGAGCTGTCGCTTATCTTTCATGATATGAGCCAGCTTTCAGAATACACAATTATAAGAGATAATTCAATCTTTAAACTGTTGAAAAGAAATTTGCCCGGCCCATTTACTTTTATAGTTCAGGCAAATAATCAGATTCCCAAACTTTTTAAGAACAAGAAGAAAACTGTAGGCATCAGAATCCCCGACAATAATATTGTTCTGGAACTTGTACGTGAGCTGGGCAGACCGATAATAACAACATCAATACACGATCAGGACGAGGTTATTGAATATACTACCGATCCTGAACTGATATTTGAGAAATTTGGTGATTTTGCCGATGCTGTTATAGACGGTGGCTTTGGTAAAAACGAAGCATCTACCGTAGTTGACTGTACCGGTGATGAAATAGAGATTATAAGACAGGGACCAGGTATTCTCGAGTTGTAAACATCAGTGTCTGTAGAAATTTCTTGTAAAGAGAATCAAAACGGTCAGTAATTCAAGTCGTCCTAAAAGCATTAATCCCGACAGAAACCATTTTCCTGCCATTGGAACAGCTGAATAGTTTGAAAAGGGGCCAAATGTTCCCAATCCGGGACCGATATTTCCTAACATTGACGCGGATGTACTGAAAGAAGTAATTATATCATAACCCATCATCGAAATCATAAAAGCTCCAAAACATGTGACCAGGAAATATATTGTGACGAATACAAGCAGATTATAAATTGTATTTTGTGAAACAATATGTTTTCCAAGTCGAACCGGGATAAAAGCATTCGGGTGAATTAGTCTTTTCAATTCCTGCCTGCTGTTTTTTGTGATTAAAAGTAGTCGGACAATTTTAATACCACCACTTGTTGACCCGGCAGTACCTCCTGTAAACATCAGAACGAAAAACAGGATTATTATTATATCCCCCCACAGATTATAATTCTGAGTATAAAAGCCTGTTGTACTAATTATTGAAACAACATGAAAAACGCCGTTAAGAATAGCTGTTCCGGCAGAAAAACCTGAACTGTGGTAGAGAATTGAGGATACTATCAAAGTGAAAATTAAACATATTATAGCGTAAAAAACAAATTCGTTATTTCCGAAGATCTTCTTAAAATTACCCTTCAGTCCAAAATAAACCAAAGTCAGGTTGGTGCCAGCAACAAACATAAAGAGAGTTATGATAATCATTATGAAAGGGGAGGAGAATTCTGAAATACCATTATTCCTGGTAGAAAAACCTCCCGTCGACAAGGTTGAAAAGGAATGGCATACTGCATCAAAAACCGGCATTCCTCCAATTGTCAGCAATATAACTTCTGCAAGGGTTAAAAGAAAATAAATAGTAACAAGACGTTTTGCCGCATCTTTAATCCGCGGATGTATCTTATCGGCTGGCAACCCCGAAAACTCGGTTGCAGTAAGCTGAATATTGATTGATTTAAAAAACGGAAAGACAGATAATGAAATGAATATCATTCCAACACCTCCAACCCACTGTGTAAGGCTTCTCCAAAAAAGAATCCCATATGGTAACGATTCAATGTTAGTAAGAATTGTCGCTCCGGTAGTAGTGAAACCAGACATCGATTCGAAAAAGGCATCTCCAAAACTCTTTATTGAGCCACTAAAGAGAAATGGTAATGTTCCAAATAAGCTGAAGAGAAGACAAATCCCCGTGACAATTATATATCCTTCCTTATTCCCGTAAATCTTTTCTGCATTTCTTAGCGGAGTAAAGACAATAGCGCCTGTAGCTAATGTAATGAGAGCGGAATATAAAAATGAACTTGCAGCTTGCTCATGGTATATCAGGGATACAGCTGCAGATACAAGCATGAACAAACCTTCAAAAATGAGCATCAGGCTGAAGACCCTGGCTATTATCCTGAAGTTGATCATAAACAGTTAAGTAAAGTATTTTGAAATTTTCTCGTAGGCATCTGGTAATGTGAAAACTACTACCTTGTCGTTTGCTTTAATAATTGTGTCTCCTGAAGCAATGAATGGTTCCCCATCTCTGGTCCCGCCGCCTACGATTGCATCTTTTGGAAAATTTATGCTTCTCAGCGTACCTTTTGTGATTTTCGAGTTAGCAGGAACAAGGAACTCGATAACTTCTGCATCGGTTCCCGTCATATATTTAACCTGTGTAACATTAGGATTAGTTGTGTGCCTGAATATCCTGCTGGCTGCAGATATTTTTTTATTTATAATTGTGTCAATACCAGTGTTTTCAGCAAGATTAATATACTCCATATTTTCAACTTCCGCGATAGTCTTTTTAACCCCCATCCTTTTTGCAAGAAGACATGAAAGGATATTGGTTTCGGAATTACCGGTAACTGCAACAAAAGCATCCATTTGTGTTATTCCTTCCTGCTCAAGAAGATCAACGTTACGACCATCCCCGTTAATAATGAGAGTATTGTCGAGGATTTCAGCAAGATCTTCACATTTTTTTGTGTCAGAGTCAATCAGCTTCACCTCACAGTTTTTTTGCATATATAAAGCCACATGTTTAGCGATCCTGCTTCCGCCGAGAATCATTATACTTTTAGCTTCGAAATTTTCTTTACCCGATGACTTCATCATCTCATCAATACCCTCGTGAGTAGAAATAACATATACGGTATCTCCGAGGTGAAATTGTTCGTTCCCTCTCGGGATAATTGTTGTTCCATCACGTTTAATTGCAACGGCCCTGTATTTATCAGTCCTTTGTAATAATGATATTTCCTGAAGACTTTTGTTTATAATAGGAGCCTTCTCATCAAGTTTCTGTACATACATTGCAAGTTTTCCACCCGAAAACTCCATGAAATCAGTTGCCCCGGTTTCGTGAAGCAATCCCAGAACTTCTCTGGCAGCTATAAGCTCCGGATAAATCAGGGAATCAATACCTATTGATTTAAAAAACTCCAGGGTGGCAGGTTCGAGATAATCGATATTATCAATCCGTGCTATGGTTTTAATTGCTCCAAACCTTTTGGCGAGTATTGACGATGTGATGTTCGTGTCCTCTGAATGAGTTACAGCAATAAACAAATCAGTTTTTTTCTTAAGTGAGTCTTGTAAAATTTTTACAGATGTTGCAGATCCCTCATGTGTCAAAACATCAAGAGCACTGTCGATGGGTTTCAACCGGTCTTGTTCGGTATCGATAAGAATAATTTCATGATTTTCATTCGATAACATTTTAGCAAGGTGTGTCCCAACTTCACCTGCTCCGGCAATTATTATTCTCATCGATAAAATTTATTGAAAAAACATGACAAAATAAGAGATAAATAGCTTAATACTCAAGTTTTTTCCTGCTTTTATTTATCAACGTGTTATATCCTGGTGATGAATGCTCCGGAGTTCCTTACAAGATGGACAGTATCCGCACCTGCAAAATTTACAGTTTTGGGCATGCGAAAGCCTGAACCTGCCTGAGATGTTATTATAAATTTATTTTGTAATTTCATGGATGACAAATCGTTATCTATTTCAGGTCGTAAACCGGTGAGTATTACTATGTCAGGTAATATGTTATTTAACATATTTTTATTAAGGGAATTGCAAATTAGTATCTTTTTATCACCAACTTCAAAACAGGTGGAGTTAGCAGATAGTATATTCCCTTTAATTTTAAGTCCTAATGTAGAACAATGTCTTACCACTTCAGGGCCTGGCATTACTGTATCCGAATAGAGATTCAGTACTTTACCGGTTCTGATTCCAATTGTTGGTGAACCTGCTGTATTATATACTATTAACTCATTTGTTGTTCGTGTGCGGATTTCAGTAATCGTTCCTGCAATTATAAAGAGTAGCAGAAATGTTATGGGATAAATAATTGAGAATGATTGTTTCTTCACTATGAAAAGAGTGAAAATAAAGATCGTTCCTGAGAGTATAATACATTCATAAGTTGTCATTCCTATATTTTCAATATTTGACATAGGCAGAGCTGAAGCTCTCGCAGTGAGTAATTCAGTGAGCCCTGTCAGCCAATTAAGTATTGATGCAAGAAATTGTGAAAGAAATTGTATAGGGAATAGTAAAAGCACCATAGCTCCTATAATGATAAGCAGGTTGGAAAGAGGAACTATCAGGATATTTGTAAGAATAAAGTATGTGGGAAACCTGTTAAAAAGCATAATTGTCAGGGGGAGTGTTCCTTCCTGTGCTACAATCGTAACTGCAGCAGATTGTCCCACCTTGTCAGCGAACCAGTTTTTTACTTTTAATTTAAGGTAGAAATCCTGATAGAAACTTATAATATAAATAACAGCTGAATATGACAGAAGGAATCCGGCGTCGAATATCACTGATGGTCTGAGCAGAATAAGAACAAATGCAGATGCCAGTACTGAGTTAATTCCGTTAACACGCCGTTTCATAAGATTACCAGCCTGAAAGAATGAAAACATAAGCGTTGCTCTCAGTACAGACGGAGTGAGCCCGGTGACAAATGCAAATGCCCAGAGAATAAGAATTGTTATCAATATCCGCAGAACGTTGAATCTGCGCTTTAGAAAAAATAAAAGATTGAAAACAAGCAAACTGAGTATAACCGCGTGAAGTCCTGATACTGCCATAATGTGCATTACACCTGCCTTGATAAAATTTTGTTTCTGTTCCGGATCGAGCATGCTCTTCTGACCAAGTATTATTGCTGACACCAAAGCCAGTCTTGCACCGGAAATGCCCCTCTCTCTGTACATACCAATGATCTTTTCCCTGATGATCAATGCTCTGTGTCTAAGCTTTCTGCGATCAGGAACAGTGTGGCTGATAATGTTAAGCTTACTTGTAAAAGCATAATATCTGATACCCTGATTTTCCATATAGAATTTGTAATCAAATTCGTAAGGATTACCTCTGTTAACAATTTCAATGGGAGTACATTTAATAGTAAGCAGATCACCCGGAAGGAAGGAGGTCACTGATGAGTCTTTCCGGTGATAAAGAATGACTGATCCTTCTATATGTTCAGTCTGATTATCAATGGTTTTGTTATTCAATTTCACAGTCATCCTGAAACTATTCTCTTTTTCTTCCGGGTAATCTGAAAGCACACCTCTGAACAATGTCTGTTCCGGATTAAGATGTGAGATGCTTGTTTTTTCATGAGTATAGAGCAAAAGGCCACTTGTAAAGAGCGAGATTGTAAGAGTAAATCCAAAGATCAGATTGGTTCGGAATTTATTATAATAAAGGCTGGTTAAAAATCCTGAAACTATAACTATAGCAACAGCGACCAGAAAAGCAGTATCCGGTTTGTAATAAAGGCCTGTAACAATTCCAGCGCATAATGGCAGGCCGATACGAAGAAATGGAATTTCCTTGTGTAGCACAGTCTGCAGCTAATGAGACTTTATAAAGATAGAAAATAGTACTTAAAGTGCCTAAAGTTTGGAGTACTTAAAGTTGAAATAAGATGATGAGCCCTGTCAGGGGCAAAACATATAAACAGGTCAACGCCCTGTTCATGCTGACACCAAGCCTTTTTGAGCCCCGTAGTAGGCGCAATTGAGAAATTATTACTTTGTTTTTTGTGGGACCAGAACGGTCCTGTATTCGGCATCAAATTTGCCTTTGCTGATCTCCGCAAGTTTTCTTTTGATCAGCCTTTTTCGTAAAGGACTAACCTTATCCGTAAAGAGAATGCCTTCGAGATGATCATATTCGTGCTGGATAATTCTCGCTTTATAACCATCATAGACCTTATTATGAAAATTCCAGTTCTCATCATAATATTTTATCCGGATATGCGATTCGCGGTTAACTTCTTCTCTTAAATTGGGGATACTTAAACAACCTTCATTCATAAGCTTAAAATCACCACTCTTCTCAGTTATCTGTGCATTAATGAATACTTTTTTGAAGTCTGCCAGCGAGGGTTCATCCTCCGCCGCAGGTTTCCCGTCAATTACGAATAAGCGAATGGATTTTCCAATTTGAGGTGCTGCCAAACCCAAGCCTTCTGAACTGTACATAGTTTCAAAAAGATCTGCAATGATTTGATTCAATCCAGGATTATCTTTATCTATCTCCTTTGCAACTTTTCTCAGAACCGGGTGTCCGTAAATATAAATTGGGTAAGTCATTTCGATTTAATATTTTCTTTTTTATTTGATCTGTTATCAAGGAAAGACTGAAGTATTATCGCTGCACTTATTTTATCTACCATCGATTTATCCTGTCTGTCTTTCTTCTTTACTCCTCCATCAATCATAGTCCTTAGCGCCATTAGTGAGGTGAACCTCTCATCAACCAGGTGAATATGCTTTTCAGGGAACGTTTTCTTGAGCTTTTTAATGAAAGGATTTATGTAATTAACAGATTCGCTGGGCTGGTTGTTCATCTGAACCGGATATCCAATAACAATATCAGTTACCTCTTCTTTTTTAAGATATTCCGTAATAAAACTGTCAAATTCCTTAGGACTAACCGTATCTAATGGTGAGGCAAATATCTGCAGAGGATCCGTAACGGCCAGACCTATCCTTTTTGTCCCATAATCTATTGCAAGTATCCTGCTCATAATTTTTTACAAGGCACAAAAGTACGAAAAAAGTCTGTAAAGTCTGTAAAGTCTGTAAAGTCTGTAAAGTCTGTAAAGTCTATAAAGTCTACTATCCCCCTTACTTTTGCCTTTATGGACTTTCGACT
>DATCHE010000168.1:0-51879 GCA_036508535.1 Bacteroidales bacterium | reverse complement strand
TCTGCGCAACTTGCAGATGATGAGCATGTAAGAAAAGTATACCTCGGAAAGAACTTTGAATTACGAAGGTAACACAAGCTATTTGTTTTAATAATTATTTATTATACTTTTGCGGGGCAATTAACGCGGATGTGTCGTAATTGGTAGCCGAGCAAGACTTAGGATCTTGTGTCTTCGTGACGTGGGGGTTCGAGTCCCTTCATCCGCACAAACAACAAACCGCCTTAACCTCTTTAATAGTGCGTTTTGGCGGTTTCTAACTATGCAATAAACAAGAAGGAAAATGAATATCACAAAAGAAAACATCGACGATCTGAATGCTGTATTAAAAATTAACATTGCGAAAGCAGATTATGAAGATAAGGTAATAACCGTTTTGAAAGATTATAGGAAAAAAGCAACAATAAATGGTTTTCGTCCTGGCATGGTTCCAATGGGACTTATTCAAAAGATGTACGGCACAGCTGTCCGGGTTGATGAGATAAACAAAGTAGTATCTGAAAACATTCAGAAATACCTTACTGACGAAAAGCTCGAAATCCTTGGCGATCCGCTTCCAAAACTTGATGAGCAGGAAAAATATGATTTCGACACGCAGGAGGAGTTTACCTTCTCCTTTGAACTTGGTCTTGCTCCTGTCATTGACCTTAAGTTAAGTAAAAAAAACAAAGTAAATCAGTACGAGATCATCATCGATGAAAAGATGAGGAATGATTCTCTTAATAACTATACCCGCAGGTATGGTGAATTGAGAAAAGCCGACGAAACCGATATGAAGGATGTGATTAAAGGAAAGATTGAAGCTATAGATAAGGATGGCAATATTATTCCCGAAGGTCCTTCGTTTGAAGATACGTCACTTGGGATTGACATTATTAAGGATAGCAAAATCAAAGAGCAATTTATTGGAAAATCCAAAGACGATTCTATAGATTTCGACTTAAAAAAAGCTTTCCCAAATGATACTGAAGTAGCAGGTATTCTGCATAAGAAGAAGGATGAGGTAGCAGAAGTTGAGGGAAATTTCAGATTTACTATTAATGAGATAAGTCGTTTTTATCCTGCTGAACCCGGCAAAGAACTATTTGATAAAATATATGGTGAAGGGGTTGTGAATTCGGAAGAAGAATTCATGAAAAAAATTGAAGACGAGCTCGCTGTTAACTTAAAAAGGGAAAGCGACTATAAGCTCATGATGGATATTAAAGACCTTGCGATCGAAAAAACCGAGATTGAACTTCCTGAAGCGTTTCTGAAAAAGTGGCTTCTTAAAGTCAATGAAAAAACTACGGAGGAACAGATAGATAAAGAATTTAAAAGCTTTAAAAAAGATCTGAAATGGCAGCTTATAAGAAACAAGGTCGCCCGCGATAATGATGTAAAAATCACTGAAGAAGAATTACTGAAAGAAGCGGAAAACATAACCAGACTGCAGTTCCAGCAATATGGACTGTTCTATGCCACCAGTGAACAAATAAACAATTACGCAAAAGAGACTCTTAAAAGGGAAGATGATGCAAAAAGAATAGCTGAAAAGGTACTTGAAGAAAAAATAATTCTTATCATGAAGGAACTTGTAAAGCTGGAAGACAAAAGTATCTCAGTGGAGGATTTTAATAAGCTTTTTGAATAGTAGAGGGTGTCTCAAAAGTCCTAATTTTTTATTAGCCCCTAAATCCCTCCGCCAGCTGGCGGATGGACTTTCAGATTATCAGCATCTTAAAGAACCCCCTTTAGGGGGCAGGGGCAAAAAAAACAGCTTTTGAGACAGCCTCTAATTTTTTTATTTATTAACTTTGCAGATTAATTAAATTCTGAGAATATGAATATCCTGGACGATTTTGGAAAATATGCTAAAAGCAAACGGGGAGTCAGCAGTTTAAACCTGCACAGGTACACCTCCGTACACAGTAGTTATATCTCTCCTACAATTATTGAAGAGAGACAGTTAAACATAGCATCAATGGATGTTTTTTCACGTCTGATGATGGATAGAATTATTTTTCTTGGCTTGCCAATCGATGATTATGTAGCAAATATTATTCAGGCTCAATTGCTTTATCTCGATTCATCTGATCCGGGAAAAGATATTCAGATCTATTTTAACACCCCTGGAGGATCTGTTAATGCCGGACTGGGAATTTATGATACAATGCAATATATCTCATCCGATATTTCCACAATATGTACTGGAATGGCTGCATCAATGGGCGCTGTGCTGCTTACTGCGGGGAAAAAGGGTAAAAGATCGGCGCTTAAGCATTCAAGAATAATGATACATCAGCCCATGGGTGGCGCTGAAGGGCAAGCTTCCGATATAGAAATTACTGTACGCGAAATTGTAAAACTCAAGAGAGAGCTATACGAAATTATTGCGCTTCACTCCGGAAATTCAATTGAAAAAGTTGAGAAAGATTCTGACAGAGACTATTGGATGACCTCACAGGAGGCTAAGGACTACGGGATGATTGATGAAATCCTTCAGAAAACACATAAATAAAAGTATAGGATGGATAAGTGTTCATTTTGCGGGAGAACAAAGAAAGAGTCGAATATGCTCATCGCCGGGCTTGAAGGCCATATCTGCGACCATTGTATAGAGCAGGCTCACAGCATAATGAATGAAGAACTTGGCAGTAAAAAAAATACAACATTTGATAATGTCATACTTCTGAAACCGGTTGAAATTAAGAATTTCCTCGACCAGTATGTTATTGGTCAGGACATGGCAAAGAAGGTCATCTCTGTTGCAGTTTACAACCATTATAAGAGGTTAATGCAAAAAGTTGATGCCGAGGATATTGAAATAGAAAAATCAAACATAATACTTGTAGGCGAAACAGGTACGGGAAAGACACTACTGGCAAGAACAGTTGCTAAAATGCTTCACGTTCCGTTTACAATTGTGGATGCAACAGTTCTTACTGAGGCCGGTTACGTAGGTGAAGATATTGAAAGTCTTCTTACCCGTCTTTTACAGAATGCCGATTATGATGTTAAGGCAGCCGAAAAAGGTATTGTTTTTATTGATGAGATCGATAAAATTGCAAGAAAAGGCGATAATCCATCAATAACCCGCGATGTTTCCGGGGAAGGTGTACAACAAGGTCTGCTTAAATTGCTGGAAGGTTCAATTGTGAATGTACCGCCTCAGGGCGGACGTAAGCACCCTGAACAGAAAATGATACCTGTCGACACAAAAAATATTCTGTTTATTTGTGGTGGTGCATTTGAAGGGATCCAAAAGAAAATAGCTCAGCGATTAAATACTCAGGTTGTAGGTTTTGGCGCTTCTAAAATCAGGAATAAAGTAGACAAGGACAATATGCTCCAGTATATCGCTCCACAGGATCTCCGAGCCTTCGGTCTCATACCGGAAATAATCGGAAGACTACCGATTCTTTCACATCTCGATCCTCTTGACAGAAAAGCGCTTAGAGCAATCCTTACCGAACCAAAAAACGCACTGGTTAAACAGTACATCAAACTGTTTAAAATGGATAATATCGACCTCACCTTCGCTGACGGGGTTCTCGATTATATTGTCGATAAGGCCATAGAATTTAAACTGGGAGCTCGTGGACTGAGATCAATATGCGAAGCAATTATGCTCGATGCAATGTTCGAAATGCCATCTGTCGACACTAATGATTTTGAGATTACAATAGACTATGCTGACCGTAAACTTGAAAGAATAAATCTGAAAATTCTCAAAGCGTCATAAAAAAAGGGACATGCTGTATAACATGTCCCTTCTTTTTATATCAACCACCCCTAAATCCCCCAAGGGGGACTTATTTACTTCTAGAAAGTTAAAGCCCCCCTTGGGGGGTTTGGGGGTAAAAAATCTTATTACGGCATAAGACGATGCTTATGCTTCAAAATAATCTCTTTTGTCTGATTACCCCTCTGAACAGTTGCTTTTGCATCACATTCTCCTGTACCATAATCAAGAACTGTAGGAACTGCACCCGTTCTTTCAAATTTTACAGTCCCCGCAACAATAAATTCGCATGCACGAGTCCAATGTAAAGGAGTCAGAATAGTATTTGTATATACTATCCCATTTATGTTTTTCCCTGTTGCCATACCTGAAATAAGGCACTCATCATCCCATATAGTCTTCGTGTTCCAGCCTGCAATAAATTCCCTCTGGTGGTCAATAGTTCGTTCAATTGTTTTGCCATCAGGTAAAGTAAGTTTACCTCCTGTAAGCTTATCTGACATTACCATATTCTGATTGCTGTTAGGACCCAGATTTTTGATTTCTTTAATCCCCTCAATCTTAATTCCATTGAACTTATAATTATCGAATGTAACAGTTCTGGTTGCATTTAAAACTGTGCGTTTGTCCGTTACATTTACAATAATTTTACCAGAACGGGTATTTCCGTTGAAACCTGAACAGCTTGTTCCGTAATTAATTGTAATTGTCTTTGGAAATGCCCCAGATGAAATTGTGATCGAAGGGCATGAATCTGCGAGAACTGAACCTGATTCAAGCAGACCTTTACTTATACCCATTTGATTCTCCATAATGATTGTAGCATTATCGACTGTACTAAATACATCCTCAAACGCCACATCACTTACAGCATTATCATCAGCCAGATCAACACTTGTCTGATCCATAAGGGATGAATCCTTTGAACATGAAAAAAATGAGAGCATAAAGAGGGCTGCTATCATCATAAATGCTTTTGTTTTCATAAGCTCTATTTTAATTATTAATTTCGATTTATAACCATTTAGATGAACTTACATTTAAAAGGTTTAATGGGGAAGAAAAAAAAGTTGAAATAAATTGTTAGAACCCCCTTCCCAACCTTCCCCCACGGGGGAAGGAGCAAAACCTTTCACACGGGGGAAAAGTCCACCTTATCTAACAGACCACTCGATAAAATAGGTCAATTGTTATCTATTGACGTTCGTACCCCTTCCCCCCTGGGGGAAGGTCGGGAAGGGGGTTGTTAATAAGAAAAACTCTAAAATGAGAATTTAAAATATGATTACTTGAATTGTGATGAAACACATAGCTATCTGGACTCTGCGTTTAAAATCTTCATTTTTAAGATATACGGTATTTATGAGGATTGACTTTTCTTATATTATCTTCCGCTCATATATAATATAGGTATATGGAATGCCTTGATTATCAGCTTCTTTAAACTCCTCTTTTTCAATAACTTGCCATACGGCAGGATCAATCGTTGGGAAATAGATATCAGCCCCGGCCTTTTTATGCACGTGTGTTATGTAAAGTCTGTCTGCAATTGGCATGAACTGCCTGTAAACACTTCCTCCTCCTATCACGAATATCTCTTCGTCCTTTTCACATTTTCCCAGTGCGTCGTCAATAGAATAAGCAGTAATAGACGAATCAAAATATTCCTCCGGGACATCTGTCAAAACAATGTTTTTCCTTCCGGGAAGCGGTTTCCTTGGTAATGATTCCCATGTTTTTTTACCCATTACGACGGTATGCCCGGTTGTCAGTCTCCTGAATCTCTTAAGATCTTCAGAGATGTGCCACAAAAGCTCATTATCTTTTCCTATACCCCCGTCTTCTGAAACTGCAACAATTATTGAAATCATACCTTATATATTATACTGAAATATCACCCTTTATATGAGGATGTGAAACATAATCTGTTAGTGTAAAATCATTAAACCTGAACTTTAGAATATCATCAACATCAGAGTTAATTACCATTTTGGGCAAATGATAAGGCTCTCTTGTAAGTTGAAGCTTCACCTGCTCTAAATGATTAAGATAAATATGTGCATCACCAAATGTATGTACAAAATCGCCGGGATTAAGGCCGGTAACCCTCGCAACCATAAGCGTCAGAAGTGCATAGGATGCGATATTGAAAGGTACACCAAGAAATATATCTGCACTCCGCTGATAAAGCTGACAAGACAGTTTCCCGTCAGCTACATAAAACTGAAAGAGAATATGACAAGGAGGAAGAGCCATTTTGTCTAATTCACCTACGTTCCAGGCACACACAATATGCCGGCGCGAATCTGGCGATTTTTTTATAGAGTTTATAACATTTATCAGCTGGTCAATCTTCTTTCCCCCTTCAGCAGGCCATGTTCTCCACTGGTAACCGTAAATAGGTCCGAGGTTACCATCTTTATCAGCCCAGTCATCCCATATTTTTACTCCATTATCATTCAGATATTTGGTATTTGTATCACCTGAAATGAACCAGAGCAGTTCATGAATTATTGATTTAAGATGTAGTTTTTTTGTAGTAAGAAGCGGAAAGCCTTCATTAAGGTTGAATCTCATCTGATACCCGAATACACTCTTTGTTCCGGTACCGGTTCTGTCCGTTTTATCCGACCCGGTCCTTATTACATGATCAAGCAGATCAAGGTATTGCTTCATCCTTACTTTTTAGATTTCTTTCTTTTCTCAATCTCATCCCTTACAGCTGCAGCACGTTCGTAATCTTCAGTTTTTACTGCTTCGTCTATTAATTTATATAATTCGTCATCTGAATATGAATCATATTTGTTTGAATCCGGCTCGAATAAACTATCAGATTCGGTTCCGGCAGATAGTTCGGAATCGGAAGGATTTATTGTTATTCCTGCTTTTTCCAGAATCTCCTCGGTGATATATATTGGGCAGTCAAATCTCAATGCCAGCGCAACGGCATCGGATGTTCTGCTATCAATAGAATATTCCTTTATTCCATTAGAGCAAATTAGTTTTGAAAAGAAGACACCCTCTTCCAACCTCGATATCATTACTTCCTTTACGGTAATATTAAACTCATCAGCAAATTTTTTAAAAAGATCATGGGTTAAGGGACGGGGGGGATCGAGATTTTCAAGCTTAATTACAATTGCCTGTGCTTCAAATCCTCCAATAATAATAGGTATCCGTCTCTCTCCGTCTTCTTCAATCAATATCAATGCGTAAGCTCCGGATTGAGTCTGACTATAAGATATGCCCATCACCTTTAACTTTACTCTTTTCATATCAATTATTTATATGTCAGACGAATAACCTGCTTTTTTATTGCGCACGACAAATATAAATATAATAGAAGAAACACAATGATGAACTATATTAGATTTTATCAACAGCAATTAATTAAAACTTGTAAGTAGTTAACATATTGAAATCAGTAATGTTGTCTGTTCAATCAATCATTTAGCAGTTTTATGTCCAACAATAAAAAATACGTGTTATTGGTTTGTAAATAATCTAATTTGTATATCTTTGCATTCCAAATTTGAAGAAATCCGAAGGGGCAATTGAAGTTATATGATCGTATGATTATATACGCCTCGCGGAGTAACGTAAAAAAGATAAGAAATGTACGCAATCGTTGAAATTGCAGGTCAGCAGTTTAAAGTAGAGGCAGGCAAAAAGATTTTTGTCCACCGTCTCGAAGCAGAAGAGGGAAAACAGGTTGAATTTGATCAGGTTCTTTTAATTGAAGACGAAGGTAAAATCACAATTGGAGAACCCACAGTTAAAGATGCTGTTGTTGAGGGTTTGATTCTCGACCATATGAGAGGTGACAAAGTAATTGTATTCAAGAAAAAGAGGAAAAAGGGTTACCGGGTTAAAAACGGTCACCGTCAGAATTTTACTCAGGTTGAAATTGTTAGCATAAACGGTATAGGTTCACCTAAAAAAGCCGCTCCTAAAAAAGAGAAGGTTGTGGCAGCTGAGTCGATAGCAAGTGAAGAAACTGTAAAAGGGAAGAAAGCACCTGCAAAGAAACCTGCTAAAAAGGAAACTCCGGTAAAAAAAGCTCCAGCCAAAAAAGTTGCTGAGAAAAAACCGGCAGTGAAAAAACCAGCAAAAGGAAAAGAATAATAAATTAAAAGTATAAGCAACTAAAAATATATAATTATGGCACATAAGAAGGGAGCAGGTAGTTCACGTAACGGTCGCGATTCGCAAAGTAAACGACTGGGAGTGAAGCTTTTCGGCGGCCAGGTAGCCAAAGCAGGTAACATCATCGTTCGCCAGAGAGGAACCAAACATAATCCGGGGCTTAATGTAGGCCTTGGTAAAGACCATACTCTTTTTGCTCTCGCCGATGGAGCGGTTGAGTTCAAAAGGAAAAGAGATAATAAGACTTACGTATCTATTATTCCGATAGCTGAATAGCTTATTATTTTAAGGTATTGACTCCCGAAATTCTTTTCTCTTAGAAGAAAAGTATTATCGGGAGTTTTTTAATATTTTTACAGCAGGCTTCTTCAAGCCTGCTTTTTTTATTAATACAAACCGATTATGCTTAGTATCAACCTTATCCGCGAAAAAAAAGAATTTATTATTGAACGGCTGAAAGTAAAAAACTTTAAAGCTGAAGAAATACTGGAAAGAATACTTGTTCTCGATTCTTCCCGTCGTGAAATACAATTAAAAACCGATTCGATGCAAGCCTCTATGAACAGTATTTCAAAAGAGATCGGTACTCTCATGAGGGATGGAAAGAAGAATGAAGCGGACGCAGCAAAGGAAAAAACCTATTCACTTAAAGAGGAGATTAAATCGCTTTCCGATAAACTGATACCTATCGATAATGATCTGAAAAATGAGTTAATCAGGCTGCCTAACCTACCTCATGAATCTGTTCCCCAAGGATATGGAGCGGATGATAATGTCAAAGTCCGGGAAGGTGGTATTTTGCCCCTGCTCCCTGAAACTGCTCTCCCTCACTGGGATCTGATTAAGAATTATGATATCATCGACTTTGAGCTTGGGATAAAACTTACCGGAGCCGGCTTTCCCGTTTACAAGGGGAAAGGAGCAAAACTGCAAAGAGCACTTATTAACTTTTTTCTTGATGAAGGCGAGAAAGCCGGGTACAGGGAGATAATGCCTCCAATTCTGGTTAATGAAGATTCCGGTTTTGGTACTGGTCAACTACCTGATAAAGAGGGACAAATGTACCACGCCACTCTTGATAATTTTTACCTTATTCCTACTGCTGAGGTACCTGTTACAAATATTTACAGGGATGTAATCGTAAATGCAGATAGTCTTCCGATTAAGAATATTGCATATACACCCTGCTTTAGAAGAGAGGCTGGTTCATGGGGCGCTCATGTACGAGGACTAAACCGTCTTCATCAGTTCGATAAAGTTGAAATAGTGCAGATTGTACACCCCGATAGTTCTTATAAGTCGCTTGAGGAGATGGTTTCTCATGTGGAGGGACTGGTTTCAAAGCTGGAGTTACCATATCGTATTCTCAGACTTTGCGGTGGCGACATGTCTTTTACCTCAGCGCTTACATACGATTTTGAAGTATGGTCGGCAGCACAAAAACGCTGGCTGGAAGTCAGTTCCGTTTCCAATTTTGAATCGTTTCAGTCTAACAGGCTAAAATGCAGATTTAAGGAGAAAACTGATAAGCAGACACGCCTCGTTCATACTCTCAATGGAAGCGCCCTTGCTCTACCCAGGATAGTAGCCGCAATCCTCGAGAACAATCAGACCGAAACGGGGATTAAGGTACCTGAGGTGCTGATCCCGTATACCGGGTTTGAGATAATAAACTGATCTATTCCCATGATAAATCGCCCCCCTAAAGGGGGGTTAAAACGCCTTAATATCTGAATCTTAGCCCCCCTTTAGGGGGGTTGGGGGGCAATAAGGGCGAAACAAAATAATATGAACAAGACCAAAAAATCTTACATCTATGCCGGTTTGGCAATCCTGTTCTGGTCAACAGTTCCCACTGCATTTAAGATAAGTCTTAATGAGCTGGAAATTCTGCCGATGCTGACAATTGCCTCAGTTACATCAGCTGCGGTTCTGTTAATTGTAATACTGGCACAGAAAAAGACTTACCTTATCAGAGAATCTACAGGAAAAGAATTATTGAACTCGGCAATACTGGGATTCATTAATCCATTTATCTATTATATCATTCTCCTGAAAGCCTACCAACTGCTCCCGGCACAGGTTGCACAGCCTTTGAATATGATCTGGCCAATTATCCTGGTTTTCCTTTCTGTCCCGCTCCTTGGACAAAAAATTGAAAGGAAAAGCTTTATTGCTCTTTTTATCAGTTTTGCCGGCGTATATATTATCTCTTCCCAGGGAAAGCTTTTTAAACCTGTTCATTCGGATCTGACCGGAGTTCTTCTGGCCACAGGCAGTTCAATTTTCTGGGCATTCTATTTTATTCTTAATGTCAGAGATAAAAGGGATGAAGCGATAAAGCTCTTTCTTAGTTTTTTGTTTGGTTCCGCTTATCTTATAATTACTATGATTATTACCGGGAAATGGCAGACAGTAATTGGATTACGGGGCGCCGCTGCATCGGTCTATATCGGATTATTTGAGATGGGAATTACGTTTCTGTTCTGGCTGAAAGCTCTGCAAATGGCATCCACAACTGATAAGGTCAGCAACCTGGTTTACTTTGCCCCGTTTATTTCTCTTATATTTGTACACTTTATTCTTCATGAATCCGTTTACTATACTACTCCGGCAGGTTTATTGCTTATCATTGCAGGAATATTGATCCAGAACAGGAAACCCACCGGAAAATAAATAATAATCTTTGTATTAATGGTTTAAGAAAAATTTAAAAAGATGAAAATGAAGAAGTTGGTTTTCTTGCCTTTAATTTTTATGGCGCTGTTTGTTTCGTGTAATAAAAACGATATCCCACCCACTGATACCCTGATTAATGCTACGGCAAGAGATAGCTTTTATAAGATTATGACGGTTGATAAATGGTATCTGTGGTATGATAGTATCCCGGCTGTAAATAAGGAAGATTATCCTGATCCATATAAGCTTCTTGAGGCACTGCGATATAAACCCCGTGATCGATGGAGTTATATTCTTACTGCTGAAGAGTACAACGCCCAGATGACCGGGACATTCGTCGGCCACGGCGTCAGAATTGGCTTTGACGGCACAAATGCCCGCATTGCAAGGATTTATTCAAAATCACCGCTGTACGAGCTGGGAGTTCGCAGGGGATGGATTGTTAAATCAATAAATAACACTGCCCTCGCTCCCATACTTCAATTAAATGACGGTGGTGCAGCCTATTCAACTCTGATTCAGCCATCAAAGGCCGGTGTAATTAATTCATTCGTTTTCACTAAGCCCGATGGCACTGACCTTTCAGTATCTTCTACAAAAGCCAGCTTCACAATGAACACCGTCTTGCTGGCAGACACTCTGATGCTTTCTTCCGGGGTGGCAGGTCATCTGGTATTTGATTCATTTTTCAATCCTGCTCCCACCGAACTGGCGACAGCTTTTGCCTATTTTCAGTCAATGGGCATAAAAGATCTGATACTCGATCTGAGATATAATTCGGGCGGCAACCTTGATATTGCACAAACACTCGCAAGCTATATTGCCGGAAACTCCCGACAGGGAATTACTTTTGCCAAACTCTCATATAATAATATGCACCAGATCAAAAATATAACCATGCCCTTCATAAATATAGCTAATTCACTCAATCTTACAACATCAAGGCTTGTTGTTATCACAACCCGGTCAACAGCCTCGGCAAGCGAAGATGTAATTAACAGCCTTAAACCATTTTTTAATGTGGTTACAATCGGAGAAACTACAAATGGTAAGCCTACAGGAATGAATGTATGGAATTTTGAAAATACATATTACGTGTTTCCTGTTACATTTAAGGTTGTCAATTCTCAGGAACAGGGTGATTTTTTTGCCGGGTTTGCTCCAAATAAAACCGTAACTGATGATATTACCCGCGATTTTAAAGACCGACAGGAACTATGTCTGAAAGAAGCAATTCACTATCTTGAAACCGGTTCAGTATCCATCGCAAAAAGTCTTGGATCGCCTGTACGTTATAATCAGTATTCTGAGAAACCGGAATGGATGAATAATGCAATTATAATGTCGAAATAAAAAATATAACAAAGGTATTTGAAACCTAAACCAATTGAAAGGATAATTCTTGGAATTGATCCGGGCACAAGTATTACAGGGTATGGTGTAATAAAAACAGTGGGTACGGTTCCTGAACTGATTACTATCGGATCGATCGATCTTTCAAAATACGAAGATCATTATCTCAAGCTTAAGCATATATTCGAAAGAACTATCTCCATTATCGACGAATATCATCCCGACGAACTGGCAATTGAAGCCCCCTTTTATGGTAAAAATGTTCAGTCGATGCTAAAGCTGGGACGGGCACAGGGAGCGGCTATTGCAGCAGCGCTGACAAGGTCATTACCTATCTTCGAATATGCTCCGAGAAAAATAAAAATGTCAATTACCGGTCAGGGGGCTGCATCAAAAGAACAGGTGGCAGCAATGTTGGTGAATATATTAAAGTTCAGTCTCACAGATATAAAGCTTGATGCAACAGATGGTCTGGCAGCTGCACTTTGCCATTTTTACCAGACAAATAATCCGGTTCAGGAAAAAGCCTTCAATAGCTGGAAAGATTTTATAAGTAAAAACCCCAAACGAGTGAAATAGGAAAAGTCTTATTAAACTACAGCGAAGGCTAATGCAACAACACTGACTTTAACCCCTTCAACTTTAAGGAGTTCATTCGTACACGATTCTATTGTCGACCCGGTAGTTATTACATCGTCAATAAGCAAAATATGCTGACCTTTTAAATTTTCAGAATCTGTAACCATGAAAATACCCTCAACATTTGTCCACCTTTCATACCTCGATCGCTTTGTCTGAGTATCTGAGACTGTAACTCTGACAAGAGAATCCGTATCAACAGGTACCCCGGTAACATCAGAAAGTCCTGATGAAATTATATCGCACTGATTAAAACCACGGGATCGTTTCTTTGAAGGATGAAGCGGAACGGGAATAATAAGATCGACGTCATCCATAAATCCGGAAGACTTGAGAGATAACCCATATATTCTTCCCAATTCGAATCCTACTTCCGTTACCCCTTTATATTTAAGATTATGAATAAGATTCCTGATTCTGCTTCCTCTGTTATAAAATGAGAAAGCAGCAGCTTTTTCAATCAAACATCTTCCCCAGAACAACTGAGCAACGGGGTTCGCTTCTTCCATATGGTAGTTGGTTCGCGGAATAAGTACATAGCATTCGGTACAAATAAGTTTTTCATTCCTGAGCAAGTGATTTCCACATGCATAGCAAAGCCGGGGAAAAAGGAGACTGATAAAATCGTCCCACAAATCGATAAAGTAATTCATGCAGCGAATTCTTTTTTCTTCTAAAGCATAACCTTACTGCTGATTTTAGCAGCAGTCTCCTTAAATTCCTCAGAAGAGAATTTTAGCTTTGGATTCCTGAAATTTACATCTTCCATAGAATCCATCGGAACCAGGTGGATATGAGCATGAGGCACTTCAAGTCCAAGTATTGCTACGCCGATACGGGTACATGGAATGGCTCTTTGAATAGCTTTAGCAACCTTTTTCGAAAAAATGATTAATCCTGCCAGCTGTTCATCATCAAGATCAAAGATATAGTCTGTCTCTTTTTTGGGGACTACCAATGTATGACCTGCCCGAAGAGGGTTGATGTCGAGGAATGCAAAATAATTTTTATCCTCAGCGATCTTATAGCAAGGAATATCCCCATTTATAATTTTTGTGAAAATTGTTGCCATGATCACTTTTAAACCGAAATATTACATTGAAATTGATATGATCTCAAATGGGATTATTCCTGAAGGAACTTTAATCTCTACAATATCACCCTCTTTTTTCCCGATTAAACCCTGAGCCATAGGAGAACTTACACCAATCTTGCCCATTTTGAAGTTAGCCTCGCTCTCAGGAACAATCTGGTATTCCATAATGGTATTGGATGTTTTATTCCTGATTTTTATTCTGTTAAGTATTCTTACAGAAGATGTATCTATTTTTGATTCGTCGATAATTCTCGACCTCGCAACAATATCATCAAGCTTGGATATCTTCATCTCAAGCATTCCCTGCTCTTCTTTGGCAGCAGCATACTCAGCATTCTCAGAAAGGTCGCCTTTATCCCTTGCATCAGCTATCTGCCTCGATATCATAGGTCTCTCAATATTCCTTAACTGGTCGAGTTCCTCCTTGAGTTTTTGCAAACCCTCTGCTGTCACGTATATTATTTCTGACATTTTTCTCTCCTCTATTTAAAAAATAAGAAGAATTCCGGACATGCCGGAACTCTTCAAAAACAAAGATATTAAACTTTTCAGTAAATCGCAAATAAAAATTCTGTGAATACGTGTTTTACAAGTATTTATAAATGAAGATTAAACACTATTTATATTTCTTTCCTGCCTTTTTTGTAGTCTTCTTTACTTTTTTCTTTTTTTCCTTATCACGCGCCGAAGAATCTTTCTTATTTTGCTTCATACGCGCCTGAACTTCAGGCGTTTGAATATCATATGTTCTTTTTTGGGAAGCTTTTGTTGATTTCACATAATCCCGCTTCATCTTTTTATCGTTGGCTTCCTGTTTCTTCTTTGCCTTTAAAACAGCTCTCGGCTCTTTTACTTTAGCGGCTCTTCTATTTCCAAAAATCTTAACAAATAATCCCTTTTCACCTTTTCGTGAATCGTGTTTCTTAATTAATTGTGCATTACACGATCCAATAGCAAGCGAAATAATGAATATAAAAAGAAAAATCTTCTTCATATTAAACTATTCATTTTCAGTTATTACAATAAATATTTTCTGATACCGTTACATTTCCGGTGGTTATATTAATTTTGTATAATTAAATATTTACCTGTGAGATCAGATTCAAAAATAAGTTTTTTTTTAATTGCAATTGCATTTACAATGTCGTTAAGTTCCTGCAATAAAAAAAACGATGTGATACCGGATGTTACAGTCGATTTCAGACTTGACGTAAACGACCCGGAGTTTACAGACCTTGCTTCTTTTGGGGGGATTGCCCTTGTAAGTTCAAAAACTAATAATTTGGGAATTTATGCTGCCGGGTATAATGGTAACGGCATTATTATATTTGCAGGTGTAGAAGAATTTTACGCATACGACCGAACCTGTCCACACGATTATGCTACCGGAGGGTTGAGCATTAAGGTAAACATAGATCCTACAAATTCGCTTAATGCCATATGTCCTCAGTGCAGTACTAATTATGCTCTTGCAGCAGGAGGAACACCTTCGAAAGGGATTGGAAGATACCCTCTGAAGAACTATAAGACAAGCTTTGATGGAAGATATGTAAGAGTCTGGAACTAAGAGATTTGCCCCCAAACCCCCTAAAGGGGGCTTTCTGATTATCAGTATCTTAAAGAACCCCCTTTTAGGGGGCAGGGGGCTAATATCTGTAATGATCCGGTTTATACGGCCCTGCTTCAGGAACACCTATATAATCAGATTGCTCTTTCGACAGTATCGTAAGTTTTACCCCCAGCTGTTCGAGATGCAACCTTGCAACTTCTTCATCCAGATCTTTCGGAAGTCTGTAAACACCTATTTTATATTTCTTTGTCCAAAGTTCAATCTGTGCAAGAGTTTGATTGCTGAATGAGTTGCTCATTACGAACGATGGATGACCCGTTGCACAGCCAAGATTAACAAGCCTTCCTTCAGCGAGTATGAAAATTGAATGTCCGTCGGGGAAAAGATATTTATCGACCTGTGGTTTGATATTGATCTTTTTAACTCCTTTAAGATCATTAAGATTATCAACCTGAATCTCATTGTCGAAATGACCAATATTACAAACAATCGCCTGATCTTTCATTTTCTTCATGTGCTCAAGTGTAATGATATCCATGTTACCTGTGGCTGTAACAAAAATATTGCCTTCGCTGAGAGTATCTTTAACAGTTTTGACTTCGAAGCCTTCCATTGAGGCCTGAAGGGCGCATATAGGATCGATTTCGGTAACGATTACCCTGGAACCGTAAGACTTCATTGAGCGGGCACAACCTTTTCCAACATCACCATAACCGCATACTACAACAACCTTACCAGCTAACATAACGTCAGTTGCCCTTTTTATGCCATCAGCGAGCGACTCACGACAGCCGTACAGGTTGTCGAATTTCGATTTTGTAACAGAGTCGTTAACATTAATTGCAGGTACAAGCAATTCACCATTTTCCATCATCTGATACAATCTATGTACACCTGTTGTAGTTTCCTCAGATATTCCCTTAAGTTCGCTTACTGTACGATGCCATTTTCCTGGTTCTTTTACCAGAAGATCTTTCAGAGTTGCAAGAATAATTGCCTCTTCCCTGTTGGAAGGTTTTTTATCGAGTACTTCAGGTGTTTTTTCTGCTTTGTATCCAAGGTGTACCATAAGTGAAGCGTCCCCACCATCGTCAACCAGAAGATTCGGGCCTTTGCCTCCGGGGAAGGATAGTGCTTTTGCTGTACACCACCAGTATTCTTCAAGGGTTTCACCTTTCCATGCAAACACCGGTATTCCTGCAGCAGCTATTGCAGCAGCCGCATGATCCTGAGTAGAGAAAATATTACAACTCGCCCACCTTACCTCTGCGCCAAGTTCAGCAAGTGTTTCAATAAGCACAGCTGTTTGTATAGTCATGTGAAGTGAGCCTGTTATACGCGCTCCTTTGAGTGGTTTTTCAGAGGAATATTTCTTCCTGATTGCAAGCAACCCTGGCATCTCTTTTTCTGCTATCTCAATTTCTTTCCTCCCAAAATCTGCAAGCGAAATGTCTTTTACCTGGTAATCCATTGTATCAATTGTTACATTTATATCTAAAGTGAATTTTCAGAGTGCGAATATAATAAATATTCTAATATTCCTGATCAGGTTAACAGCTGCAATGTCTGTTCTTTATCTAACTTCATCTGCTCTGTTAGCTGCATTGTACTTTTAAACTTTATCTCATCCCTTAATCTTTTCCTGAAAATAACTATGATTTCTTTATCATAGATATCCTGGTTGAAATCCAGAATGTGAACCTCAATGCTTCTGGCGGAGTTGTCATCATTTACTGTGGGATTAGTACCTATATTCATCATCCCGGGGAAAATTTTGCCGTCGAGTTCAACTTCGACAGCATAAACTCCGTTTGAGGGTATTAATTTAAAAGGGTAGTCCGGCTCAATGTTGGCAGTAGGGAAACCGATCGATCTTCCGATCTGCCTTCCCTTAATAACTTTCCCTTTCAAAGAATAAAAATATCCAAGCCATTTATTTGCTTCATCCAGCTTCCCGGTTAATAATGCCTCCCTGATCAGGGATGAACTTATTGTAACCTCTTCAGACTTAAAAGCTGTCACTTGTTCAACAATAAAATCAAGCGATTCGGCGCATTGTTTTATTGTATTAAGATCACCCTCTCCTTTTCTTCCGAAGTGATGATTATAGCCTATTATTAAATGTTTCGTACCAATTTTCCCTACCAGAATATCATTAACAAAATCACAAGCGCTGATATTACTGAAAACTTTATTGAATTCTATTATAACGAGATGGTCAATATTGGCTTTCCCAAGAAGAATCTTTTTTTCTTCAATTGATGTGAGGAAAGAGAGGTTTCCCGGGTTTTGCTCTAACACAAGCCTGGGATGAGGACTGAAAGTAAGTACTACAGACTCTCCCTTCAAATCTCTTGCCCTTAATACCAGGAAATCGAGAAGAGCCCGGTGCCCCTTATGCACACCGTCGAAGATCCCCATAGTAACAACCGGGTTCCTTAATTTCAGATTTTCATATCCATAATGAATTACCATTACTTACTTTTTTTGACAAAAATAGTAAAGCATATACTATTTGAAGAATATTTAGTGAGAATCATTAGCACTTCGTGCATCATTCAGTTTTCTTTAGTATATTGATATGATTTAGTACTTTTACAGAAAGATCATTCATACTAAAATTATGACTCCTGCAAGCTTTTATAAATCTGATTCATGGTTAGACCCTTTTGTTGGAACTATAGAGAGTCGGATTACAAAATGTTTAGCTAAAGAAAAGGAGCTCACAGGTGATCATACTCTTTCCGATTTTGCTGCCGGCCATCATTATTATGGTTTGCACAGGGAAAAAGATCAATTTGTAATGCGTGAATGGGCTCCTAATGCAACAAGCATTTATGTAACAGGAACTTTCAATGCATGGAAAGAAGAGGAATCTTTTTCAATGAAAAGAATTAATTCCATGGGTGACTGGGAGATTGCGTTGCCGGCAGAAACCCTGAAACATGGAGATCTTTATAAACTTTCTGTACACTGGAAAGGAGGACAGGGAGAAAGAATCCCGGCTTATGCAAACAGGGTTGTTCAGGATGATAAAACTAAAATTTTCAGCGCTCAGATATGGCAACCTGCTCAACAGTACAAATGGAATATTGAAAATTTTAAAGCGCCCGATACCGCTCCAATTATCTATGAGGCCCATATCGGCATGGCTACCTCTTTAGAAAAAACCGGAACGTATCGTGAATTTACAAAAGACATTCTTCCGGTTATAATTAGAGATGGCTACAATACAATTCAATTGATGGCAATTCAGGAACATCCGTTTTATGGATCTTTCGGATACCATGTCTCCAGTTTCTTTGCAGCCTCATCGCGATTCGGAACCCCCGAAGATCTGAAAAAATTAATTGACAAAGCCCATCAGGCGGGGATAGGGGTAATTATGGATCTTATTCATTCACATTCGGTTAAGAATGTTAATGAAGGACTTGGTCTGTTCGATGGGTCAGAAGGACAGTATTTCCATCCAAATGAAAGAAGATATCACAGAGCCTGGGATTCATTATGTTTCGACTATGGAAAGAATAACGTAATTCATTTTCTTCTTTCTAACTGCAGGTACTGGCTGGAAGAGTACAAATTTGACGGTTTCAGGTTTGATGGCATTACCAGTATGATTTACTTTGATCATGGCCTTGAAAAAAATTTTACATCTTACGACGAATACTTCGATGGCAACCAGGATGAGGACGCACTCATATATCTATACCTGGCTAACAAATTAATACATAAATTTAAGGCCGGGGCTCTGACCATAGCTGAAGAAATGAGCGGTATGCCCGGCATTGCTGCCGAAATTGAAAGAAAGGGCTATGGTTTTGATTACCGGTTATCAATGGGAGTCCCTGACTTCTGGATCAAACTTGTTAAAGAGACAGTTGATGAAAACTGGGACATGGGTAAACTCATGTATGAATTGACACAACACCGTCCTGAGGAAAAGATCATATCTTATTGCGAATCGCACGACCAGGCACTTGTGGGAGATAAAACATTGATATTCAGAATGTTAGATGCTGAGATGTATTACGGTATGGATAAATCCTATCACAGTTTCCCGGTTGACCGTGGTATTGCACTTCATAAGATGATAAGACTCATCACATTTAGTACATCAGGTGGAGGATATCTGAATTTTATGGGAAATGAGTTCGGTCATCCTGAATGGATCGACTTTCCAAGAGAAGGGAATAACTGGAGCTATAAATTTGCGCGTCGTCAGTGGCAGCTTGCAGAGAATAAGGACCTTAAATATTACTCTCTCTCGAATTTCGATAAGAGTATGCTGAAGCTTAATACTGATTTTAATATTCTGAGGGATCTCATAATTAACAGAGTATATGAGAATAATGCCGATAAGGTTATAGCCTATATACGAGGAGAGCTTTTGTTTATATTCAATTTCAATCCAACTGTATCGTTTACAGATTATGGAATACCTGTAAAGGGGAAGTACAGGATTGTTCTTGATACAGACGAT
The DNA here is from genome assembly GCA_036508535.1 of Bacteroidales bacterium. Lineage (GTDB taxonomy): Bacteria > Bacteroidota > Bacteroidia > Bacteroidales > VadinHA17 > LD21. The sequence goes on along the minus strand of DATCHE010000168.1, from coordinate 32,189 downwards.
CCTGTTTTCGGCGGATTCGACAGAATCGACAGGAACACTGTTTATTTCTCAATTAAAAAGGCAGAAAGGAACATTATAAATGCCCCTTTATACCTTTATCTATATCTTCCTTCGAGAACTGCCCTGGTTTTAAAAAAAGAACCTGTCAGAAAAGCAACTGATCTTTAATCAATCCAGCGAAGAAGGTAAAAATCCTGCTTGTGTGGCAGGTCTTTATGTTTTGGGTAAATGCGAATCCCGTAAAAGAATGATCCGGCTTTCTCTGGTACCAGATTTGCCCGATAAAGACATTTGCCGCTTTTGCAGCTAATCAATTTAAACTCTTCGCTTGCTACAAATTCATGTTCCCCCTTTTTACTCATACGGGTTATTATAAACTCCACACCGACATTTTCTTTAGGAATTTTTTTAACATCCAGGGCAATTTCTGCAGTATAGTCGTGTCCTGACCGATAAACATTTTCTCCGGCCCGCTCAAAGCTGTAATTTAAGACTTCAATATTATCCCATTCCTCTCTCATCGTGTTTTTCCAGGCAGCCAGTTCTTTTGCTTTCTCAAAATTGTTATCAGCGAGGTACTTGTTTCGTTTGAATAGTTTAGTATAATATTTTTCATAATAATCGTCTATCTGCCTTTTCATTGTAAATTCGGGAGCAATCTTTCCCATTGTGTTTTTTACCAGGCTTATCCATTCCTTAGGGACACCCCGATCATCAAATGCATAATAAGCCGGAACAATTTCAAATTCAAGCATATTATAAATAGTTTCAGCATCAACATCATCCTGAAGTTCAGGGTTTGTAAATGTAGCTTTTTTTGGTAAGGCCCAACCTGCAAAGGCCCGATAACCTTCAACCCACCAGCCATCAAGAACGCTGAAATGGATTGTTCCGTTCATAACAGCTTTCTCACCGCTGGTTCCGGAGGCTTCAAGAGGTCTGGTAGGTGTATTAAGCCATATATCCACACCTCTTACCAGATATTTTGCCAAGTCAATATCGTAGTTCTCTAGGAATATTACCTTACCTGAGAACTGTGGCATCTGCGATATTTCAAAAATCTTTTTTATAAGATCCTGACCTCCGCCATCGTTCGGATGTGCTTTACCCGCAAAAATAAACTGAACCGGTTTATGAGGATTATTAACAATGCTTGCCAGCCTGTCGATATCTCTGAAAAGCAATGCAGCCCTTTTATAAGTGGCAAACCTGCGGGCAAATCCGATTGTAAGAGCTTTTTCATCAAGGTGGCTGCTGATATTAAGGAGTGTACGCGGACTCACATGCTTTTCTATCATGTCGGCCTGAAGCCGTTTCCTGATATTAGTAAACAGGCTCTTCTTAAGGCCGGTTTTGATCTCGTAAATCCTTTTATCCTCTACATTATATAGTTTCTCCCAAAGACTTCTGTTTGTCTGGTCGAAATTAATATTCCCGGTAATTTCCTCATATAAGTTCCTCCATTCGGGAGCTGTCCATGTAGGGTGATGTACCCCGTTTGTAACATATCCAATAAAAAGTTCCTCTTTAAGATAGCCCGGCCACAATTTATTAAACATGCCCTGGCTGACTTCTCCATGAAGCTTACTAACACCATTTACCTCCTGCGACATTCGGGTTGCAAGGAAACTCATATTGAATTTTTTATCCGAATCACCTTCACATCGTCCGAGAGCCATAAACTCATCCCATGTTATCATTAATCTGCTATGATAATGAGATATATACTTGCGAAGCAGGTCTTCATCAAAAGCGTCATGTCCTGCCGGAACCGGAGTATGAGTAGTAAAAAGGGTAGATGATCTTACAACCTCAAGCGCCTGGTTAAATGTAAGATGATTATCTGAAATAAGGCTTCTGAGTCGTTCGAGACTGATAAATGCCGAATGGCCTTCATTGCTATGATACAGATCGGGTTTCAAGCCCAATGCTACCAGGGCTCTGATTCCTCCAATTCCAAGGATAAGCTCCTGTCTCAATCTGTTTTCAATATCTCCGCCATAAAGATGATGGGTTACAGTCCGATCTTCGGGTGAGTTATCGTCAAAATCGGTATCAAGAAGGACAAGTCTGACTTTCCCTACCATTGCTTCCCATATACGAATTTTGATTGTTCTTCCCGGCCATACCAGACTTACTGTCAGGTGATTTCCTTCAGAATCTTTTATGGGGTTTATAGGAAGACGCGAGAACTCTTCAGCATCATAAATGGCAAGTTGTTCACCTCTTGGTCCAAGTTTTTGTTTAAAATAGCCATATCTGTAGAGAAGTCCGATCCCGGTAATATTCAAATTTGAATCACTGGCTTCCTTTAAATAGTCCCCTGCCAGAATTCCAAGTCCTCCGGAATAAATTTTAAGACACGGATGTATTCCAAACTCCATGCTGAAGTATGCAACTGAGGGCAAACTTGTATCATCGGGACGATTTTTATAAGTTATGAAAAGGTCATAAACCCGTTTCAGCTCAATCACAAAATCCTCATCTTCCTCAAGAATAAGCAGCCTCTTATAATCAATTTTTTCAAGAAGTAATTTTGGGTTATGCTTTACGTCATCCCACTGAGAAGGGTCCATTCTTTTAAACAATGCTTCAGCTTCAGAGTTCCATGACCACCAGAGGTTATTGGCAAGTTCTTTAAGGGATGCTAATTTTCCCGGGACATCGCTTTGAACATAAATATCTTTCCACACCGGCAACTGGTGAGGTTTGCGAACGTGTAATCCGGGTGCCTCTACAAACCTGGCAAATTCGCGTGGTTCTTCCCTCCGTTCACTGCTGTGGGTGAGTGCGTGCTCATAAGCTTTGTAATAATATTCCACCAGACTATCCCACATTGCAATCCTGGAAATTTCATGGGCTTTTATTCTGGCTTCATTTATTTCACCATCATTTAATCCTATAAACTTCATCATGAAATCCCTGATTTCGGAAACAACCATCTTCTCGTTATCGTCAGTACGCTCTATGACAGAAATTCCATTCCCGGGATTTTCAAAATAGTTTTTAACCCAGAGTCCGAAGCCTGAAAGTGATGTGGTAATTGTTGGGATTGAAAACATAAGGCTTTCAAGGGGTGTGTAACCCCATGGTTCATAATAAGAAGGAAATATGGAGAGGTCAAATCCAATAAGAATATCAAAGTACGAAAGGTTAAAAATCCCATCGTTTCCATTCAGATAAGAAGGAGCAAAAATGATTTTAACTTTTGATTTTTGATCATTATTAAGTTTGTCAGATGCTATTCTCTGTAATACCGGATCAGTTTCGGGATAATGGAGACTATGAGTAAGATACCTGTCGCCACTGTTTTTCGGTCCATTATTGTAAAGTATGTCAATAATATCCTGACGAGGTCCCTTATGATAGGCAGGAATAAGAACGAATGCAACACATTCTTTCTCAATATTATCTTTTGAATTCAACTCTCCAAGTGAGTCAATAAAAATATCTATCCCCTTATTTCTGAATTCATATCTTCCGCTGTTAACAACAAAAACACAATTTTCTGATAGGGAATAGCCAAGTATTGCCTCGGCAACACTTTTTAGTTTTACTCTGGCAATTTGCCTTTTATCGTCAAAGATATCAGGCGCCGGGACAAAAGAATCTTCGAAACCGTTTGGGGTAACTATATCAACATCTTTACCAAGAAAGTGACTGCACTCTCTTGAGGTAATTTCACTCACAGTAGTAAAAACGTCTGCTTCATTAGCCGACAATTTTTCGAGCGATTGTTTCGCCACAATATTGAACTCTCGAGCAATCTGGGCAGGGTTATATTCTTCCATTTTGCCATATAGCGGTCGATTATTACCGGCTATGCACCGCCCAAGAACAGTAGCATGAGATGTAAAAGAAGTGGCTATCCAGGGAGCATATTTTTTCAGGTATAGTATTCCTGTCCCGGTCATCCATTCGTGGAACTGAGCTATAATATTATGATTCTCATGATAGAAAGTAGTAAAGCTTTCAATCAGTTTTCCTGCCGCATAACCAAATAGAGCAGGTTCCACATAATCCCATTGCCCGGAGATACTATCGAGCTTATATGATTCCCAGAATCCTGCAAAGATTTCGTTCTGTTGTCCGAAATATGGTGTGAAATCAAGCAGAATTACTATTGGCTTTCCGGCAATATTCCATCTTCCTGTTTTCACTCTTAATCCTTCTGAAGCAGCTCTGTCCTTCCATGCTGCAAACAGTGATTCATCCGGAATGAACTCCGGATTTGTTACATCTTCCCTCCAGACATCAGGTCCGATTAGTATATAATTATCACCTATTTCGTTTACTATGTTAAGTGCTTTGGTTGAGATAACTGTATGTATTCCACCTACCTTATTACATACTTCCCAACTCGTTTCAAAAATAAATTCAACCTTCATTGTCACCTTATTTGTTTCTGATTACTATTATTATTTTTAATGACTATCGGCAATCATGATTTAAATAATCAAATCGCTTGAAAATCAATTTATTTACCCCAGTCCGCCAGCTGGCGGAGAGTAAATTGATTTTGGCTGCGCCGAGCTCGAACTGTTGTTCTCGGTTCTTCGCTCTCCGCCAGCTGGCGGAGTCGGGGTAAACGAAGAACCGAAGCGAAGCGGAGCTCGACGAAGTCAAAATCAATGGGGGATTTATGTATGATTGCCGATAGTCATTTTATTTTTTACTCTTTGCCGTTGTTTTGACAGGCTTCTTAGGAATTGATTTAATTAAAATTGTTTTTTTTGTCTTTGCTAACTTATCAGTACTCTTCTTTACAGGTTTATCAGGTTTTTTAAGTGCAGTTTTAACAACAGGTTTTGGTTCTTTCTTTATTTTAGGTTTAGTTGCCGATTTAATTTTGGGGCTTTTTTTTGTAAGTTTCTCTATTTCAAATGTCTGTTTCTCAATAATCATATCTTTTTCAATGAGTTGAGCTCCGAGATTAAATATCAGCTCCTGTTCTGCAGTATCAGGGAAATGTTTTCTTAATCTGATCTCAAAATCGCTTAGTACGTTCATATAATTCATAAAGGCATCATATGGCGTTTCGTAAGGGTTAAAATATGCATGCACTGCGCCGTCGGAAAAGAATTTGGTAGCCATATAGTAAAAATGGTCGCTCGACTGGAGATATTCCCAATCCTTTTTAATCAGGTCATCTTCGCATTTATTAACTTTCCCGGCGAGGCTATATAATTTATCAAGAGCAGCAACCTGAAGTTCATTTCCAACCCATGCAGTAATATCACGCTCTTCGTCGGCCCATGAGATCGGAGAAGGAATACTAATTGCCGACACCGGTTGGAGTGAATCGGCAATCTCTGTTGGTGTCATAAACCTGAAATGTGTTTTCTTCAGTATTGAACCTGGCATGTGATATAGAAAATCAAAAATTCCCGTCTCTTTCCAATTGTGCTCGCCGAAAGTCTCGTAGTCGAGGAAAATATTTAACAATTCACTTTTGGGAGCAAGTTTATTTATCCATGAAGCGTATTTATCTGCTGTTAAAGGCCAGGAGTTCCAGTCTCTGTTCGAGAACCGAAAGGCAATATCATCACTTAATACAAAGTTTCTTAAGAGTACTTTCAGGCGTGGGTTTATTGAATTACAGTAGAGATAGTTGGGGCTTTTCCATCCCAAAACATGTTTTGCTCCTTCAGTAAGGATCGATTTAAAACCCATATCTGCAACCCACGACCCGATTACGTCGGAGTATATCAATTCTGTATTGCGAAAAGAGGTAGGTTCAACCCCCAGAAATTCTTTAATCATCTCTTTATGGCTTGTAACCTGCCGTTCAAATTCACTCCTGCTTTTAAGGGAAACAAGTGAATGTGAATTGGTTTCGGCCAGAAATTCCACCATTCCTGTTTCCGCCAGTTTTTTGAATGACTCAAGCACTTCCGGAGCATATAGCCGGAATTGGCTGATTGCCAGACCTGAAAGACAAAACGTGACTTTAAATTTGCCTTTATGTTTATGAATAAGATCTAAAATAATATTATTTGCCGGGAGATAGCATTTTTCTGCTACTTTTCTCATGATAGATTCGTTCGAGAAATCATCATAGTAATAATGGTCATGTCCCAGGTCAAAAAACCTGTACCTTTTAAGCCGGAAGGGCTGATGAACCTGAAAATAAAAGCATATTGCTTTTTTGCTTGGTGCACTCATATTCTATTTCTTATTATCTTCAATAACTCTGTAGTATATATCTCTCACATGTCTGGCGGAGTTATCCCATTTTAGCCGTATAACTTCTTCCTTCCCGTTTTTAATAAACATACGAGATAGAGCAGGATAGTTAAGAATACCATAAATTGCATCGGCCATAGCGTCAATATCCCAGAAATCTGTTTTAACTGCATGGGTAAGGATCTCTGCCACACCCGATTGTTTGCTTATAATTACAGGAACGTTGGATTGCATAGCCTCAAGAGGAGATATCCCAAATGGCTCTGATACTGATGGCATTATATAAACATCGCTCATATCGAGCATGGTAAAGACGTCTGCTCCTTTAAGAAACCCGGTAAAATGGAACCTGTCGGTTATTTTCAATGCAGCAGCTCTCCGCATCATTCTTTCCATCATATCTCCCGATCCTGCCATAACAAATCTTACATTGTGCATTACCTGCAACACTTTATATGCTGCTTCAATAAAATATTCCGGACCTTTCTGAAGGGTAATACGGCCAAGAAATGTTACAACCTTTTCATCAAAACCTTTTCTGTTGATTTTGTTTTCATAAATCTGTACAGGTTCAACAGCATTATAGACAGTTTCAACTTTATCAGGATTTATATTGTATTTGTTAATGACGATGTCGCGTGTCATGTTACTGACTGTAATAATTTTAGAGGCAGCATCCATGCCACTTTTTTCAATAAGGTATACATCGGGGTTAACATTACCACCGCTACGGTCAAAGTCGGTAGCATGAACATGTATCACTAACGGTTTACCAGACACTTCCATGGCCGCTATTCCTGCAGGATAAGCGAGCCAGTCATGTGCATGGATAATATCAAACTCATTTTCTTCGGCTATCACAGAAGCAACGACTGCATATTTGTAAATTTCATCCATCAGACTGTTGTCGTATTTTCCGGAAAATTCGACCAGTCCATTTTTGTTCGTATGAATCATAAGATTATAGCCGGAAACCTCTGAACTTAAAATTTTCCAGAAATCTTCAGGATCCGTATACGGAACTATTTTAGATGATACTTCTATTTTATCAAGAGGGTATCTGAAACCCTGGTAATAAACCTGTTTATAAGCAACGGATACCTTATTTGCACCAATCACCCTGACCATAGTCTGGTCCTCATCTCCCCAGACTTTTGGCACGACAAAGATCACTTTAAGGTCATCGAGTGTTGACATGCCTTTCGTTAAGCCAAAACTCGCTGTTCCCAATCCTCCTGAGATATGAGGCGGAAATTCCCATCCAAACATTAGCACTCGCATATCCGACCTACGTTATTGATTTGCATAATTAGTTTCAAGCAGATCTATTATCCTAAGTACTTCGCCAACACTCCATGCCTGTGAAATAGCACCCTGAGGTGAATGAGGCGGATCACCATCATATATTTCGGAGATAGTACTTATACCATGTTCGCTCATCACCTCTTCGAGACCATAAATTAATTTTCTGATTTTTTGTACCCCCTGTTGACCATAGACCTTTAGCCAACCCTCGCAGAATGGGCCGTAAAGCCATGGCCAGACAGTACCCTGATGATAAGCGTTATCTCTCTCCTCCTGATTTCCTTTATATATACCCTTATAAAATGTATTTCCGGGTGAAAGGGTTCTAAGGCCTCTGCTTGTAACAAGCTCTTTATCTGCAATATCTAGGACTTTCTTCATCTGTTCCTTATCAAGCATCGAATAGGGTAATGAAACAGCTATTACCATATTTGGTCTTACAAAAGTATTTTTACCTTCATCATCATTAACATAATCAGCCAGATAGCCCAACTTGTCATCCCAAAACATTTCCAGAAATGATTTTTTTATCAATTCCGGAAATTTTTCATATTCCTTTATAAACTTTTTGTCATTTTGCATCCCTGCCATTTCAAGAGAAAAGCATATAGCATTGTACCAAAGCGAATTTATCTCAACGGCATAACCTCTTCGAGGGGTTACAGGAGCTCCATACACTACTGCATCCATCCATGTAAGGGCTTTCCCCGGCTCTCCGGCATAGATCAGTCCATTATCTCTCATGTGGATATTGAAGACAGTACCATTTTTATAAGCATTCAGTACTGATTTTGCAGCAGTTCCATATCTCTCCCAGCCATCTGTTCCTCCTTTAAGGACATATTGCTGAACAGCCCAGAAAAACCAGAGAGGAGCATCAACTGAATTAAATGCGGGGTCATTATCACCTCCCATATTAGGAAACAAACCATCCTTCATTCTATCAATCTGGGTATCAAGCACATCTCTATACAAAACCAGTTTATGCCGGGCAGTTGCCAATCCGGGAAGTGATATAAAAGTATCTCTGCCCCATGCACCAAACCAGGGATAGCCTGCTATGATGAGTGTTTTTCCTCCCCTTTTCTCAACAAACTGATGAGCAGCATTTCTCAAACAATTTATATAACTATCCCTTGGAGTTTTTCCGGATACGGTCTTTGTAAACTTCTGCTTAAGTCCTGATGTTTTTTCCTCTTTTGTCGAAGCGGAAAATACTATTATATCTCCATTCTTTGCTTCAATTTCGAAAAATCCGGGAGTAAAAAGATCTTCAGAGAAATCATATCCTCTTTTTTGTTCTTCAGGATATTCCACACCAAGATACCAATCGGGATTGTGAATAAACTCAACATCTTTTGAAAACTGCATATTCAAAGAAGGGAAACCCTCATATAACTTTGATTTGATCCCGTTTTCAATGAATTCAACTTTAGTGTTTGCAGAATGATTAGCATGAGTCAGCTCGTGAATATTTCTAAAAACCAGGAATGGACGAATCTGAAGTTTCATTGGCTCCGATGCTTCAAGAATTGTGATCCTGAGCAGAAATTGTTCTTCATAATGAACCAGTAATCTTTCCTGTTTCAGGATAACTCCTCCTACTCTGTAAGTTCTGGATGGAATATATTCAGTATCAAAGTCTTCTAAATATTTATGCCCCTTTGGAATAAAATAATCGCCCTTATATTTCCTTATACCGGTATTAAAACTCTTGTCATGGTTTACAACTGTTAAATCGAGTGATGAAAACAATACGAATCTTTCGCCACCAAGTTCATCTACTGGGCATACAAGTAACCCATGATATTTACGGGTATTACAGCCAACAAGTGTTGTGGAAGAGTAAGATCCTGCCCTGTTTGTCCTTAAAATTTCCCTCGACAGCGAATACTCAAGGTTCACCACCTGACTCTTTTCGAACTTTATGTAACTCATATAATTCCTTCCTGTATGGTATTTTAAAATTTATGTAAGTTAGCCATAATTAGTGAAATTTCAAACTCCCCGACGAAGGAAATAAAATTATTAAAATTTTATAAAATTAGTGCCGCATAAAAAAAAGAATAACTTTGCTTTTCAATATTTCAAAATAATTACCAATTAACATCTTACTTCATGAATAAGAAGATTTTTCTTTATTTATTTGCAGCACTGGCGTTTGCCGGGTGTAAAAATAATGCGGTTCAAATTTCAGGTACCATTGTAAATCCTGTAAGCGGAGAGTATATTTTCCTCGATGAATTGAAGTCAAATGAACTGTTAACTGTTGATTCGGTTAAGATATCTGATAATGGGACATTTAACTTTAAAAAAGAGATTAATCTGCCTGCCTTTTACTTACTTAAAACCAATGACAATAACTTTATTACGATGCTTATAGCTCCCGGTGAGAAATTAAGCATGAAGGCTTACCACGATTCTTTGAATTATCCATTATCCTTATCCGGTTCAAAGGGTACGGAATCAATGGTAGAATATAACAGAACACTTCGAAAAACCATTGATAAATTAACAGGATTGAACAACATTTATAAGCAAAATATTGATAATCCTAAACTACCAGCCGTTATGGAATCTCTTGATAGTTTGGCGAATATCTATCTTAATGAGATAAACTCCTATACAAAGACCTATATTGATGAAAATATAAAATCGCTTGTAAGTCTTGTGGCGCTTTATCAGCAGGTAGCTCCCAGTGTTTATGTTCTTAATCCCACAAAGGATCTCAAATACTTTGTAAAAGTTGATTCGTCATTAACCATACTATACCCTAAATACGAGCCGGTTACAGCACTTCACGAACAGGTTCAGAAACTGATTGCCGGTATGAATGGTACAGCGGAAGTTGCCCCTGCTTCAGGAGTAGGATCTGAAGTGCCTGAAATATCTCTTCCTACACCTGCCGGTGATACAATTAAGCTCTCGTCAACAAAAGGTTCTGTTGTGCTGCTCGATTTTTGGGCATCATGGTGTGCACCGTGCAGACAGGAGAATCCGAATCTTGTAAAAGCATACAACCTTTATAATAAAAAAGGATTTACAATTTATCAGGTATCGCTCGATAAAACCAAAGAAGCCTGGATGAAAGGGATACAGGATGATAATCTTGGAAAATGGATCCATGTAAGTGACATACAATACTGGAATTCAGTAGTTGTTCCTCTTTATAAGATTGAATCCATTCCCACTAATTACCTGCTTGATAAAGAAGGCCGTATAATTGCTAAAAACCTTAGAGGGGAGCAACTGCAACTTAAACTGGCTGAACTATTCAATAAATAAAAAAATAATTATATATAGAAATTTAGTAATCTGACTTTAATGAAAAGAACACTGTTTCTGCTGGCTCTGATTTCTATTCTTTCAGGATGCAAGGATAAGGGGAAATTCACTTTTGATGGAGTCATAAAAGGTAAAGAAGAAAAATACATTTATATCAGCAGGATTGATGTTGATACTCCTTTGTTAATAGACTCTGCAAAAATAAACAGAAAGGGAGAGTTCCGGTTTAAAGTAAAAGTTTTCGAACCTGATTTTTATGAGGTGGGGTTTTCTTCATCAGACTTTATAACTCTGCTTGCTGGTCCGGGTGAAAAAATAAAAGTTGTATTTGAAGGTAAAAATCTTTTCGAAAAATACACTATTACCGGCTCTGATGAATCAGAAAAGTTACAGATGCTTGATCTTACACTTAATGAAACAAAAAGAAAACTTGATTCACTGAGTACATTATATAATAAGGCTTCCGTTGAATCCGGATTTGATACAAAAGGTCCGTTACTCGAAGCGGAGTTTGACAATTTGATTAAAGCGCAGCGTAAGAATAACATAGCATTCATTATTAACAATATAAACTCGCTTACTTCAATAAAAGCGCTTTATCAGAAAATTAACCCCGAAACTAATGTACTTTACGATCAACGTGACCTCCAGTATTTTAAGATTGTTACTGATTCACTGAAATATCATTATCCAAACTCAAAACAAGTTCAGGCACTTGCACGAGACTTTGAAAAGGAGATGAAAATAATGTATTCAAACCAGCTTGCTAAAATTACCAAAGACTTGCCTCAAACAAAACTTGATCCTGATTTAAAAGATGTTACAGGCAAAAGAATAAGATTCTCCTCTATTAAGGGGAAATATGTTCTTCTGACTTTCTGGTCATTCCAGTCAAAAGAATGTGTTGAGGAAAATATTCAATTAAAGGGGTTTTACAAACTTTACAACAAAAAGGGATTTGAAATTTATCAGATTAATCTTGATGAAAGAGAAGCCGATTGGAAAACGGCTGTGAAATTTGATGAGTTGCCCTGGATAAGTACAAGGGAAGATAATGTCCTTAATCCTATAAATGCAAGATTATTTAATGTAAAGAGTTTACCGACAAACTATCTGTTCGATAAGAACGGTGATATTATAGCATCAAATCTTCATGGAAGATCATTGCAGCTGAAGCTCGAACAGTTGCTAAATAAATAGATCCAACTTTGACAGAAAACAGGAAAATATATTTCGCCTCTGATTTTCACCTCGGACTACCTGCAGGATCTCCGCCTCTGGAAAGAGAAAAGAAAGTTGTCTCCTGGTTGAATTCCATTATCCATGATGCAAAAGAGATATATCTTCTTGGTGATATTTTTGATTTCTGGTGGGAATATAAGCTTGTCGTTCCCCGTGGATTCACCAGATTTCTGGGCACCGTTGCTGCTATAACAGATTCAGGTATTCCGGTTCATTTTTTTACCGGGAATCACGATATGTGGGTTGGAGATTATCTTAAAAGCGAGTGCGGGCTCATAATTCATACAACACCAATAACTACTTTGCTTAACGGGAAAAATTTCTATCTGGCACATGGAGAAGGGCTTGGAACAACAGATACTAAATACAAAATTCTTCTTTCAATATTCCATAATAAGACACTTAGGGCCATGTACTCATCTCTTCATCCATTAATTGGGATTGGAATAGGACTCCGATGGTCTTTAAACTCAAGACTTGGAAAGGGAATAACAAAAGAATTTCTGGGCGAAGATAAAGAGGACCTTATCAGATATGCCAAATCTTTACTCAAAAAGAATAAAATAGACTACTTTATTTTTGGTCACCGGCATCTTGCAATGATCTACAAATTACCACAGCAGTCTGAAATAGTATTTCTGGGTGACTGGATAAAAAACGGAAGTTATGCTGAATGGGATGGTACTAAACTTACCTTCAAAACATTGGATTAATCAGCCCTGTCTTCAACCTTCACATTTAATGTATAATAGGAATACATGTCGTTTATTTTTTCAAACTTATACATCAATTTACTGCCTGATTTTCTGGCCATATCAATAAGCCCCATATTACCTGTACTATTATCGGAACTGATAGTCTGCCCGGAAAGTGATTTTCTAAAGAGCTCTTTCAGGCCTATTTTGTCATAAGTATTAATTGTATCCAGTTTTTCCCTCAGGTGATCGACTTTCGTATTCAGAATAAGATTACCGGTGGTTAGAGTGTACTCTTTATCAGCCATTCTTATCATTGCAACGGGCATACCCAGTTTTTCTTCAGCATCTCTGCCCGGACTATATTTCGCAACGTTTTCGAGTATCTCAACAAGAATGCTGAAGACCCTTTTCCGTAGATTAGACACAATATCTTCCTCTGCAAGTTTCGTTTCAGTAAATGACAGAACTTCTTTTCCTACATCGGGAGAAATATGTCCTGACCATAAAAGGTAAATATTGTTTTCGGCCATGAGTCTTTCAAGCTGAGAAATATCCTTCCCCTGAAAAGGCAGCTCATTACTTCCAAAATGAGTTCCCATTCCACCTGAATCGACTGTCTTACTCAGGATAAAATAAGAGTATTCATCGTCGATCGGAACAAAATCATAATCGAGTTTATTACCGGTTTTTTTTGCCATTTCAATCAGGCCAAGGCCAGCCCCCCCTTTATTACTTAATTCTGAGGTGCTTAGCATTTGTCTGTAAACATTCCTGATTTCCTTTGTTTCAAGATTATTGATCTCATCCAGTTTAACTTTAAGATCATTGATACTTGAAGTTGGAAGAACATTTCCGGTGGTAACTGTATAACCGCTGTTAGTTTTGGAGTAAACTACAAGAGACATGTCGGCATGATGACTCTTATTACTGTGTCGTGTTACATTCTGAAGGCTTTCAAGTACAAACATGAAAAGTCTTTTCCTGCCAACAAATCCAAATTCCGAATTCTCCATTTCCTTTTCAAGAAGCATGAGAAGATTAGCGGAATTTTCATTAGTGACTACACCTCTGTATACGAACATAAGGCGCTCTTTCATCATTTTGTCGCGTATAAGGCGAGTTAGATCCATGCAATCAAGATCATATAGATTAATAAGATTATAAAATTAATATAATTTGATTATTCCACCAACAAAAATAGATATAAAGGAATTTAAATCCGATAGCAGGAACATAATAATTCGATTCGAGACAACACTTCATTAAAGGATTGAGCTCAATTCAGTCCGGCATTTGAGACAGATACCTGCGCTTTTTTGATCTATGTCTTCAACATAAGTACTTGACCTCATCACACATATTGGAATATGGCAGTGTACTAAACCGAAGGCATGACCAAGTTCATGAATGACTTCTTTTTTAAATCGTTCAAAAATAATATTGTCATCAGTACTCATTCCATACCGCTCATTACTAAATCTGTAAAGAGAGGCAATTCCTGAGCGGCCATTCAAAAATGCCTGTCCGAAAATATACGTTAGAATAGGTATAAAAAGATCTACACTAAATAATCCCAGGGTTTTAACTGTATCAGAAGAGAACATATTCTCAACCTCCTTCAATAATTTAGTCCCGTTATATTGTCGTCTTATAGGATCATAAAATTCGCTTAAATCGAGATGACCCTCTTTAAGATTCACTGAAGTATGGAATTCATGAGTTACAGCTTCAGCGACATTCTTAAGAAAATGTTCGTCGAAATACCCAAAAGAGATCAATGTGATATTTTGATTGGCCATACAGGAAGTAAAATCTTATTCAGAAGGCTTTAACCCGTATTTGGAAATTTTATTATAGAGAGTTACTCTATCGACCTTTAAGGCCTTGGCAGCCCTGGAAATATTCCAGTTATATTTATTCAGGATCAGAAGAATATGTGATTTTTCGAGGTCGTCGAGGCTCTCAATTGATGTGGTTAAAATGGTCTTTTCGAGTGGTAGGTCCTTAAGTGAAATTTTCTTGCCATTTCCAACAACAAGCGCTCTCTCAATCATGTTTTCAAGCTCACGTACATTCCCGGGAAAATTAAATTCTTCCAGACGTTTTAATGCTGTTGTATCAATTGAAATAGTTGGCCGGTTCATGGATGTGCAATACTTCTTTATAAAATATTCCACCAGCAATGGAATATCCTCAATCCTTTCACGTAGGGGTGGGACATAAATATTTACCACATTTAATCTGTAAAATAAATCCTCACGAAAGGTTCCTTTCTCAACCATGCTTTTCAAATCTCTGTTTGTAGCACATATCACCCTGAAGTCTGAAGAAATTTCCTTGTTTCCCCCTACCCTTATAAATTTTTTTGATTCCAGAACCCGAAGTAGGTCTATTTGCATCTTCGTTGAGATTGTGGCTATTTCATCAAGAAAGATAGTGCCGTTATCAGCCATTTCAAATCTGCCTTTCCTGTTATACATAGCGCCTGTAAAAGCACCCTTTTCATGACCGAACAATTCACTTTCCAATAAACTTTCAGTAAGCGCTCCACAATGCACACTTACAAGAGGAAAAAACTTTCGGGGAGAATTAGAATGGATAGCCCTGGCAACCAATTCCTTACCGGTACCACTTTCGCCTGTGATTACGACTGATGAATTAGACTGAGCAACACTTTCAATATCTTTCAAAACCCGTTTGATTGATTCACTTTTACCGATCATATCCTCTACATTCTCGAGTGATACGACCTTCTTTTTCAGGTTTTCGTTTTCCTCGGTCAATGAGATTTGCTTTGTAGCATTCCTGATCAGATGGGAAAGGTCGTCGGGATCAAAAGGTTTTGTCACATAATCAAATGCCCCGTCTTTCAGGGCCTGAACTGCGGTGTCTACAGTTGCAAATGCTGTCATTACAATAACAATTGAATCTGACTTAAGAAGTTTAATTCTTCGAAGCATTTCCAATCCATCCATTCCCGGCATTTTTATATCAGCAAGGATAATATCAAAGCTATCAGATTCAAGCATTGACAAAGCCCTGTTGGCATTCTCGGCGCATTCGACGCGATATCCGTCTTCGATGAACCAGTTGTACAATGAGTCTCTTACGGATTCCTCATCATCTACAATTAATATTGATATCTTTTTCACTATTATTCCTCTCCCTTAAATCCTGATTACAGGTAACGTTATAGATATTGTAGTTCCCTTACCAAGTTCTGATTTTACATCGATTTTTCCGTTATGACTTTTCACAATACCATGAACAATAGCCAAACCCAGTCCAATACCACTTGTATCATGCTTTGTTGAGAAAAATGGTTGAAAGATATTAGGAATATCGTCCTCTGGCATACCTATGCCATTATCTGTTATTTCAAAAACTATTGATTCTGCGTCAGGGTTTCTTGTAGATATTATGATTTCTCCGTTTTCAAGAACGGCCTCTGTTGCATTCACAAGAATTGCAACACATGCCTGTTTAATCTGGTTTGGGCTGCAAAAAATCAGGTCGGATTTAGCTGTAAAATCAGTAAGGAAACTAATATTTGCAATTTTAATCGGATGCGTCATTAATTCATAGGTCTCCTGCAATATTTTATGAAGATGTTTCGACTCAAAATCATCCTGATCTTTCCTTGAGAAATCGAGCAACCCTTTGACTATCTCACCGCATCGCTTTGTTTCATTTTCAATCAGTTTCAAATGCTTTAATATAGTCTGCTTTTTGGCATCATCGAGATCCGGATTACTTAACTGTTTATATATCAATTTAGTATATATAAGAATTCCCGATAAAGGATTATTTATTTCGTGTGCAACCGAAGATGACAATTTCCCAAGAGATGCGATTCTCTCAATATGGATTAATTCGTTTCGTGCAGCCCCTAATTCTTCAGACTTTTTCTGAACCTTATATTCTAGCTGCTGAGACCAGTTTTGCAATTCTTGTGTTGCAGACTGCAGATTGTCGAGCATATCATTAAATGCCATGGAAACCATCCGCATATCGTCAAGCTGATTGGGTCTTATCTCCAACCTTGTGTTTTTATTACCATTGGAAACTGCAACGCTTGCTTTTAAAAGATCATTTAACGGATCTTTTATCTTCTTCCTGGTGAATAATATCAGAATTAAGACCAGGAGTAAGGTAGAAAAAGTTGCCAGAATATAAAACTTAGCTGAAGACTTCTCAACGGCATTGTCGAGATCATATAATGGCATTTTAATTATAAGTGAACCCAATACCTCATCGCTCTCCGGATGAGCATGACATGCTGCTGTGTAGCACGATTTTTCATTGAGAATAGGAGATCTCATCAGCAAATGCCTGTGACTGTTATCATTTTGATTCATGTTACACTCACTCTTGACATTTATGATCCGGTAAGACTTCTCTTTCCTTGGGAACATCGACTGAATGTTCTGATGGCAACTTATACAATTTGGATTGCTGTGGGTGGTTGTATCGGAAGAAAAAGAGGAATAAACGAGACTATCCTTCGCATCATACATATTTACATCATCAATCCCCGACATAGTATTAATAATATCGAGAGTGCTCTGAAGTGTACTTTTATTGTTCTCGAGCATTGAATGATATAATGACCCTTCAACGATGGATCCAATATTATTGCCATTCTGACGGATAACTGTATTTAAATTCTGTTCATAGACAGATCTGAAAATAATTCCAAATAAAACAAACAAAACAAGAGAAGAGATGGTTATAATATATACAACCCGGCTATAGATAGAGGAGCGAAATTTTACGTACTTTTTAAGGAATGCTGATACCTTATTATCTTCTTGTTTTGAACTGACTGATAACCACATTATTAAGTTCCTTGATTTTCAACTTTTTACTGTTATAAAATTAACATAAAAATCAATAATCAGTAATATTACAGAATCCTATTTTTCCTGAGACTAATTTAAAAAGGATTTCTGGAAGTCCTGCCATACTTCGACAGGCAGTTCTGAAAGAGGTCTGTCGCATAATTCACCACCATCCTGTAAAATAACCGGCAAATATTCGGTTGAATGTTTTGCCATTGAAACTGCAAGAAAATCCTTAAATCTTTCCATTTCGTTTTTTGCCCAATCAATTGCTGCTTCAGCCAGGAAATAATGGTCAGTTTCTGAGATCCACTCCGATGGTTTTATCATGTAAACCCACCCTTTTTCATACGGATCTTCATTTATGACTCCAGGGGTATCATGAAGTTTTGAATTTGTATTCATAACCTTCCCCGATATAGGTGAATAAATCTGTAGCAGTTTCCCGTTTTGATTAATTTCTGCGAGTAATTCTCCTTTGTTAATGAAACTACCAGGGTTTTTAAGGTTGAGGAATTTCACCTCACCAATTATATGTTGTAAAAAATCATCCAGTCCCACTTTAGCTAAACCTGATTTTTCAAGGTGAGTCCACGTATGATTCCTTGTATAAAACAATCCAAGCGGAATCCTCAAAATACCGGCAGAAAGATTAGCCGGAACGTGGTTCCTTATTCCGTTCTTCCTGTTTATTAACACCCAGAATGGAACTATCAGTAACAGGAATGTTATGATAATTAAATATTCGATTCCTTTGGTTTCGAAAATATTGTTGTAGCTGAATCCGTCCATATTTTTAAGTTTTATACTTACTCAAAAGAATATTTGTAAGCGGTTAGTTTAATTTTTTTCATCCACCCAGGAAGGTGAATCTCTTAAGACGGGCATCCTGTTAATCACCCATCTGAATATCCATATTTCGGTAAAGATTACCGTAATTGTAACCACCAATTCCATCCAGGTGGGAACATAACGTATTGCTGCGTCCCATCTGAAACCAATTACGGTTACATTGAGTCTGTTAAGAATAACTCCAACCATTGTCAGAATTGCCGCAACTTTAATTAAAAGTACATTGTTCCTCCGATAGCTGTAGAAAAAGAGCAGCATTGGAAAAAGCACAAAACCAATCATCTCGAGGAGATACCAATATCCCATTGGTGTATTTAAAAAATCCCAACGTTTTCCATGCACAAATACCAGAACCTGCAGGAAAAAATATGCAAACATTGCAACAGCACAAATCTTTGATAATCCAATTATTATACCACTGTGTGCTTTGTGGTTCTTTTCACTTATCTGATTGAAAACTTTATGGCTTATCGACCCTTCAAAAATGACCATTGAAAGGCCGGCAAAAACACTGGAAACAAAAAACATTACCGGAATAAATTCAGAATACCAGAGCGGATGTATCTTATCTTTTGCCATCAGGTAAAGTGCACCTAATCCCGATTGGTGCAATGTGGATAATGTTATCCCGAAGATTACTGCAGCAACAGTCATCCCGGAAAGTATTTTCCTTGCACGTTTTGCTCCGAGCCATTCCGCAACAGCCGGTGAAAATTCAATCAGCTGGGCAACCATGTAAAGCAGGAAATGCCAGGCAACCAAAAACAGAACCGAACTGGTACCAAAGCTGTTACCAATAATCGGATTAATAACATTCCAGGGACGGCCCAGATCTAAAAGCAATGCTCCTGCGTAAAATACATATGCAAGAAAACCATTCAGGACTGTGATCCGCACAATGGAATGGTATTTCTGCATATTCAGAATATAAACCATAAAAGTGAGTACATAAGCACCACCTGCAAATGCAACACCTGTTACTACATCAAAACCGATCCATAATCCCCATGGAACTTCCTGTGTGAGGTTTGTTACTGACCCTAATCCTTTCCAGAAACGGACAACAATTATTGCCAGACCAAGGAGTATTACCGGAATAGAAATGATATTAAAAGGGGTTAAAAATTTGCCTCTTGGCTTAAATTCCCCAATCAGAAACTGCCAGATTGATTTCCCGTCATTGTCTTTTGCAATTGTAACTTCTGTATTACTCATCATCTTCAACATTTGAGTGATTGTTTTTGGTTGCTTCGCGTATACCTAATAATATTGCCGGCCAGAGAACAAATACAGTAGGTACACTATAAAGGAATCCTTTTGACAATTCCGGGTATGATTTTGTCTGAATTGAAGTGTTTAATCCCAGTTCGTTAAATGGTACTCCGGCAAGATATAAGAATCCTGTTCCACCGGCTTCCTGTTCTCCATATATGTGATCTGTATATTGTTCGGGTTTCTCAACAATTCTTTTTCGAGCTTCTTTAATCAGATCTCTTCTTTTACCGAAAATCAAGGCTTCCGCAGGGCAATTTTCAACACAGGCCGGAATTTTACCCTCTGTAAGTCTTGAATAGCACATATTGCATTTCTCAATTTTAGGATTGGCGCTGTGATACTCAAATTTTGGAATATCGAACGGACAGGAAACCATGCAATAGCGGCATCCCATACATTTATTACCTCTCCAGATTACTGCTCCCTCTTTTGTTTTATACATAGCCTGAGTAAGGCAGGCAGCAGTACATGCCGGCTCATTGCAGTGCATACACTGCTTTTTAAGAAAAGCTTCCCCTTTTGAGGTTTTGAAAGAATTAACAACTGTCCGGTGCGATTCATCTGTTTTTCTTATAATACCGGCCTCAATTGTGTCGACTGGTGCAGGCAATCCATTTGCTTCAGCACAAGATGATTCACAGGTCTGACAACCGACACAACGCGTTGAATCATAGAGGATACCTGAGAATTCGATATTGTTTCCCGGGGCAGGGGCTGCTTTCACTGCCTTGCCAACAGCCAGGGTAGCACCCGTTACACCAAGTACCTTAAAGAAATTTCTTCTATTTAAAGCCATATTTACTTGTTTTTGAAATAGTTAAAACATTTCATAAAACCACAATTGCCTGGATGGGTCAATGAATTTTGTCTGAAAATCGTCCCAGACCTCTGGTCCCAGATTTGAAAGCGTTCCATCAATCAGCTCGCCCCCATCCTGCAGAATAACCAGGGAGTATTTTTCTGTTTCTGTTACCAGGGCCGAAGCCAGAAAATCCTTTAATCTTGAAAACTCATTTTTTATAAACTGTCTGTGTTTATCTGCCATGAATAATAACTGATTCTCTCTTCCCCAGTTTGTTGGCTCGATCTTATAAATCCATCCAGCATCATAAGGAGAAGAGTTTATTAACGAGGAATTTGTTTCCAGAAGCTTGTTTTTCTCTTTAATAGTCCCTGATACGGGGGCATAAAGATTTAGTTGCTTGCCGTTTTGGATAACAGTCAGAATCTTTTCTCCTTTTTTAAATTCATCGCCCGCGTTTCTCATACTGATTCTGGTAAGAGTTCCGGTTATGTGTTGAAGAAAATCATCAATTCCCACTCTTACAACTCCGTTTTGTTCCATATATGCCCAGGTATGCGTTTTGTCAAAGTAGATTCCTTTTGGTATTACTAATGTATTTTCATCAGGGACAGATTTAGAAAAAGTGCTTTCGATAGGGACGATCGTTTTTTTCCGTTTCAAATAACTGACTAAAGCATCCAATAAGAGAACAGTCAATAAAATGACAGCGATAATGAACAAGATGGGTTTAAATATTGACCTTTCACCGACAGTGGTACCCATATTCACTTTTGCATCATATAGCTTATCGACAGACGTTTGCCTTTCCGTAACTAAGAGATCTGAATAACCTTTACTATATAGATATTGCTGGCCATCAGTGAGGATCCATTTCATAAAAGCAATCTCTGAATCATTTTTCATCTGGCCTGATGAGACAGAATAAATATTGCTGATTAAAGCTTTTGGATATTTACCAATCCAGACACCTCTTGAAAATGCATTAAGATCCTCATAAATATTCTCATTAGAATCTACTATCCCATTGCCATTTCTGTCGATAGGTAACAATCTGATATTTTCTGCTATCCCCTGACTTTTTAAATCCATGATATTTACCAATTTGCAAAATCCGACAGCATTGGGATCCTTTTGAATTGATGAAATAAGCTCTTCAGCTGTTTTCATTTGAATGCCTGCAGTATTAATCTGATCAGTATTAAGGAATACGGATAAACCCTTTGATACTGATTCATCATTAATCCAAATATAATTTGCTTTAGTGGTGATATTGTTTTTTAGAAGAATTCCCCACTTTTGGGAATCCTGATTACTTAAGAACTTTAACAAAACCTCTGTTGAAACTCCCTTTCCTAATATTTCCTCGAGATAAGGGTTTTTTGAATTTATTACCGGAACAATAACATCACGTCCGATCACAATCTTCCGTACCGATTCATTCTCAAATCCGGGAAAGTATTCATTTGATATTAATCCGATATCTCCTTCGTTAAATAAACTTCCATCTATTTTATTATCTGAAACTCTTACGACTTTAATTTTCGTTTCAGGAAATAATTTATTGTATTCCACTGACCACTTACTTGCAAGGCTGTACATATCAGGAGAGCTGAAAACCCTTAGTGAATCTCTTCCGGAAGTTGTGTTTTCAGTCACCAAATCCATACTCCATAAACTACTATAAATCATTAGTAGCAAAGTGATTAATAAACATATTCCCTTTTTCATACTCTTAGTTTTGTAGCTCGTAAAAATTCATTTTCACAAAATATACGAGCAGTTTTTCTTTGATTTTTAAAATTCAGATATGGTTAGTCAACAATGATGCCAAATAAAAAAACAAGACTCAACGTCTTGTTTTTATGCATGTTAGCAAGCAAGTGATAATAAATGATCAGAGTGTATAGTGTTGAATTTACTTACACTGTATAAATAATATATCCGCAAATCCCTGTTTAATATAGGGACTGCCATAACTGTTTATTTTTTCAACACCTGTTGAATTATTCACCATTTGTTACCCTGCCAAGCCTTTTCTGTCGAGATATCCCTAGTTAAACCATGCTTCGGCAGAGCGAGCGAAGACGAGCTCTCATCCGGCCCAGCCCTCCCTGTCGAGATTCCGGTAGTTAATTGCTTCAGAAATATGTTCAGCTGATATGTGTTCTGAATCGCCCAGGTCGGCAATAGTTCTTGCGACTTTAAGTATTCTGTCGTAAGCCCGTGCTGATAGTCCTCTTATGTCCATGGCAGTTTTCAGCAATCTACCTCCTGATTCGTCGAGCTGACAATATTTTCTCTGCATTGATGATGACATTTGTGAATTTGAGTAAACTCCTTTTACCGATTCAAATCGTTTTGCCTGAATAGCTCTGGCTTTTACAACTCTTTCGCGCACTACAGATGAATGTTCTGTTTTACCGGAATCTGAAAGTTTATCATAATTTACAGGAACAACTTCAATATGAATATCTATACGATCGAGAAGCGGACCCGATATTCTGTTCAGGTATTTCTGCACCATTCCCGGAGAGCACATACAATCTTTTTCAGGATGATTATGAAACCCGCATGGACAAGGATTCATTGAGGCCACGAGCATAAAGCTTGCAGGATAGTCAACAGTAGATTTTGCCCTTGAGATTGTAATAACCCTGTCTTCGAGAGGTTGTCGCATAACTTCCAAAACAGTACGTTTGAATTCCGGCAATTCATCGAGGAACAATACACCATTATGCCCGAGGGAAATCTCTCCCGGTTGTGGGAAAGTGCCGCCACCTACCAGTGCGACATCAGAAATTGTATGATGAGGCGATCTGAAAGGTCTCTTAGTCATGAGTGCTGTCTGGTGATCTATTTTCCCGGCAACAGAATGAATTTTTGTTGTCTCCAGAGCTTCTTCAAGTGTCAGAGGAGGTATTATCGTTGGCAATCTCTTTGCCAGCATAGTTTTACCTGCTCCCGGGGGTCCAATCATAATAATATTATGTCCTCCGGCAGCTGCAACCTCTAGTGCACGTTTAACATTCTCCTGACCCCGAACGTCTGAAAAATCAACATCATATTTGTTAGCTTCACTTGCAAAGATCTCTAACAGATCGACTTTTACAGGAGCGAACTTTCTTGTACCATTAAAAAAATCTACAACATCACCCAGGTTTTCCATCCCATAAACATCAAGGCCTTCTACAACAGCTGCCTCACGGACATTCCTTACCGGGACTATAACTCCTTTGAATCCTTCCTCCCTGGCTTTCAGGGCAATTGGAAGCACCCCCTTTACCGGCTGCAAAGTACCGTCGAGCGACAACTCGCCAATTAATATATATGACTCAATATCACCCTTTGCGACTTTTTCGTCGGCTGCAAGTATACCGAGCGCAAGAGGCAGGTCGTAAGAAGAGCCCTCCTTCCGGATATCGGCTGGAGCCATGTTTATAACAACCTGTTTGCCAGGCCAGTGAAGATTCAGTGCACGTAATGCAGATTCGATTCTCTGCTGACTTTCTTTCACTGCAGAATCAGGTAGTCCAACAAGAAAAAATCGAACACCGCGTGATACATTAACTTCAATAGTAACGGTCACAG
This sequence comes from Bacteroidales bacterium, assembly GCA_036508535.1. Lineage (GTDB taxonomy): Bacteria > Bacteroidota > Bacteroidia > Bacteroidales > VadinHA17 > LD21. The sequence goes on along the minus strand of DATCHE010000168.1, from coordinate 8,112 downwards.
CATCTATACCATTAACGGCACTTGCAAAAGTTTTGACTAACATAATAATAAATTTACTAGCACATTAGGAAACGCATATCAAATATAGAGAAATAAAGATAAAAGACATGCGCCTTCACTCTTTTTTTATAAAATCTGCCATTGAGACAGAAAGCTACGGCGAACAAAGACAGGAAAAAGATAAAAGGTTAGTACGAAAAAAAAGCCCGGGTCTAACCTCCCGGACTTAATTAACTAACCAACCTAACAAAACTTTATATTGCAGTCCCTCCTCTTTCTCCGGTTCGTATTCTGATACATTCGTCGAGAGGAGTTACAAATATCTTTCCATCACCAACCGATCCTGCGCCATTAGTACGGGCAGATTTGAGAATTGCGTTTACCGTTATCTCAACAAACGCTTCATTAACAGCTATTTCAATTTTAATCTTTGGGATCAGATCAGGAATAATGATCTGTCCCCGGTACATCTCCTCAATTCTCTGCTGACCGTGGCCAGATACGCGGCTTACAGTAATTCTCTTTATATCAGCTTCTATGAGCGCTTCTCTCACTTTATCGAGCTGTACTTCCCTTATTATTGCAGTAATTAATCTCATTTGATTCTGTTTTATAAAGTTGAAATTAACTCGGATTTAACATTCCGTATCCTCTCTCACCATGATAGGATCTGTCGAGACCGGCCATTTCATCATCTTCGGATGATTTAAATTTCATAAACTTATTTAAAGTAAAAATTATCATGAAAGTCATTCCGGCTGCATAGCCAATTGCAATGATTACAGCTAAAGCCTGAATTCCGAGTTGGTTCCAAACGGTCCAGGTGCCTCCGGCAATAGACGCTGCATCAGCCATCCACGACGGACGTATAAAGAAGACCAGAAGAAGTGCTCCTGTAATACCACCTACACCATGAATACCAAAAGCGTCGAGACTATCGTCGTATCCAAGTTTGTTTTTCATCAAAATTGCCATATAGCAGATCATTGATGCGATTAGTCCCAGAGCCATTGCTCCGTATGGTTGAACAACACCAGCGGCTGGGGTAACCGCGACCAGGCCAGCAAGAATTCCACTGGCAAAACCCAGTGCAGTTGCTTTTCCCTGATGTAAACTCTCAATTATCACCCATGCCAAAGCTCCTGATGCAGCCGCTGCCTGTGTAGCAACAAGAGCCTGTGCTGTACTTAATCCTGAAGAAACACTGCTGCCTGCATTAAAACCGAACCATCCGACCCATAACAAGCCTGCACCCAGCATAGTAATTACCATATTATTCGGACGAATTACCTGATATGGATAACCACGACGGGCCCCGAGATATAATGCAGCAACAAGACCACTCACTCCGGCAGAAATATGTACCACTGTTCCCCCGGCAAAATCTATCGCTCCTTTTGCACCAAGTTTAAACAGGAATCCGTCGGAGGCCCAAACCCAATGACAAAGTGGATTATAAACCAGCAGTCCCCAGATAGCTATGAAGAAACAATATGCTTTAAAAGATACTCTTTCTGCAAATGCACCTGCGATAAGTGCCGGAGTAATTATTGCAAATTTCCCCTGGAACATGGAAAAAACATATTCAGGAACTCCAACGGCCATAATTTTTGTATCTATCCCTTTCAAGAAGAAATAGTCAGGATTCCATCCGATCCATCCGCCTAATATATTATTTCCAAAACACATGCTATATCCAACAATGACCCATAGTACGCTTATAATTCCCATAGCAACATAACTATGCATAATTGTACCAAGTACGTTTTTTGAGCGAACCAGTCCTCCGTAAAACATGGCCAGTCCGGGAATCATTAACAAAACTAATGCAGTTGAAGTAAGCATCCATGCCGTAGCTCCTGAATCTATAACGGCTCCGTCAGCAGCATACAAACCTGTTATGCCGGTAAATAGAAGTATCAGCATTATCAGGGGTTTTTTCAATCCTTTCTTCATCATAATATAGTTGTATTAATACCAGTATTTATCGCCACGCAGCGTTTATACATTCCAAATTCATAATTGAAAAATTAAAGACTATAAATGCAAATAATTTCTCCGGCAAATATAAATATTTTTAGGGGTATTTCAATTTATTTCATATATATTTTCATTTTGTACCCTACTTTTTGGGGGTTCTAACTGACTATTTGTACTATTTATTAAACTTACATCTCTGTTTTTATAGGGTATTTACAATTTAATCTGTTTTTATAACCAGTCTTTTACTATATTGTTACGATAAAAAAAGCCTGACACATTAAAGGTCAGGCATCACAAAGTGAAGAATGTAAAATATTTACCAAAAATTACACTCTATGCTATCTTACTATTGGAGCACAAGCTTTTATTAAAAGAAGATTTGCTTCAAGACCATCAAGGTAGGTAAGTGCCCAGGCAAGATTAATATCTATGAAGTTTCTATAGGTAAAGTCCGAATTCACTTCGCCTAGGTTATTGAAATGAAATATTACAGGTGCAGATTTGGCAAGACGCTCATAACCTTTGGTATTTTCCATCGCAGTGACCAGGTTTTTTAAAGCTGTCTCCAGTTTAATCCCAACAGGAGATTCTCCTGCAGCTTCCAACGACTGTCCCGCAACAGCAGGAGCCTCTGGTCTATTAAGGTTTCCCGCATTGGTTTCCCATTGTTCTCTGGAAGTACCCTCTTTTTTTAAAATAATATCCTGATAATCATTAACAATTTTAATAGCCTCATCTATCTTCAGACTAACTGTTGATTTTGGGTTGGCTTCAGGGAGTTGACCAAGTGCCTTTTCAATTTGGTTGTAATTTCGTGAAAGCCTATAGCTATCCTCAACCCTCGACTTTGATACATTTAAAGCCAGCAGGACAGAAAAAACAGAATTGAGTGCAAGGAGCGAGAGTACAAAAACTACATTATAAATATTGAAATTCTTATTCTTCGAAGTAACACTAAGGAAGACCGGAAGGAATACAACGTAAGGGAATGGAAGTGCTATCGTAAGGAAGATACCGGCATAAGGCCAATGTTGAATTTTGAACAGCATTGCAGTAAAAACCACAACACAGGTAATATAAGTCACAATATAAAGTGACAAATTCGCTTTGATCCTGTCTGCTTTATAATTATTGATTATTGCTAAAGGGAGGAAGACCCAAACCATGGTTACCAGTCCTAATGTTAATAATATCGATGCACCCGGCCAGTGATTTATTTTCAAAGTTGCACCGGTAAAAATTATCAGGGTTGTAATTATACCAAGTGTATAGATTTTTTGCTTCATGACTTTATGTATTTATTTGATTATTATTTCTTTGCAACTGATCTTAAAATATATGATTCAACTGTAAGCACGCTGTTTTTAAGAAGTTGAAGCGAGTGAAGTCCTGACATTAACGATACTTCGTCGGCATTAGTAATTTTACCAGGCAAAAACAATGAAGGATCCAACAGATCTTTAAACTTTTCTACATCAATCCCTGAATTCAGATTTGATAAATAGTTCTGGTACTCATTCATAGTGGAAATAAGTTCTTCCCTTGGCTTGCAGCCGGGCAGAAGAAAATTAATTACCGGGGAAGGGAAAAATGGGTTTGAAAGAAGTTCACATTTGATCTCCGGTCCCATATCCGTCTGAGTTATCTGAGCCGGATTCAGAGCCGGGACACCTGGTTTTCCTTCTGATTCTGCAACCATCTTCGTTTGCATATTCCCAATCAGAGAAATCAGCCCAGCTGTTTTGGCATGAAGCTGCCCCATCATTTGATAACTGGAAGAATCACGATACTGCTCTAAAATTGACTTGTTATTTGCATATAAAGTCTGATACATTACCTGTTGTTGTTGCAATTGCGGGAAATAGCCCTTTTCATAAGAATTCTGCAAACTGAGATTGAGCAGAACTCCGGGGAAAATTATCAAAAGAGTAGCAATCATTACAAAAATGAACCTGAATTTTACATAACGCTCATTTCGCCATGTTAGCCATGTGAACCATGGAAAAGCGACTACACAAAGAATCACAACACCTAAGGTCATCAAAACGTTCGCCATTGGCCATTGCTGAATTTTAAAGAGCAGTCCTAAACAGAAATAGATTATTCCTGAAGCACCAAAAATATAGACAGCTCTCTTTCTCTTATATTCCGGATCCATTAACTTAAATAACAAAAGGGAAGGGACAAAAAACAAAATACCGGAAATTGTTGCCAGAAGTAAAATTATTCCTGCTCCCGGCCAGTGTTGTATTTTAAACACAATTCCTAAAATAAAGAACATCCCAGCAAAAAATGCAGAAATGAACAGGAAGAGTTTCTTTCTGTTATGAGTCTCTTTCCATAGGACTCCAAGAGCTGAAGGCATAAAAACAAATGCCAGGATTAGTGCACCAAGCGTAAGCATTATCCCAGCAAAAGGCCAATGCTGAATTTTGAACAGTGCAGCAAAGCCCATAAGGATTGTCCCGACTACACCTGAAATCTTCATCATTTTTTTCATATTTCTGTATTTAGTATCGACTGCATAAAGTGTTTCTTCCTGGATTTCCTTTATCCTGCGTGATCCCATTTTATTTTTCACTACCTGGTAGGCATCAGCAAATGATAATCCCCGCTGCATCTCATTTTCCACATCACAACATATATGATCAGTCAGGTCCTCAAGAAGATGTGAAAAAGTAATCTCCTGGTTACTGACATCACTCGATATCTGGTTAATATTATTGAGACTCAGTTCAGGCATGGCTAAAACCAGGTTTGGCATTAACAATGCGTTGAAGAGATTCGATAAACTCGTTCATCTCTTTAATCTTTTCTGTAACAACTGAATGCCCATGCGGTGTAAGTAAGTAGTAAATACGGATGCGGTTATTAAAGTTTTCCGATTCTGTAGTCAGAACCCCCTCACTCTCAAGTTTATGCAATACCGGATATAAAGCCCCATATGTAAGTTTTATTTTACCTTCCGTCATTTCTTCCACTTTTCGTGTAATGTCGTACCCATACATACGACCATTTTCTTCCAGCAATTTCAGAACTATGGTCTTTAGCGATCCCTTAATAAGGTCTGTTGGTATCATTTCAATATATTTAAGTTTCTTATATATTGCAAATATAAAATATTAATTTTTACAAATGCAAATATTTTCAAAATAATTTGAACTAATGATGATTTTGCAATAAATACCAAAGGTAAAACGGGGAATAATTCTGAAGCAATTGGAATTTGGGTTATGGGATCAATCATTATCGACATAATAAAACCATTTCAATAATAATTAGGGAATGGTCGCGACCATTCCCTAGCGGTAAAATGCATCACCATTCCAATTTTCCGGATTTTTTTCAATATAATTTATAACTCGTTTCAGCGATCTGAAATTTCTAACGATATGATCATGATAGGATTTCTGCCATTTGAATTCCATATCCCCCTTTTGGTGAATGCGTTTTGAAACGGTTGTTTTGTATGCCCCTATTAATTCTGGTAATGGTTTGATTTTGATAATTTGGTTTTGTGATCCATATGGAACGCATTTGCGTTGTAGGGAATGGTCGCGACCATTCCCTACATCATCATAACCGCGACCACCCACTGCATTTGTATCATCATCCACTGAATTATTGAAACCGCCACCCCGACGATAACACACATTATAATAATCCTGATTAATATAAATTATTCCATGAACATGATTCGGCATAACCACAAATGAAACTAAATCAATATATGGATACTGGCGACCCAACCATGACCATTGCTTCGTAGCGATTTTTCCATTGGCAGATAAATGAACCGATTTGTCTTCAATTCTTCCGAAGACAATGGCATGATTCTGAACACAAATTGTTATAAAATAATACCGACTTGCAGAATAGTCAAATCCAGCCAATCTGATAAGCTTTCTATTGTACATAACAAATTCTTTATTTGACACAATTGGCCAGCGAGACCTTATATTGCTAAAATTAAATAACTTAACTGATACTGCAAAAAATAACCTGTAAATATTTGTTCATTTAAAAAATCTGTTATATTTTTGACCATTCAGTTAAACCTATTGGTTAATCCTTATGGTTAAACTAAATAGTTAAGCAAAATGACAGAAAACGACAAACAAACAGAGGAGAAAATCTTCGAGGCAGCAACGGATGTATTCCTTGATAAAGGGATGGACGGAGCCCGAATGCAGGACATTGCTACTCATGCAGGAATCAACAAAGCTCTGCTTCATTACTATTACCGCACAAAAGACCAGCTTTTCAATGCCGTTTTTGAGATGCTTGCCAAAAAAGTACTTAAGAAATTTGCCCCGGTATTTGATGAAGGACTAAGTCTCGAAGCAAAAGTCCGGTTCTTCTTTAAAGAACATATTTCATTTCTACAGGAAAATCCCAAACTGCCTGCATTTATCCTTAACGAAATCAACCGGAATCCGGCCAGAGTAAAACAAATATTAAAAAATATCCATTTCGAAAATCTGTGGAAAAAGCTTTATGAACAGCATAAGGAGGAATTGGGGAAATATAACATCACAGAAAACACAATGCCTCAGTTAATGGTATCAGTTGCTGCGTTGAGCGTTTTCCCTTTTGCAGCAAGAGGATTAATTGAAGGAATCCTCGAAAAAGGAGGAATTGATTTTAATGCTTTTATCGATGAGCGGAAACAGTTCGCAGCAGAATTTGTTATAAAGGCGATTACCAAGTGAGAAATAACTAAAGTTGCTAAAATTAAACCAAGATAAATGAAAAGGAAAGTCCTTATTCTAATAGTATTAATAATCCCCTGGTCTTTTTCAATTCAGGCTCAAAAGATTATAACCCTTAAAGAGTGTTATGAAAAAGCAATGATAACTAATGCGCTGTCAGGGGAAAAAGAAGCATATTCCAACATCTCTAAACTGAAAGATGAAAATCTTTCTTTAGGATGGTTACCAACACTCGATGCCAATGGCAGTCTCGTATATAACTCCTCAGTTGTCGACATGGGAGGTGTATTAGGCAGTCTCCCAATCCCGGGTATTGCAGGTGCAATAAAACCACTCCCCCATGAACAGTATAAAATAACCGTCGATATAAATCAAACTATCTACGACGGGGGAGCTATAAAAGCTTCGCGCAATATTGAAACCGCCGATTTTAGTATTAATGCCAAACAGACCGAAACGGATTTATATAAATTGCGCGGACAGATTAATAATTGTTACTTCAACCTGTTACTCATTTCCAGACAGAAAGATCTTCTCTATAATTATCTGGAGTTAATAAAGAAGCGTATAAGCTCATTACAGTCAGGGTTTAATAATGGTGTCATAATAAAGACAGATATTAATGTTCTGACAGCTGAAAAAATAAAGATTGACCAGCAGATAAGTGAAAATGAAATCAGGAGAATCTCTTTTCTTAAAATACTTTCGGCTCTTATCGGAGGCGAGGTTGATTCTTCAGCAGAATTTGCTGTTCCACTTCAAACATTGGAAATGTCAAATGACCTTTCTCGGCCTGAACTTCAATTATTTGATTTGAGAAAAGAACAGCTCTCTGCCAGTCTGAAGTTAATTGAGAGCAAAAGAATGCCAAAAGCGTTTGGTTTTGCCACACTCGGGTATGGAAATCCTCCAGGCAGCAATTTCTTTAAAGATCAATTTGCTCCTTATTATATAGTAGGCGCAGGAGTTAAGTGGAATATCGTTGACTGGAACAAATCAAAAAACGAAAAACAGATTATTACAATTCAGCAGGGAATTCTCGAGAACAGGAAAAATGATCTGAAAGATAACCTGAACAGATCACTGGAATCGAAGCTTGCTGAAATTACAAGTCTTAAAAACCTGATGACTACCGATGATGAACTTATTACTCTCAGGAAACGGATTACAGCTTCATCTGAATCGCAATATCAGAATGGGACCATCACAGCTACTGAATATCTTAATGAATTGAATTCCGAGCGTCAGGCAGTCATTAATTCAGAGATTCACAAAATAAATCTCGCGGCAGCAAGAGTTGAATACCTTAATATAAGTGGAAAAGAAATAGAATAAAAACCCCCCAACCCCCCTGAAGGGGGGCTAAATCAAAGACTATGTGAGTATTAACCCCCCTTTAGGGGGCAGGGGGGCAAAA
>DATCHE010000167.1:0-5952 GCA_036508535.1 Bacteroidales bacterium | reverse complement strand
CCAGGTTGTATCATCCCATATTTTTTAGCTATTTCCATTGTAATATCTTCTATCAATGGAAATATAACATCTACATTTTTCATGCCCTTGAACTCTATTTTCTCTTTTATAGTACGTAACCATGCAATGTGGCTGTACAAGCCGTCAATTGACAAACCTACTAATTGAGTATTTAAGGCAGTAAATTCATTTTGCATACTTGCAAATGTCATGAATTCTGAAGTACAAACCGGGGTAAAATCAGCTGGATGGCTGAAAAGAATTATCCATTTTCCCGAATAATCTGTAGGAAAATTAATATTCCCTTGTGTTGTTATCGCTTTAAATTCAGGTGCTTTGTCGCCAATGCGTGGCATGGCAATGATTTCATTTTCCATTTTTTAAATTTTATAAGTGTCGCAATTTGATTTTTTGAAATTCAAATCTCTATGAATTAAGGGTGACTGAAAAATATTGTGCTTCAACTGGGATTATTTCGATTAATAGTTGATGAATCAGCTGGCCTAATAGTTTCTCATGAGATATCCTTACAACTATTTTCAACTTACTTATGCAATTCTACAGAGCAAAATCCAATCCCAGAATAAACATGTTTTCATTAAACTTAACAGCTTTGCCGGTTACCCGGCGAGTATATTCAGCATGCATTGCAATATTCACTGCCGACCAATGACCGAGATAGTAGCGAAGCAAAACTGAATAAGCTTTAAGGTCACGACCTGAATCATAAGAAGGTGGCATTATCCAGTTATAAAGCACTGATGCAACCAGTCTGTTGTTAAACATTCCAGCGTAATCCAATTGAACAAAACCTCCATTATAATCGTAGTTTTTTGTTGGATCCAATGTGTTGAAAGATTTATCATCGATCCCCTTCATATACATAATCTGCATATTAAGTGTTTGCCAGTTAAAACTGCCCGTGGCACCGTAGCGATAGAAGGTTTTGCTATTCATGCCATTCGTGTTGCCCGTCGGGCTTATAACGTTGCCTGGCAATGCCAATGGCTGCCAGCCATAGTATCCAAATAACCCAATACGTTGCCCGGCACTCTGCCCGTCACCTTTTCCAATGGTTTGTGATAAATTCAGATATATATCCTTATTATTATTATTATCAGGATTGCCTCCATTGCCATTTACAAATCCGGCTCCATATTTAAAACCACAACGAAAATGACCTGTAGCCTCAATTCCGATCTGGTTATCATTAAATCCATAACTGTTATTTGGAGTCGTCATTGTATATACCTCATAATTCTGTCTGAGATAGTAGGAACGTTTTGAACTAAACATGTGATAAGCAGGTTCAAAACGTCCGACCCGGATGTTTAAGACATCCTTAATAATATTGCTGAATACAAGACTTACTGATTCGAGAGAACCTGTCTGAGACGCATTACTATTAAGACTATCTGGTCCCAGATAACTGGAGGATGGCATATCAATTCTCGGAGTATAGATCAGCAAAAATGAGACATTCTTGTGCAAAACACCTGCAGCCAATAAATCAAATCCTAACAAATTAAAACCTGATGCAGTACTTTTATTGGTTTTGTAAGTTGTATATCCGACTGGCAAACGCAAAGCAAGCGGTATTCCACCTTCAAATACATTCTTTTCTTTCCCCTGCTCTCCTGGAATCTGATATCCATTATCACGGAAACGTTGCCCGAAATCATTCAGTTTTGTAAATCCAGTATGACACATATTGCAATTGAATCCATACTTTCTTGCGAATTCAGGGATTGCCTGACCATCAAAAGGATAAATGAATTCGAAAAGACAAACAGTTATAATGATTGTAATTAGTTTTTTCATTTTGACCTCCGTTATTTTGGTAATTCCGAAGCCGGAATTGGTTTGACATTAGCAACTTCCGGATTTAAACTTGTCATAGCTGTAGTCAAAAAAGCAACAAGAGCCTTTTTCTCAGCTTTGGTAAGTCCCAGGGGAACAATCAGAGGAGAAATATTTGCATCGCCTGTATTTCCGCCTTTATTGTAAAGATCAATAACATCTTCCAGAGTTTTTTCCGATCCATTATGCATGTAAGGTGCTCTTAATGCTACATCTCTGATAGTCGGGGTCTTAAATGCTCCAATATCAGCCATATCTTTTGTGATAACGTACCTGCCTGAATCCGGCTTCGTAGGGTCTGTTGGTTTAACGCCAAGATTATGAAAACGCCCGTCGCTGAAATATCCTCCCCAGTGACAAGCTGTGCAGTGGCCTTTACCGTTAAAAATTTCCAAACCTTGCTTTTCCAATTTTGTTAATGCTTCATCATCTCCTCTGACATAACGGTCAAAAGGAGAATCCGTTGTGACAACAGTACGCTCAAAAGCGGCAATGGCTCCGGCAACCATATCGATAGTGACTATTGATGTGCCAAAAACTTGTTCAAACTCTTTTACATAACCGGGAATATCCTGCACTGAGCGGATCATAGATTCATGTGTATTTCCCATTTCAACCGGATTTTCGACCGGTCCTTTTGCCTGTTCTTCAAGGGTAGGCGCTCTTCCATCCCAAAACTGCAGGGGAGCATAAGCAGCATTTGATACAGGAGGGGATCTACGGTCACCTTTTTGACCGCCAGTTCCTGTGCTGGTTGGACCGGCATCTGACCAACCCATAGCCGGATTATGACAGGTAGCACAGCTGATCGTATTATCTTTTGATAATCTGGTATCAAAATACAACTGTTTGCCCAACAGGATTTTAAAACTAGACTGTGGGTTGTTTACCGGCGTAATGACAGGTGACAGATTACCTAATTTCTGCGGACCCAGTGATTGAACATTCACTGTTGTTATTGCTTTGACTACCTGGCTCTGTCCTGATAATAGAAAAGGAGTCAGGATAAAAAAGAATGCCATCAGAAAATTTAATTTCCTCATAATGTTTCCTTAATTTTAAGTTAATTGTCAGGTTTAATAAATTTTACAAACAATTGTTTGGATAAAATTAAACACTCTTAGAATTTTAAATGTTATATAATTTCTGGAAAAAGTTACATGATTCACATATTTTCTGTAAAGCCATTGTTTGGACGATTCTAATATAGCCGGTTTGAGTATACGTAGCGATTCCTGAAGGGTCATCATCCGCCGCTCCAGTGATTACCCCAGGCCCGAAAACCTTTAAGATTTTTTTTACCTTTATAAAAGTTTTTTTCAAAACGAATTGCGCTTGATGAAGTGATGTCACTTTTCAGCTTTTTGTATAGGCACCTTTAATCCGGCTTCTTTTGCTACACTAATTCCAATAGCAATAGCTTGTTTCCTGCTTTTTACTTTACCATTCTTGCCATTTCTACCAGATTTTAAGGTTCCTTCCTTAAATTCATGCATTACTTCCTCAATTTTGTCTTGAGCTTTTTTCTAATATCTTGCCATATAGTCTTGTCATTTCTTATCCATGTTCCTTCTTTCTCATTCAACATTGTCTTCATCAAGATCATTATGATCATCCCCTCCCAAACTGTAATAGTTATTCTCCTCATCCTCATTGCCTGTAATTTCCTGATCATCATCCAGTTCTGATCCCGGAATATCGAGGTCGCTGCCATATAGTTCGTCTTTGCCATCCAGTGGTTCAGACCGTTTTTTATTATCATCTTTTGTTTTCATAATAGAATTCCTTTCTTATAAAATTAGAAATATCAGGAGCTAAATTTTAAGTGCAGCTTTCTTACGGTCATTATCCTCCAATATCATTGCAAGGTCTTTCTGCCCCGAATTAATAAGTTCAATTTCACAAGAAATAAGAACCTCATCGCTAACCATTAACCCTCCCGTTTCCAGGGTAGTATTCCATACAAGCTCCCATTCACTTCTGTTGATTTTTCCTGTAACAGTAAATCCGGCCTTTTCGTTGCCCCATGGGTCCTTAACAATTCCACCAAATTGAATATTTAATTTGACATTTCTGGTAATCCCAATCATTGTCAATTCGCCCCATAATTCATGATTTCCATCATTATCAGCTTTTCCCATTGTACTCGATGTAAATGTTATCTGTTTATGGGTTTCCACATCAAAAAAATCTGCGCTCTTAAGGTGAGCATCACGTTTTTCATCATTTGTAGTAATTGAAGAGGCGTCAATCCAAAAGTCAACTTCAGCAGTCGAGAAGTCCTTGTCAGTTGTATAAATGCTTCCATCAAAGGTCTTAAATGAACCTTTAACATTAGCAATCATCAAATGTCTTACTCTAAAGGCAATTTCAGAATGAGCCTGGTCTATCGACCATCTGGTTTGTGTTGTTACTAATGCAGTTTTCATTTTATTTTATTTATTTATGAGTGATTGTACAAAGGTCTTGACCATTTGTTTAAAATTGTTACACAACTCTTATAAAAAGTTACATCATTCACGGCCCTGTCAGCAAACTATCATGATATCTATAAACCTTGCAAGTAAGAAAAGGTTATGCTTTTATCGGGAAAAAGACGAACAAAATATAATTTTGAATTGATTTTCCATTAGGATATGTGAATAATGCAACTCTTTTTTCGAATTGTGTAACATTTCTGGTCGGAAGCAGCTGCATCTTTACATCGTCAATTAAAATATCTAATAACACTAAAAAAAATGGGAAATCTGGTTGTAATTACCGCCCTGATTTTATTTTCAGGTTTTATTGTCGGACTCGTTTGTTTCTTTTTAGCGCTATTCTCCGGAGTAGTGTCTGGATTAATCAGGGAAAATAAATTTTTTGTTAATCATTCCATTAAAACTATTGATCTGGTACTAATTTGAAGTCCAAATCTCCTGACGGGACTAATTTTTCTTTATATAGGACCAGGTAAATATTGGAAAACACAGGATGAGAAAAAAATCATATTTGAGAATTACAATCTGGATTGCATCAATCCTAATAATTGTAATATGTCTAGGCACAGTAATTATTAAACCCTGGATTGGTAAAAAAATACAGACAGTATTTAATGAAAAGAATAAAACTTATCAGGTAAAATTAAAAAAGATAAGCATTTCAATTATTTCATCAAGCATAGAATTGAAGGGTATTACTTTAAATTCACGCAAATCCACGGACGATTTCTCCGATTTAGAAGCTCAAATTGCTTCAGTCAAATTCTCAGGAATAAATTTTGCAAAATTATTAATCAGGAAAGATATAAGTATAAGAGAGGTAACAATTTCCGGAGGTAAGATCAAAGGAAAGATCCCATTTACACGAAAACAGACCTCACCATTAATAATACCCTTAAACATCAGTATTGGAACAATAATTATTGACAAAACAGATATGTCAATTGGTGACACTTCATCCCCAAAATGTTTTTCAATTAAAGATGGCATCCTGAAAGTGTACGACATACAGGTTGCAAAAAAAGACACCTTAACTCCGGCTATAATACACAACATTGATTTTTCTGCTTCAGAATGTATTTCAGTTTCATCTGACAGCATGTATTCCTTTATAGCAAAGGATATTCTGTATACTACAACTTCAAAGGCACTTACTTCATCCATATTTTCTATTCATCCGAATTACACCAATTATGATTTTACATCACGTCACAAATTTCAAACTGATTGCATTAAAGCAGAATTAAGCAATATTTACATTCACGATTTTAATGCTCCGGATTATCTCAGATCAGGAAGTATTATCAGTTCGTATGTCGAAGTCAGCAATTTGGATATGAAAGTATTTCGTGATAAGAGAAAAGAGTTCAAACATATTAAGAAAACAGAATTTCAGGATTTGATCTACAATTATCCGGCAGCTCTTAACATCGACTCAATCAGAATATTAAACGGGAATATAGAATATACAGAACACGCCCGGGACGCTAACGAACCAGGTAAATTATACTTTGATAAAGTCAATGCAACATTTTACAAACTAACCAACGACACTATTTACAAAACAAAACCTGCCTCATTCGAACTTAAGTGCAATGCTTTGCTTATGGGA
>DATCHE010000166.1:0-14431 GCA_036508535.1 Bacteroidales bacterium | reverse complement strand
CAGTACAGCATTTCTGAAAAAACAGGTGATGTCAACGTGAAGGGTGAAGCTGAAGCAAGCCTGGGATTTATATATTATAATCAGGGGAAAAATGACAGTTCCCTCTTCTTCTACAACAAAGCTCTTGAAAGTCTTAAGATTCAACCTGATAAAAAGAAAGAGGCAGATATTATGAATAATATTGCCAACATCTTCAGGGTAACTGCGAAGTATGACACTGCTATGACCATCTACACTAACCTCCTAAAATATTATGAATCCGTAAACGATATTGCAAAGCAGGGGAAACTTCTGAGCAATATCGGTTCTCTTTATTATACAGCGGGGAACCAGGAAAAGGCCATAGAATATACCCTGAAATCGCTAGCCATACAGAGAAAGACCAGCGATAAAAGAGGAACTGCTGTTTCGCTGGTTAACCTCTCCGTGTTTGCGCTAAACAAGGGGGATGATGGAGGCCTATCGCCAACAAGGTGATTATCTCATCGAATCCGGTCGCTATGCCGATGCACGAAAACTGGGAAAGGAAGCTTTACAGGTAGCCGATACTACAAATCGTCTCGATATGCGGTTGTTGTTCGACATGCTTAAACGATCAGCAATATGGCTTAACATTCCGGAAGAAGCGCTTTTTTATTCACAGGAACAAATAAGGATGAAAGAATCAGATCTTAACCAGGAATGGGCCGACAAAATTGCAGAAGTTGATGCAAAATACAATACGGAAAAGAAAGAACTGGAGATTGCCGCTCTGAAAGCTGATAAGAAAATAAAAAATTTAATTCTTTTATCACTGCTCCTCTTGCTGACTGCCGGAGGAGGAACGGGATATTTCATTTACAGGAACCAGAAACAAAGACATCTTCTGACAGCTCAGAGAATTAAAGAACTTGAACAGGAAAAACAGATCACTGCCACGCAGTCTCTCCTTGAAGGCGAGACTACCGAAAGGGCACGTATCTCAAGAGACCTTCACGATGGACTCGGAGGGATGCTCTCGGTGGCTAAACTTAAAATAGCAACAATGAAAGGAAATCTTACCATTCCGGAAGAAAATGTAGCATATCTGAATTCAGCCATTGAAATGCTCGATACTTCAATAAAGGAATTAAGAAGAGTGGCTCATAATCTGATGCCTGAATCGCTCTTAAAATATGGCCTTAACGCAGCACTTGCCGATTTCTGCCGCAGTACAGACAAGGTAACTTATCATTTCTTCGGAAATGATAGGCGTCCTGAAGAGAAAACTGAAGTAGCAGCTTACCGAATTGTCAGCGAACTTGTAAATAATTCTATTGACATTTGTGAAACAATCCATAAAGAATATCCGGCCCTTAAAATACTGGCGCTTACCAGCTTCAGCGAGTTTACCTGTGTAAACAACATGATGAAAAACGGAGCCTCGGGATATGTTCTGAAAAATGCAATGCCCGAGGAGATTATAAAAGGAATTGAGACAGTGATGAATGGACAGATCTTCCTCTGTCACGAAGTCGATATGCTAATGAAGAAGGAGGCTGATAAACACGTCTATCTCACACGCCGCGAAACAGATCTGCTACGTCTGATCACTGAAGGGTTCACTAACGATGAGATAGCCGAAAAACTTTTCCTTGGTTCTGAAACAATTAAGAGTTACCGTAAGAATCTTCTTTTCAAACTTAACGCTAAAAATACCGCCGCACTCGTAAAAATGGCTCTTGAGGAGAAGTTGGTGTGATTTAGTGACTCAATCAGTTGGTTATACTTCCATTCGTTACATGATGCATCATCCTGTCTGCAAGCTCAGCAGCTGTTGTGTTCTTAAAAGGCTTCATCCTCTCCTCAAACATTTCAGCTATCTCTTTATTACACAGGTTTCCAATACTTCCTTCGTGAACATAATCGGCCAGTGTTGTTCTGGAAAATGAAGAGTTTTTAACCATTTCAGAAACTGCCTTATAAGCATCTCTGAAGGGGATTCCCTGCTTAACAAGCCGGTTAACCTCCTCAGTACTGAATATTGTATTGTATAACGGGTTATCAGTAATATTCTTCCTGATTTTTATGTTATTCAGCATAAGAAGCATAATCTCAATACACTCCCTCATTTCACCAAAAGCATCAAACACCAGCTGTTTAAGCAACTGAAGATCTCTGTTATATCCCGACTGGAGATTACTTGTCAGCATTGCAATCTGGTTCGGAAGTGTCTGAATAATATTTGTGCGTGCTCGTATGAGCTCAAACACATCCGGATTTCTTTTCTGCGGCATAATACTTGAGCCGGTAACATACTCATCAGGGAAATCTATAAATCTGAATTCCGAACTCATATAAATGCAGATATCCATAGAAAATCTTGAGAGAGTTTGCGCAACAGAGGCCAGACCGGAGGCTACTGCCATTTCAATTTTTCCCCTGCTAAGGCTTGCATAAGCCGAATTATATAGAAGACAATCAAATTCCAGAAGCTCAGACGTCAGTTTTCTGTTTATTGGCAATGTAGTACCATAACCTGCTGCAGTTCCGAGAGGATTTTGATTATTTAATGCCCTGGCTCCTGAAAGCATAAGGACATCATCAGCAAGACTTTCAGCATAAGCTCCAAACCACAAGCCAAACGATGAAACCATAGCTGGTTGCATGTGTGTGTATCCGGGTAACAGAACCTCTTTATATTGCTCACTTAATGACTGCAGCTTTGAAAAAAGACGGCGTATCAAAACTGAGAGTTTATCAATCTCCTCCCGTGTATATAGTCGTATATCAACAAGAACCTGATCGTTCCTTGAACGACCTGTATGAATTTTTTTGCCCGTCGTACCTAGTATTGAGGACATCTCCTTTTCAATCTGTGAATGAATATCCTCAACATCTTTTTCTATGACCAGACTTCCCTCCTCATCCCAGACGAAGAGAGAGTGAAGCGCTTTTAACAATCCATTTTTCTCTTCTTCTGAAACTAACCCTACATCTTCAAGCATTATTACGTGAGCCATTGAGCCAATTATATCCCATTTTGTGAGAGCCAGATCAGTTTTTCTGTCTTTCCCCGCCGTGAATTCTATTATTGCCGGCTCGGGATTAATCCCTTTTTCCCAGAGTTTCATAAAACTAAATTTAATTATTATTCAATTTCTAGTCAATGTTTTGTTTCAATTAATCAGTCAGCTTTTTTGCCCAAAATTCCTGCAATCTTCTACTTTTTGGCCCCCTTATTTTTTACCCCCTGCCCCCTAAAGGGGGTTCAATGTCGGCCTTGGTTATAAAACCCCCTCTGCCGCTGCGCGGCATCTCCCCCTGTGGGGCGAAGAAATCCACTAAACGGACTTTTTAGCCCCCCTTCAGGGGGGTTGGGGGGCAATCTATTTATTCTGGCTAGCCTCAATAATAGCTCTGTGTGCCATAAGCCTTATTGCATTTATTTTTATAAATCCCTTACTGTCAGTCTGGTCAAATCCTCCTTCTATATCCATACTCGATAATTTCTTATTATACAATGAAGATGGTGACTCACGGCCTTCGATAAGGACATTACCCTTATAAAGACAGAGATGTACACTTCCATCAATAAGTTCCTGGCTCTTTTCAATAGCAGCCATAAGAAAATCCATCTCCGGACTGAACCAGAATCCGTTATAAATGATCTCAGCAAATTTGGGAGTTAGCATGCTTACAAGACGCATTACCTCTCTGTCCATAGCTATTCCTTCAATATCTTTATGAGCAATATGCAGAACTGTAGCAGCAGGTGTTTCGTAGACGCCTCTCGATTTTATTCCAACGAACCTGTTCTCCACCATATCAAGCAGACCAATACCATTCTTCCCGGCAAGCTCATTTAGGTATACAAACATTTCATACGAATCTTCTTTCAATGTTCCGTCTTCCTTGTTGATAAGCTTAACCGGTAACCCGTTTTTGAAATGAATAACGATCCGGGTCTCCTTGTCGGGAGCATCCTGAGGCATTACCATTTTTTCCAGCATGCTCTTATGCAGAGTGTACATAGGATCTTCCAAAACTCCTGCCTCATGGCTGATGTGCATCAGGTTATCGTCCTCACTGTATGGCTTATCGATACTTGCTTTGACAGGTATTTTATGCTCAGACGCATATTTCAGCAGGTCGGTCCTTCCTTTAAACTGGGCAAGAAACTCTTTATCTTTCCATGGTGCAATAACCTTTACTCCGGGCATCAGTGCATAGTAACACAGTTCGAACCGTACCTGATCGTTACCTTTTCCTGTTGCACCATGTGCCACAGCATTTGCTCCTTCAGCTTTTGCAACTTCAATCTGCTTTTTTGCTATCAGAGGTCTGGCAAGCGCCGTTCCAAGAAGATACCTGTCCTCATAAATTGCGTTTGCCATAATGGCTTTCAGAACATATTTATCAACAAATTCCCTCTTAAGATCAGCAATAATCACTTTTGAAGCCCCCAGTAATAAGGCTTTATTTTTGCATGCTTCGAAATCCTCAGCCTGCCCAACATCTGCAACAAATGCAATAACCTCATAATTCTTTTCTATTAACCATTTAAGTATTACCGAAGTATCCAATCCGCCGCTATATGCGAGAACCACTTTTTCTTTCATATTTATAACTATTTGATATTTATACTTTTATAAACTTTACCTACATTTTTCTAATTGTAATTAATTCTATTTTAATGATTTAATCCCCTTTCTTATTTCCCCAAAGCCTGCCTGCCGGTAGGCAGGGAGGAAAGCTTTTGCTCCTTCCCCCGTGGGGAAAGGCCGGGAAGGCGGTAAAAATATATGTCACATTTTCATCAAAATCTTAATATTCATTTATTAATGAGACGCGAAACATCGCGTCTCTACTGATTACTAGACGCAAAATGTTGCGTCTCTACTGTTCATTTCTTACTTTTAATCTGTTCATGCAACCCGGGAAGAATAATTTCCAGACAGGTATGAACCTGCTGGAGTGTGATTCCATCCCTGGGTATAATAAGAATGGTATCATCACCGGCAATTGTACCGGCAATTTCGTATCTTCCTGTCCCATCGATAAAAAATGCAGTATTACTTGCATTTCCAGGAATTGTTTTAACTACCATAAGTCCTTTTGCCTCAACTATATCCTTAATTACAGGTACAATATTTAATTTCACTGTAAGTTGGTTATTACCCTTGGCAGTTTCAGATAAAGAATACCTGTATCCTCCATTACCATCTGGTATCCTTCCTACTCCAAGCTGCCTTAAATTACGGGATAGCGTAGCCTGGGTACAGCTTATCCCTTTTCCTTTCAATTTTTGAAGTAATTCATCCTGCGATGAAATTCTTTCTTCCGTTATAATACTTTCAATCGACAGAAGTCTTGATGTTTTTTGCATATTTATGCATTTTTTCTGCAAATATATGCATTTATTTTAATATTTCAAATCCTAATTAAAAAATTGTATTATTTTTGGACCTCAAATACTGATGATGAAAGATGTTGTAAAAAAAGTGATTATTCTTGGATCGGGAGCCTTAAAGATAGGTGAAGCAGGTGAGTTTGATTACTCCGGTTCACAGGCTCTCAAAGCATTAAAAGAGGAAGATGTTGAAACAGTTTTAATAAATCCGAATATTGCAACGGTCCAAACGTCAGAGGATCTGGCAGGTAAGATCTATTTTCTTCCGGTAACTCCCTATTTTGTCGAAAAAGTGATTGCAAAAGAGAGACCTGATGGTATCCTTTTATCATTCGGTGGACAAACAGCATTAAACTGCGGAACAGAGCTTTTTAAATCGGGAGTATTCGAAAAATATAACGTGAGAGTTCTCGGAACCCCGGTAAGGGCGATTATGGATACAGAGGATCGCGAGCTATTTGTAAAGAAACTTGATGAAATAGATGTTAAAACACCCAGCAGTTTTGCTGCCCTCGGGGTTGAAGAAGCTATTGAAGCTGCGGTTAAGCTGGGATTCCCGGTAATCATAAGAGCAGCATATACCCTGGGAGGTCAGGGAAGCGGATTCGCTTCAAATATTGAAGAGTTAAGAACTCTCGCATCGAAGGCCTTCTCTTATTCAAACCAGATACTTGTTGAAGAGTCGTTAAAAGGCTGGAAAGAGGTTGAATACGAGGTTGTAAGGGATAAATATGACAATTGTATCACTGTATGTAACATGGAGAATTTTGATCCCCTTGGAATTCATACCGGGGAAAGCATTGTTGTTGCTCCATCACAGACACTTACAAACAGCGAATACCATAAACTCAGGGAACTTTCTATTAAAATAATAAGGCACATCGGAATTATTGGCGAATGTAATGTTCAGTATGCACTTGCACCTGATTCGGAAGACTACAGAGTAATAGAAGTAAATGCCCGGTTATCGAGATCGAGCGCTCTGGCGTCAAAAGCTACAGGTTATCCTCTGGCATTTATTGCTGCGAAGCTGGGAATGGGATATGGACTTCATGAATTGAAAAATTCAGTTACAAAGAATACAACTGCCTGCTTTGAACCAGCCCTTGATTATATAGTTTGCAAGATCCCGAGGTGGGACCTTAATAAATTCGAAGGAGTGTCGCATCTGATCGGCAGTAGTATGAAAAGTGTCGGTGAGGTAATGGCCATAGGAAGAACTTTTGAAGAGGTTATTCAGAAAGGTTTGAGAATGATCGGCCAGGGGATGCATGGATTTACCGGCAACCGCAACCTTGGTTTTGAAGATATTGAGAGGGAACTGACCGAGCCTACAGATATGAGGATATTTTCGATTGCTGAAGCTCTTGAAATAGGTATGTCGGTTGACAGAATATATGAGTTGACAAAAATTGACAAATGGTTCCTCTACAAGCTTAAAAACATAATCAGCATTAAAGATGAACTTTGCAATTACCAGTCGCTTGAATCAGTACCTACAGATTTGCTTTCTCATTCAAAGATAAACGGATTCAGCGATTTTCAGATTGCCAGGCACGTTCTAAAATCAGGTGCAGATGATATCTATAATGATCTGATGAAAGTGAGAAGCCACAGAAAATCTTTGGGCATTGTACCATATATTAAACAAATTGATACGCTTGCCGCCGAATACCCGGCTATTACAAATTACCTCTATCTGACATACAGCGGCTCTGAACACGACATAATTTGCGAAACAGACAAAAAATCTGTAATTGTTCTTGGATCAGGCGCATACAGGATTGGTTCGAGTGTTGAATTCGACTGGTGTTCAGTTAATGCAATTGATACAATTAAAAAAGAAGGGTTCAGATCAGTAATGATCAATTACAATCCTGAAACTGTCAGTACGGATTATGATATCTGTGACCGTCTTTATTTCGACGAACTGACCTTTGAACGTGTACTTGATATAATTGAACTTGAAAACCCGGGTGGAGTTATTGTATCTGTTGGCGGACAAATCCCCAACAACATGGCCATGAGGCTATTTAAAGAAAACGTCCATGTGCTTGGTACATCTCCCGTATCGATCGACAGGGCAGAAAACAGGCATAAGTTTTCTGAAATGTGTGATAACCTTTCTATTGATCAACCTCGTTGGAGAGAGCTCTCCTCAATTGATGATATCTTTGAATTTGTCGACCGGATCGGATTCCCTGTCCTTATTAGGCCCTCCTACGTTTTGTCAGGGGCTGCCATGAACGTGGTCTCAAACAGAAACGAACTGAAACATTACCTTGAACTCGCATCAAGTGTTTCAAAACAGTATCCTGTTGTCGTATCAGAATTTATTGAGAATGCAAAAGAGATCGAGATCGATGCCGTGGCCCGCGACGGGGACATGCTGGCATACGCCATCAGTGAACATGTCGAGTTTGCAGGAGTTCACTCAGGAGATGCAACGATGGTATTTCCTGCCCAGAAAATATATTTTGAAACAGTCAGAAGGATTAAACGTATTTCACGTCTTATTGCCAAAGAGCTTAACATATCGGGCCCTTTTAATATACAGTTTCTTGCAAAAGACAATGATATTAAGGTTATTGAATGTAACCTTCGGGCGAGCCGGAGCATGCCTTTTGTTTCAAAGGTCCTTAAGACGAATCTCATAGAACTTGCAACAAAAGTGATGCTTGGCGTTCCGGCAGAAAAGCCTCTGAAAACAGTATTTGAACTCGATTATGTTGGTGTGAAAGCGCCACAGTTCAGCTTTTCGCGTCTTGCCAAGGCTGACCCTGTTTTAGGCGTTGATATGTCATCAACCGGCGAAGTCGGATGTATTGGTGAAGGTTTCTATGAAGCTATCTTAAAAGCAATGTTTTCGGTCGGTTACAGGGTGCCGAAAAAGAGTATCCTTCTTTCTACCGGACCAGCCCGTTCAAAAGTTGAACTACTTAACAGCGCAAGGGCTCTTCGCGAAAAAGGGCATAAACTTTACGCAACAAGAGGCACCCAACAATTCCTGAAAAACGCAGGTGTTGAAGCTCATGTTGCTTACTGGCCCGATGAAAATAAATCTCCAAACACAATTGATCTTATTAAATCGAGGGAAGTCGATCTGGTTGTAAATATTCCTAAAGATCTCAGCGATAAAGAGCTTAATAACGACTATACTATAAGGAGGAGTGCAGTGGATTATAATGTTCCTTTGATTACCAACGCCCGGCTTGCCAGCGCTTTTATACTGGCTTTCTGCAAAATGAGTATAGACGACCTGGAAATTAAAAGCTGGGATGAGTACAAGTAAAGGCGCAAAGACAAAAGACAAAAGTAAAAGGATAAAAGTAAATAACCCAAATCAGAATAATATTCTAATTTATAGAGTCTTAGCCCCCATTTAGGGGGGTTGGGGGGCAAAAAAAGACATTATGATAACAATCCGCAAAGCTATACCGAAAGACGCTTCTGTAATTATCGATTCCCAGCAGAAAATGGCCTGGGAAACAGAACAATTTGCACTTCATCCGGAAACTGTTACTAAAGGTGTTAATGCAGTTTTCGAAATTCCTGCCCGCGGACAGTATTGGGTTGCAGAGGAAAATGGAACTGTTGTTGCATCCCTTCTCATAACTTATGAGTGGAGCGACTGGAGGAATACAAACGTCTGGTGGTTTCAGTCCGTATATGTGTTGCCGGATTACAGAAGAACAGGAATTTTCCGATCGATGTATTCTGTAATTAAGAATGAAGCTGAGGCACAAGGTGTTGCCGGACTTCGTCTTTACGTGGAATCAAATAATTCAAGAGCACAAAACACATATGAAGCTCTTGGTATGAAAAGCGAACACTATACAATGTACGAATGGTTAAGGGATTAATTAATGTACTGGCTTCCTGTTATCCTCATACTACCCTATTTTTTTATACTTCTCAGTATTTACAGAAGCCTTCAGAAAATTAAACTTTTTAATTTTTCTATTGAACCTGTTACATTTATTTCAGTAGTTATTGCCTGCCGTAATGAGCAGAAAAATCTCCCTTCACTACTGAATAATATTGCAAGTCAGAATTATCCCCGGGAATTATTTGAGGTTATAATTGTAGATGATAATTCCACAGACAGGACACGTAAAATAGCCTCAGGCTTTAGCGGATTCAATAACAGCATTGCAATCAGTAACAGCGGGTCAGGTAAAAAACAGGCGCTCCGAACCGGAATAAAAGCTGCTAAAGGTAGTCTGATAATCACAACTGATGCAGATTGCAGAATGGGAGAAAATTGGATGAGAACAATTGCAGCATTCTATGAGAAATACAATCCTGAAATGATAATCTGTCCTGTAGAGATAGAATCCCGTACTGGGTTCTTCGGGAGATTTCAGGAACTTGAATTTCTTAGTTTGCAGGGTGTTACAGCCGGTACTGCATACTCAGGCGATGCATCAATGTGCAATGGGGCAAACCTTTCCTTCAAAAGGGAATCCTATCTCAATAATTCTGATAATCTGTACAATGAGATTCCTTCAGGCGATGATATATTCCTGTTACACAGCTTTAAAAAAGACAGTAACTCAATAATACTCTGGCTCGAATCGCGTGATGCGATGGTTACAACAACTTCCTCCCGGGCAGCAGAGACTTTTCTGAAACAGCGCAGAAAGTGGGCTTCAAAGTGGAAAGCATACAGCGACAGATTTACAATTCTTCTTGGAATTGTAACATTTGTTACAATTATATTGCAGGTCTTTATGCTTATTGTTGCATTGTTATTTCCGGGGTTTCTTTGGGTATTCCTGGTAATATTTTTTCTGAAAATGGTTCCCGACTTTTTGATCCTCCGGAATACCGCCCGTAGATATGGAAGGCAAAAGCTCCTCAAGTGGTTTCTCCCATCGCAGGTCGTTTATCCTTTTTATGTTTTGTTTGTGGCTTGCTATTCCCTGGTGTATCCATTCAACCGGAATACTAATTCCCCATTTCAGAAAGAAATTTAATTCTGACTAACCTTATCTCTTCCTCTTCGAACTCATTTCCGAGTATCTTTATTGCTTTTTCAAGTGAGTCTGATTCAGCCTCTTCCCTGAAATAGGAATATATATCATGCTGCCGCTCTTCATCAACTGTACTGTTGATGTAATAATCGAGATTTATCCGGGTCCCGGAATGGACAATTGCCTCTATCTCGGAAATCAACTCATTCATATCCATCCCTTTTGCTTCAGCAATATCATCGAGTGGTCTCTTCACATCAATACTCTGAATGATATAAACTTTAATCCCGGATTTATTAACAACCGATTTTACGACCATATCGAGGGGCCTGATTATCTCCTTCTCTTCCACGTACTTTTGGATAATCTCAATAAATTCCTGTCCATATCTTATTGCTTTGCCGGCTCCCACACCCGAAATATTCTGAAGTTCATCAAGAGTAATCGGGTATTGGATGGCCATATCTTCGAGCGAAGGATCCTGAAAAATGACAAATGGAGGAACCTCTTTTTGTTTAGATATTTTTTTGCGTAAATCCTTAAGGATACTAAATAACTCTTCATCAACTGCAGATGTTCTTGCCCCAAAAGCATTCTCTTCATCCGTTGTGTCAGCATAATCGTGATCTTCGGCAAGCATGAAAGAAGTTGGGTTTTCAAGAAAATCCATTCCTTTCGGGGTTAGTTTTAACAGCCCGTAATTCTCTATATCCTTAGTAAGAAACTTTGCTATAAGAGCCTGCCTGATTACCATGTTCCAGAATTTCTCATCCTTATCTTCGCCAATTCCGAAAAATTCAAGTTTGTGGTGCTTATATGATTTTATAGCTGCCGTAATTTTCCCGGAAAGGATATTTGCGACATGGTCTGCTTTAAATTTTTCCTTTACTGCCAGTATTGTGTCCAAGACACTTACAACAGCTTCATTACCCTCAAACTGTGCTTTGGGATGCAGGCAATTATCGCAAGCCTCACAGTTTTCATTCAGGTACTCCTCCCCAAAATAATGGAGAAGTAGTTTTCTTCTGCAAACTGAAGATTCTGCATATGATACAGTCTCGAGAAGAAGTTGTTTACCAATCTCCTGTTCAGCAATTGGTTTCCCATGCATGAATTTCTCGAGTTTCAGGATATCGTTATAACTATAATATGCAATGCAATTCCCTTCACCCCCGTCGCGACCGGCGCGCCCGGTCTCCTGATAGTATCCTTCAAGACTTTTAGGTATATCGTAATGTATTACAAATCGAACATCCGGTTTGTCAATACCCATTCCAAAAGCGATGGTTGCCACAATGATATCGGCCTCCTCCATCAGAAATTTGTCCTGATTTAATGTTCGTGTCGCGGAATCCATGCCGGCATGGTATGGTAATGCTTTAATTCCATTAACCTTAAGCACTTCAGCAATCTCCTCCACTTTTTTACGGCTCAGACAGTAAATTATTCCTGATTTCCCGGCGTTATTTTTTATATATTTAATAATCTCTTTTGTGACATCCTGTTTCGACTTGATCTCATAATAGAGGTTAGGTCTGTTGAATGAAGATTTATAAATATCAGCATCGAGTATTCCCAGATTTTTCTGAATATCATTCTGAACCTTTGGCGTAGCTGTTGCTGTAAGTGCAATAATCGGCGCCCTCCCGATTGTATCGATAATTGGTCTTATGCGTCTGTACTCAGGCCTGAAGTCGTGTCCCCACTCGGAGATACAATGAGCTTCATCGATGGCAAAAAAGGAGATATCAATATTCTTAAGAAACTCTATGTTTTCCTCCTTGGTAAGCGATTCAGGGGCTACATACAGAAGTTTTGCCTTCTGTGATAATACATCATTTTTAACTTTTGCAATCTCTGTTTTTGTAAGTGAAGAGTTAAGAAAGTGTGCAACGCCATCGTCTGTGCTAAAGTTCCTCATGGCATCAACCTGGTTTTTCATAAGGGCGATAAGAGGCGAAATTATTATTGCTGTCCCCTTCTTCATCACAGCAGGCAGCTGATAACAAAGCGATTTACCTCCTCCGGTTGGCATCAATACAAAGGTATCTCTGCCTGCCAGAACATTTTTTATAATTGGTTCCTGATTGCCTTTAAACGTATCAAAACCAAAGTACTTTTTTAAGTAATCCTGTATCGTAGAATCATTCAACATATTTCCCCCCTAATACTGTAAACGTGCAAAACTGTAAATAAGTTTTGTTTTACAGTTTAGATAAAGTTAAGATATTTCCTGATCAAATAAATGTTTTTAAGAAATTTTTAACAATAAATCCAATAAAAGAGGTCAAACTATTTCCCTCGTGATCCATTTTGTTATTGTTTTGCTAAGGAAGATTTATCATCTTTGCAGGCTGATTTTAAATCAATTTATATTGCTGACAATGGGTATGTTCAGGAAAAAAGGTAAGAAAGGTGAAAATGAGATGTCTTTTCTTGAACATCTGGAGGAGTTAAGATGGCATATTATCAAGTCAGTATTAGCTATTGTTTTCTTTATGATAATAGCTTTTATTTTCAAGAGCTTTATTTTTGACCATATTATTCTTGCTCCAAAAAGTCCAACCTTCTTTACAAACCGTGTTCTTTGTCAGTTTGGGGAATTTCTCATGAGACAGTTTAATTTTGAGTCGAATTCGTTATGTATCAACTCAAAGCCCCTGAATCTGATCAACATAAGTATGTCGGGGCAACTTACTACACACTTTGCTGTAGCCATGGTTGCAGGTTTAATCCTTGCATTTCCGGTTGTCTTATGGGAATTCTGGCAATTTTTCAAACCAGCTCTCAAACCAAATGAAGCTCGTTATGCACAAGGAACTGTACTGACAGCATCTCTGCTCTTTTTTACCGGAGTTCTTTTCGGATATTATATGCTGGCGCCACTTTCACTTCATTTTCTTTCATCCTATGAAGTAAGTGCGGAGGTTGTCAACCAGATTAATATACGATCGTACATTGGAACACTTACATCAGTCTGTCTGGCAACCGGATTAGTTTTCGAGCTTCCAATAATAGCATTTTTTCTTACCAAGGTTGGGCTGATTACGCCGACCTTTATGAGAAAATACAGAAGACATGCGATTGTTGTAATCTTTATTATAGCAGCAATTATAACGCCTCCCGATGTCTTTTCCCAGACACTTGTCGCCATTCCACTTCTGCTTTTATATGAGGTCAGTATTTTCATATCTGCCAGGGTAATGAAACAAAAGGAGAAAGATCGTACTGATTTTTTCAAGGATGATGATTCTACTAAAACTGAAACCGTCAATTCATAGTATTGCAGATGAAACTATACACTGAAAATCTTGTAAAAAAGTACCGTTCAAGGACTGTTGTTGACCACGTTTCCATAGAGGTTGAACAAGGAGAAATTGTTGGATTACTCGGACCAAACGGCGCCGGAAAAACAACCTCCTTTTATATGATTGTCGGGTTAATAAGACCAAGAGAGGGAAAGATATTTCTGGATGATCAGGAAATAACTTCACTTCCTGTATATAAAAGAGCAAGATTAGGTATCGGATATCTGGCACAGGAGGCCTCGGTATTCAGAAATATGTCTGTTGAAGACAATATTAAGGCAGTACTGGAGATGTCGGGGTTTCCAAAAGAAGAGCAAGTGGAACGATTAGAGACTCTGATGCTTGAATTCGGGCTTACAAAAATAAGAAAAAGTAAAGGTATACAGCTCTCAGGAGGTGAGAGACGGCGTACCGAAATTGCAAGAGCGCTTGCGCTTAAACCAAAATTCATACTACTCGACGAGCCTTTCGCCGGTGTTGATCCAATTGCTGTTGAAGATATTCAGGAAATTGTATCTAAACTCAGAGAGAAAAAGATAGGCATTTTGATAACCGACCATAACGTTCATGAGACTCTTACTATCACTGACCGGGCATACCTGCTTTTCGAGGGGAAGATTCTGAAATCCGGAACCTCTGCGCAACTTGCAGATGATGAGCATGTAAGAAAAGTATACCTCGGAAAGAACTTTGAATTACGAAGGTAACACAAGCTATTTGTTTTAATAATTATTTATTATACTTTTGCGGGGCAATTAACGCGGATGTGTCGTAAT
>DATCHE010000165.1:0-4584 GCA_036508535.1 Bacteroidales bacterium | reverse complement strand
TATTTTGAGGCTTTCTTAAATTCCTTCATACCCTGACCGACGCCTTTCATAAGTTCAGGAATCTTTTTCCCACCGAAAAGAAGTACCACAACAAGTAAAATCAGTAAAATCTCTGTAGCTCCAAAATTTCCCATCTCTTTTAGTATTAGTAATTGTGCAAAGTTATAAATACTTTAAATATTTCCTATATTCAATAAAAATAAACTCTACCTCCTTATAAGCTTCAGAATATCATTCCCGTTCGCAAAGAGAAGAAGCGAAAACAGTAAAATCATTCCGGCAATCTGAGCATATTCAAGGAACTTATCGCTGGGCTTTCTCCCTGTTATTACCTCAAATAATAAAAACATCACATGGCCGCCATCAAGTGCAGGTATTGGAAGAATATTCATAACTGCGAGTATGATTGAAAGGAAGGCTGTCAGGTTCCAGAATGCCTGCCAGTCCCATACACCGGGGAATATACTGCCTATTGTAATAAATCCACCAAGTGATTCATAGGCTTTTGTATTTCTGGAAAAAATAAGTTTAAACTGCTTCAGATAGTCTCCAATGGTTTTGAATCCTTTATTAATACCTGCGGGAATTGATTGAAAGAATCCGTACTTAATAGTCTTAAAATCAAATATCTCACCTAGGGAAACCGATGGGCTGATTCCAAGTAATCCTGCAGAGCTAGGGGTTACAGGGATATTTATTTTTTCTCCTTTTCGCAGCAGATTAAGGACTACCGGATGGTTCTTATTTTCAGACAGGTACTTTTTAAACTGATCAAAATATTGAAATCGCAGACTATCAAGACCTAAAAGTTCATCACCTGCAAGAACTCCTGCCGCCTTGCTTGCAGATTCTTTTTCAAATGTTGTGATCACGTATGGTGCAAAAGGTGTCCTGAGGTCAATCTGTCCTTTCCCTTTAAGCATCTTGGGAATAAATTCCTTTGAAATTTCAATATTCACGACCTTCCCGTCGCGATCAACCTGAATAGTTTTGCGATTGTTTAAAACAATATCCGGTGTAATCTGTAAAAAGTTCTCAATGTGCTGATTATCAACTGTAAGTATTTTATCGCCATTCCTGAGCCCTAAAGCAAATCCTACTGAGTCGGTAACAATACCATATTTAACGCTTGAAGTAGGCAGGTAAGTTTCGCCCCATGCAAAAAGAACAAAAACATAAATAAGCATCGCAGAAATAAAATTGAAGAGAACACCGCCTGTCATTATCAACAGCCTTTGCCCTGAAGTTTTTGATCTGAATTCGTATGGTTCGGGAGGCAGTTTCATCTGTTCTTTGTCCATCGATTCATCTATCATACCGGAAATCTTCACATAGCCACCCAGAGGTAACCATCCTATTCCATATTCAGTATCACCTTTTTTATATTTAAAAAGCGAGAACCACGGATCGAAGAAAAGGTAAAATTTTTCAACTCTGGTTTTGAATAGTTTAGCCATAGTAAAATGTCCTAATTCGTGTATTACAACAAGAATTGACAGGCTCATTACAAACTGCAGTATTTTAATAAGTATAGTCATCTTAATCTATGAAGTTTATTTATATAATTTAAAGCTATTTCCCTGGCATTACAATCTGTACCTTCCAGAAAATCGAGGTCAGGAGAAGCAGAATAGAAACTATTTTCCATTGCATATTCCACAATGTCAGACATTTGCAAAAATCCAATTTTTTCTGTCAAAAATGCATTTACGGCTATTTCGTTGGCAGCATTCAATATGCATGGCATGTTACCACCCTTTATTAATGCTTTATATGCCAATGAAAGATTCCGGAATTTATTTATCTCCGGGTCGCTGAATGTTAAAGTTTGATAGTCTCTGAAATCCAATCGGGGCAGATCGGATGTAAACCTGTCAGGATAGGTTAGTGCATAAAGAATCGGGACCCTCATGTCGGGGACTCCCAATTGTGCTTTAACTGATCCATCGACAAAATGTACAAATGAGTGAATAACCGATTGAGGATGAATAACAACCGAAATCTGGTCGGGATTAAGGTCAAAAAGCCATTTTGCTTCAATAACTTCCAGACCCTTATTCATTAGTGATGCAGAATCGATAGTTACTTTACTTCCCATTTCCCAAGTTGGGTGTTTAAGAGCCTGACCTGGTTTAATATTTTTCAGCTTATCTTCCGACCAGCCCAGGAATGGACCTCCTGAAGCAGTAAGTGTAATTTTTTCTATCAGGTTTCCTGTTTCTCCCACAAGGCATTGAAATATTGCTGAATGTTCAGAATCGACAGGTATAATCTGACTTCCCGATTCTCTTACCAGTCTGCCAATAATTTCACCTGCCACAACAAGAGTCTCTTTGTTTGCCAGGGCGATTTTTTTTCCGGCTTTTATTGCAGAAATAGTGGGTCTCAATCCGGAGTATCCTACAATTGAAGCGATTACAACATCAACAGTTGAGGATATTACAACCTGCTCAATAGCCTCTCTGCCTGCATATACTTTAATGGTTGTATTACTAAGATTATCTTTAAGGCGCTGATAGAGTTTTTCATTTCCT
Organism: Bacteroidales bacterium; assembly: GCA_036508535.1. Classification (GTDB taxonomy): domain Bacteria; phylum Bacteroidota; class Bacteroidia; order Bacteroidales; family VadinHA17; genus LD21. The sequence goes on along the minus strand of DATCHE010000165.1, from coordinate 2,050 downwards.
ATAACGACAGCATCAGGTTGAAATTGCAGAGCCTGCCTGGTAAGAAGGTCGACATTATTCCCGGCAACAAGAACTTCAACAACAAACTCGTCAGGGTACCTGGAAATAATATCCAGAGCCTGCGAGCCTATCGACCCGGTTGATCCCAACAATGCAATTCTCTCTGGCATAACTAGAATCCTTTTTAAAATAAGATATGTTTTTCCGGGTCAAGTGAGCTCCCTTTGTACCAGATCTCAAAATGTAGATGAGGGCCTGAAGTATAAAGTTCACCGGAGTCTCCAACAACAGAAATGGCATCCCCTGCCCGAACAAGATCTCCAGTCTCTTTAAGGAGACTAGCGTTATGTTTATATACTGAAACGATATTATTTGAATGCTGAATTTCAATAACAAACCCGGTCTCCATTGTCCATCCCGTGAATATTACCGTTCCGGCAAGAGCAGCGGAAACAAGTGCCCTTGGTTTTGTGACAATGTCGGTCCCGAAATGTTTTGTACGAGCGTCATACTTTCCGGAGATTATTCCCTTTACCGGGGCGAAAAAGTGCAGGCCGGCAAGACTTGTTACAGATTCCTGAGTTGAAGGGCCCAGAGTAAGATTAAATTTTTCTTCATTTTCAACACGTACTCTCAATATAGAATCTTCTGATGAGGTGTTAAAATTTATTGCTTTATAATTCGTTGTAGTATCCTGCCTTGCATATAATTCAAGTGGTTTATTGCCAGATATTATTGCACTCAGATTAGCGAAATATTTATCTCTTAAAGCCAGCTCGCGATCGAGGGAATCCAAGCGGATAGCGCTCATAAGTATATTACGCCGCATAGTAACATCGGGATAACCCGGAATAAATTCCCTCAGGTTTGTAAAGGCAATAAGTGCGGTTGTAGAACCAATAATAAAAACAACCAGAAAGGTAATCAACAAGAATGCATTATATTGGGTTAGCTTTATTCTCCAAACCTCTTCAAATGTATGATCGTTTATTACAGAAAATCTGTATTTATCGCGCCAGTTCTTTTTTTTCTTTTCTTCCTTAGCCATGTTTTAACAAATATTCGGCTCGCAAAGATAATAATCCTGCCTCATCAATTCCGCTAACTGAAGTAAAAATGGGAATATTATAATACTAAACTACCTTAACCTGTTTATCTTCACTCTGCCACAGTCCATGTTTTGTACAAACTGCCATAGCAGAAAGGTTCATTGATACGTCCGGAGCAACAATATAGAAATCAATTTCAAAATGTGAAGGTTTATTCCCGTAAACTCCGGCAGTATAACGGGCCTCTGCAAGAAGTGTTTCTCTGTTCCAAAGCTGAATGACGCTAATGAAATGATCGTGCTCATCGGGGTGCGTATACTCCTCTCCGAGCTTAACCTTTACCTCAAATTTCTGGCCTCTGATAACTTCGTCAGGACAAAAGACATGTGGCATATGTCTGTCGAGATAGTCGCGTTTTACCTCTTTATCTTCTTTCTCTATTTCTGTTGCTTTAAATACCCTTGGCATGGTTATAAGTTTTAGTTTTAATGATTTTATATAATGCAGAACAACAAATGTCAGTCAAATGTTATTACAAATTTAATAATTTTAATTTATATGGAGAATATAGGCGTCGGAAGTCCGAAGTCGGAAGTCCGAAGTCCGAAGTCGGAAGACAGGTCGTAAAGTTCTCCTCCGCGGAGAGCCTGCCCAGATCCGCCGGTTGGCGGAGAAGGGGGCCAGGAGTGGGTATTTGAAGACAGAAGACGGAAGAGGTAAATAAGGAAGTAAGTAGCAGTAAGTAAGTGTGTATTCTTTTGACTCCGGACTTCAGTCTTCCGACTTCGGACCTCTTTTTAAAAATATTCATTTATCTTTTGGTTATTGCTGTTAATTTGTTACTTTTGCACCCAGATTGCGGGGTGGAGCAGTGGTAGCTCGTTGGGCTCATAACCCAAAGGTCGGAGGTTCGAATCCTTCCTCCGCTACAAAGAAAAAGCCAGGTACGAAGTACCCGGCTTTTTGTTTTCATACTCGTCAAAAGCTTGCTTTTGTAAGAG
>DATCHE010000164.1:0-5287 GCA_036508535.1 Bacteroidales bacterium | reverse complement strand
GGGAGCTGATCAGATTCGATTAACTGAATCAGGAGTTTAACTGCAGGCACAATACTGCCTGTAAAGGTTGGTTTCTTCTCATACAATCCCCTGAACCCGAATGCACCTAATGCCTGCATTAATCTTATCATACTGAACCCGGCGAAATATCCAATGAATTTATCTTTACTCTCTCCGGAAACTGAACAAAAATTATCAATGTGATAATCAAGAAGTTTTTTACGTGAAGATGCCGGGATATGAGCTTTTGCATCGTATAAAAGTGAAGCAACATCATATTGAGGTGCACCTTTTCTACCTCCCTGGTAATCAATAAACCATGGCTCATCTTCTACTATCATAATATTTGCTGACTGAAAATCTCTGTAAAGGAAATAATCCTGACCGGTTTCAAGAAGAAAATCAGCCAAAAGCTCAAAATCATGTTCCAGTCGCCTCTCATTAAAAGACACAGACAATAATTTAAGAAACATGTACTTGAAATAATTCATATCCCACATCATCGACTGCTTATCAAATAATCTGTGAGGATAACAAAGATCGAGATTCAAACCATCTAATCCCTGTATCTGAAACAGAATAAGTTTGTCGAGTATTTTTCGATATAAAAGCTCATCCTCAGAATCAAATCCGGCTCCAGAATGTTTTTTCTGAAGTAGGGAATACAGGTTCATATCACCCAGATCCTGAAGAAAATAGATATGCTTTTCAGGAAGATATCCTAATATCTCAGGCACAGGTAGGCCCTTTGAAAGAAAGTGTTTTGTAAATCCTACAAATGCCTCGTTCTCTTCAAAATTTGAATTAAATGCGGCAATCCGGCTTATATTGCCAGACGTGATTCTAAAGTATTTTCTATCGGAACCTGATTTTGGAAGTTCGGTGATCTTAATATCCGATTCTCCGAATAACTCTTTATAACTAACTGATATAATGTTTATTACATCCATCAAAAATACTTTTTTCTTTATTAAGAACCCACCCCTAACCCCTCCAAGGAGGGGAACCTTATACGTTACTTTTGTCTTTTTACTTTTGTCTTTTGTCTTTACAATCTGATCAGTATCTTCTTCCTGTACAAAACTAATGCTAATCCCCACATAAGTAACATCTGTATAATCGCAAACATAAGGCTTCCGTTGGTATTGCCTGCAACCGGAACACAAACCTTTTCATAAAACCATGCATAAAGACTGATCTTATCATTCCCTACAGTTATCTTGATGAATAACAATAACTTAGTCCAGATCGCAGCGATAAAATAGACAAATATCGCATTGGTTCCGAAAATCAGGAAGAAAATACCCCATATCTGAAATTTAAATACGTCTGCAATAAGGTAGATCAATGCGAAAACTCCAATTGAAATACCTGATGTATATAAAACATATGAACTTGTCCATAAAGGCTTATTGAAAGGCAATATCAAATTCCAAAGGTAGCCAAGACCACCGGCTGCAGCAGCCAATAAGATCAGTTTTAGTACTGATTTTCCGCTTGCTGAACCATTACCTATGATTTCACCAATAAAATAGCCAATTATAACCGAACAGATTGCGGTTATCGTACTTAGCAATCCTTCAGGTTCAAAGGGAATTCCAAATCCGGTATAAAGGTGATTTTTTCCCAGCAGAACGATATCAGTTTTAAGAACAAAGTTATTTTGAAGGCTGTAAGGATCGGCACCTCCGAAAAATATCAATAATCCCCAATATATGAGTAACAAGACCGCTATTACAATCCAGAGATAATCACGTCTGACTGTAAGACAAATAATTGCACTAATTCCATAGGCAAGAGCAATACGCTGCAATACACCCATTATCCTTAGCGTAGAATAATCCATTCTGAAGTAAGGAAAAACTGTAAGAAACAAACCCAGGACAATGAGAGCCGACATTCGCCTGAAAATCCGCAGAATAGAACTTCCATTTAATTCATTACCATATCTTTTTAGAGAATAGTATGATGACAGACCTACTATAAAAAGGAAAAAGGGAAATACAAGATCTGCCAGCGTACAACCATTCCATTCTGAATGTCTCAGAGGAGGATACACATACTTCCAGCTTCCGGGGGTGCTAATAATTATCATAAAAGCCACTGTCATCCCCCGGAAGATATCCAGGGAGACTAGCCTGCTACTGAGTTTTGCCATTAGTGATTCAAAATAGTGTTGTGTAAAAATACTAATTTAAGCCGATCTTATAAGTATTTCATCTGTTCGTGGATATTTTTATAATTTGAAAACAGGTATCTCATCATATCTTTGTAATGTGCTGCAAATAATTCTTATTTTTGAAGCCAATTACATGTAAGATAATTACAAAACAATCACCTGAAGATAATGCAATTAAGAAAATATATTCCAATTTTGATCCCTCTCTTTTTCCTCGCTATTCCTCTAAAAGCGCAGCAATCCGATCCGCCTTTTCTGAAGTATATGAATCACCCGTGGGTAGATTCAGTGCTTAATACTTTGTCAATTGACCAACAGATTGCCCAATGTATATGGGTTGCAGGGTGGTCAAATAAGGACGTTTCTCATGCTGTTGAAATGGCAGATATAATCAGGAAATATGGAATTGGAGGTATTATTTTCTTTCAGGGAACAGCTGAAAAACAAGCTGAACTGACCAATTTCTATCAGAAGATATCCAAAGTCCCTCTTCTGATTTCGCTCGACGCAGAATGGGGTATAGGAATGAGGCTGGAGAATGTCGGGAAATTTCCATATCAGATGACCATGGGTGCAATAAAAAACGATTCCCTCATTTATCAGTTTGGGGAAGCGGTTGCTTCACAATTTAAAAGGCTTGGGATGCAGATGAATCTGGCTCCTGTTGCCGACATAAATATTAATCCACAAAATCCGGTTATTAACTACCGCTCTTTTGGCGAAAACAGGGATAAAGTTGCCGAAAAGAGCTCCAGTTATATGAGAGGAATGCAGGACAATGGAATTCTGGCTACAGGAAAACATTTCCCCGGACATGGCGATACTAATGTTGACTCACATCTCGATCTGCCGGTAATACCGTATTCCAGACAAAGATTAGACAGCGTTGAGCTCTATCCCTTTCGTAAACTTATAAGTGAAGGTGTAGGAAGTATTATGATCGCTCATCTCAATCTGCCCTCATTCGATACAACAACCGGGCTGCCCTCTACCCTTTCGCCATTGATAATCAAAAGCCTTCTTAAGACTGACCTGGGTTTTAAAGGACTGGTAATCACAGATGCTATGAACATGAATGCAATAACCAGGTATTTTAAAACAGGTGAGGCTGACGCTAAAGCCCTTGAGGCAGGGAACGACATTGTAGAGTTTGTTGCTAATGTTGATTCCGCAATAAAAGAAACTAAAAACTATATTTTGCTCAAAAAAATCACAAATGAAGATATTGCACTTAAATGCAGGAAGATCCTTGCTTTGAAATACTGGTCGGGATTAAATAAGGTCAGGCAAATTAAAAGAGATAACATTGAGAATGAGCTATCTCCGATGATTTCCAAGGCCTTAATCAGGGAACTTTATGCCAATTCGTTAACGGTACTGAATAACAATCAGAATATTATACCTGTTAAAAACCTTCAATCTTTAAAAATTGCAGCGCTCGTAATCAATAAAAGTAAACCTACATTATTTCAACAAAGAATTTCAAAATATTGTCGGTCAGATAATTTTTTTCTTGATTCCTTAAACCCGGAAGCGTGCAAAAACCTACTGATAAAGCTCGCCGGATATGATCTTATTATAACCGGAGTTTTTGGCTTAGATCAACGTCCAAATATGCAATTTGGAATCACTCCCGGGTTAGTTGACTTCTTAGGGAAACTTGTTGAAAAAAACAAAACTATTATAACATGGTTTGGTAGTCCTTATGGGTTGGATAAAATCACAGCTCTTCAAAATGCTGATGGACTAGTACTTACATATCAGGAAAATGAATACATGGAAGATTTGTCAGCACAGCTGATTTTCGGAGGTATAGGTGCGCGTGGTTCTCTCCCGGTTACAATAAATGAAAACTGGCCGTTGAATTCCGGAATACTCACTGAAGGAAATATGAGGCTTCAGTATGGAATTCCTGAAAGTGTTGGCATGTCGTCTGAAATCCTAAACAGAAAGATTGATTCAATAGTAAATATTGGTTTAACAGCAAAAGCATTTCCAGGCTGTGAGGTTATGGCTGCCAGACAAGGCGTTGTTATTTTTCAAAAAACTTATGGTTACCAGACCTATGATAACCGCGTAGCAGTTCTGGAAGATGATCTGTACGATCTTGCATCAGTTACTAAGGTATCGGCAACACTGCCCGGACTGATGCTTCTCAATACAGAAGGCAAATTCACTCCTGATGCAACTCTTGGGAGTTATCTTCCATACTTCAGACACTCGAATAAATCAGATCTTGTGCTGAGAGATATGCTGGCACACCAGGCCGGACTGACAGCATGGATACCCTTTTGGAAAGAGACTGTCAGAAAAAATGGAAAATTCAGATGGAACATATTTAAACCGGAATATTCAAAGAAGTTTTCTCTGGAAGTTGCACACGGACTCTATCTTAATAACAACTACCCGAAAAAGATATTTTCTGAAATAAAAAAGAGTCCTCTTGGCGAAAAAAAATATCTTTACTCTGATCTCACATTCATAATTGCACCACAGATAATCGAGAAATTATCGGGACAAAAATGGTATGATTTTGTAACAAATAATATCTATAAAAAGATAGGAGCATTTGATATTGGTTTCAATCCCTATCTGAAATACCCTTTGAGCAGGATCGTCCCAACAGAATATGATTCACTGTTCAGGAAACAACTCCTGCAAGGAACTGTTCATGATGAAGGCGCTGCCATGTTAGGAGGTATTTCAGGCCAGGCGGGGCTATTCTCAACAGCAAATGATCTCATGAAGCTCCTGGAACTATATCGCAGGATGGGAGAATACGGCGGTGAACAACTGATCGGAAGGGATGTAATGGAAGAATATACCAGAGTACAGTTTCCTGATAACAATAACAGGAGAGGTCTGGGATTCGATAAACCACTTCTAAATAACTCTGATGTTCCCCGGAAAGAGTCTTACCCTACGCATAGCGCATCGCCTTCAAGCTTTGGTCATTCGGGTTTCACCGGGACATTTGTCTGGGTTGATCCTGCTTCCGGGATCTCGTACATTTTCTTAAGTAACAGAGTGTATCCTACCCGGAATAATAACCTGATATCAGATCTGAATATCAGAACTGAAATACTTCAGGTTATTTACGACTCAATC
>DATCHE010000163.1:0-7901 GCA_036508535.1 Bacteroidales bacterium | reverse complement strand
AATGAGCCGGCACGTCATAAACTGCTGGATATTATGGGCGACCTGGCATTGGTAGGCTATCCCATAAAAGGCAAAGTTGTTGCAACACGACCCGGCCATTATGCCAATACAAGATTAGCAAAAATTATGAGGCAGGAGATGAAAAAAGCTCTTTCAAAACGTGATGTCCCGGTTTATGATCCGTCTCAGCCTCCTATCTTTACTATTGAAGAAATTAAAAAGCGGTTACCTCACCGTTTTCCTTTTTTACTTGTTGACAAAGTGATTTCTCTTGATGAGACTTCAATTGTTGGAATTAAAAATGTTACTTTTAATGAATCATTCTTTCAGGGTCATTTCCCTGATGAACCAATTATGCCAGGAGTCTTATTGGTTGAAGCTCTGGCACAGACCGGCGGATTATTGATTCTCAGCACTGTTGAAGAACCGGAGAAATATTCAACCTACTTTCTTAAAATTGACAAAGTTAAATTTAAAAGTAAAGTCGTTCCTGGAGATACAGTGATTCTGAAAATGGAGCTGGCCGATGTGATGCGAAGAGGCATTGCTACTATGTTCGGACAGGCTTATGTTGGAAATAAACTCGTACTGGAAGGAGAAATGACAGCTCAGGTAGTAAAAAATAAATGAAAAATTAATGGTCTCAAAATTAGCTTTTATCCATCCCGATGCAAAAATAGGTAAAGACGTAATTATTGAACCTTTTGCATATGTCGCAGGGAATGTTGTTATAGGTGACGGAACGTGGGTTGGACCCAATTCCACTATTATGGATGGCGCCAGAATTGGAAAGAATTGTAAGATCTTCCCGTGTGCAGTTGTTTCAGGTATTCCCCAGGATCTTAAGTTTAAAGGGGAGGAAACAACTGCTGAAATTGGTGATAATACAACCGTGAGGGAAGGTTCTACGGTAAACCGTGGTACGGCAGCAACAGGCAAAACTGTTGTAGGCAGCAATTGTCTTTTAATGGCTTATTCACATATTGGTCATGACTGCGTTATTGGAAATAATTGTATAATGGGAAATAGCTCAGCTCTGGCAGGAGAGGTTAACATTGACGATTGGGCCATATTAAGTGGTGGTACACTCGTTCACCAGTTTACAAATATAGGAGCTCATGTTATGATAGGCGGAGGCTCAAAGGTACGGACTGATGTTCCACCGTTTATAAAAGCAGACAGGGACCCTCTGTCTTATATGGGATTAAATTCTGTAGGACTAACAAGACGAGGGTTTGAAAAGGAGCGAATTGATGAAATTCATAATATTTACAGGGTTATCTACCAGAGTGGGTTGAATATTTCACAGGCGCTTGATCAGATTGAGAAGCAATTTAAGCAATCGCAAGAGAGGGATTATATTCTGGAATTCATAAGAAAATCAGAAAGAGGAATCATAAGGGCCAGGTAAAATCTTTTTTTTGTTTCTTCTACTTCCAGCCCTGAGCAGACAGCCTTACCTCTGATCCATCATCTCCGACAAGAAAGTTTCCGGAACCCGATTCAGTCATATGACCTATAACCTTAACTGATTGAATAAGTTTAATCTTTTCAAATGAATCAAGTGGTACGGTAAATAGTAGTTCATAATCCTCCCCACCGTTTAATGCAGGAATTATCGGATCGATATTAAATTCTTCAGCCAATTTCGTTGTTTCGTAATCTATTGGAATTTTACTGTAAAATATCCTGCATCCTGTATCTGATAATTTACAGAGATGGAATAAGTCGGAAGCCAAACCGTCCGTTACATCAATCATTGAAGTAGGTTTAACAGATGATGCCTGAAGCTCTTTTAATGTTTCTGCCGGAAACTCTGGTTTAAGCTGCCTGCCAACGGCATATTCAAAACCAGATAGATCAGGTTGAGCAACTTTTTCTTTTTCAAAAAGTTTCCTTTCTCTTTCCAGAAGCTGCAGCCCCATAAATGCTGCTCCAAAATCGCCTGTAACACAGATCAGATCATTTGGTCTGGCGCCGTCTCTTTTAACTACATTTTCTTTTTTAACGGTTCCAACTGCTGTAACACCTATTGTGAGTCCGGTTAGCGAACTCGATGTATCTCCGCCAACGAGATCAACTTCGTATTTTTCACATGCAAGATATACTCCTTCATAAATCTCCTCAATCTGTTCTAATGAGAATCTTGAACTTATTCCCAGGGAGATTAAAACCTGACACGCATTTCCGTTCATTGCATAAATGTCTGATATAGCTCTTATAACAGCCTTATATCCAAGATGTTTTAAAGGAGTATAAATCAGGTTGAAATGAATCCCCTCGAGTAACATGTCAGTTGAAACAAGAGTGAGAAACTTTCCAGAATCAATAATTGCGGCATCATCTCCGACACCTGTAACGGTGGTTCTGTTTTTCGGTTTATTTTTATTTGTAAGATGAGAAATCAGACCAAATTTCCCCAATTCAGCAATTGAAGTTTTTTTATTTTCGTTTGTATCCATTTAGATTTTTTTCAATATTTCTCAAATTTTCTTATCGTGATTTTTGCCCCCTGCCCCCTTCTCTCTCCTCCTTCGTTTTTTGCCCCCTGCCCCCTAAAGGGTTTCTAATTCGTATCTTGCTGATTAGCCCCCCCTTTAGGGGGTTGGGGGGCATTTCACGCATTCACAATATCCCTTCCAAACGGACTTAATGCAATAGCAGTCAGTTTAAAATGTTGAAGTCCAAATGGAATACCGATAATTGTAATGCAGAGTAGCACTCCGAACAAGGCATGCGTGGCAGCAATCCATAAACCACCTGTAAGAAGCCAGATTACATTCATCAGGATATACAGGCATCCCGATGCTCTGTCGTGAACACGGGTTTCCCTGCCAAATGGCCAAAGTGCCAGGGCTGCCATTTTAAGAGTCTGTATCCCGAACGGAATACCAACAATCGTAATCATTAGTATAATACTGCCTATGAAATACTCAATCGCAATAATTATACCTCCAAAAATAAGCCAGATAAGATTTCCAAATACTCTCATTAAACTATAATTTTTATTTATTCAAGTACCACAGTTTTGTCTTTAGGATATTTGACAGAGTAAGTCAACGTTATCTGTTTGGTTTCCTGTGAATTAATTTCAAGATCCCACTTAATTTCGCCGGTGACCGCATTGTATCTGCCTGCTGATAATTCATTACTTTCAACAGTTATTCCGCTGTTTGAAGAAATCGGAATCTGGTCATTCAGCGTTAGTTTTACGGGTGTCGATTTATTATTTCTTACTGTTATAAGGAATGAATAAGTATCGGTCTTGTTTGCTCCAATTGTCTTTTTGCTTGTGAAATCTTTTCTCTTCTCTCTTTTTACGAGAATGCTGTTATCTGTTCCCAGTGAAATTGTAAGAGTATCTGTTAACTGATTAACATTCAGGGTGGATTTACCTACAAAGGAATTTTCAAAATAAAGAGTTGCTTCACCGCTCTGAAGACTAAACTTTGACCAGTCGGTAATGTTTGCTGTCAGATATGCAAGCGGCGACAATTTAGGAAGGGAAACATATTTATATTCTGCAGGGGCTGTCAGTCGCTGAATCTCAACTGTCTGAATTTTTCCATCAGAGGGAATTGTGTAAGGAACAGCTACATCGAAAGTAATAGTTGTCTCTCCAACCTGCTTCTCAACAACAACCGGAGCTGCTTCAGATGCCATAGCTTTTTCTTCCATTTTTGCTGCGGGTGTAGCCATATCCATCATAACAGGAGCATTACTTTTTCTTGCGTCTCCATACCCTCTTATTCTTATTGATGGCGGGTTATAATAATCTATAAACCAGGGATACAAAGAAGGAATATCCCCCGATATCCAGGGCGTGGCATTTGAGAAACTTAATTTAACATCTTTCCAGGCAACACCGGAATTCTGGAAAACATTGGCTTTATAAAAAATTACAACCGGATTTTTAATATCGTCTACCCTGATATCATAAGAAGGATACCATCCTGCATTTGAAACAACATAGCTAAATGATATTTTTCCTGAAACTTGTTTTTCAGATGAGACAGTAACTAAAATTTCACCCGACGGAAGCTTTTGTTTGCCTAGCTTATCGGCTATTTGCTGCTGAAGCGCTGTAATCTGTTTCCCATAATCTTTAATCAGTCGTTCTTTCTTCAAAATTGCAAGCGCGATCTGTTCCATATTGCTGGTATACAAATCCATCATACTTTTAAACTGTTCGATAGTAAATGTCGTTTTCTTATCAAGAACTGCTTTGTTGGCTGTAAGGAACGACCCTTTTTCTTTCAGGATACTAATAGCAGTTGTTTCATCTTCAACTTTCAGCTGAAGCATTTCAATCTGACTTCTGATATTTTTTACTTCCGGTGCATCTTCAAGATTCTGCAGGTAATTATGCTGCTGATTAACAGAAAGGATTGTGAATTCTCCAAATCCTTTTACCTGAATACTCTGAGCATCGATATATGGTGAAAGGCCGGAGAGCTTTAGAATTGTTTTTCCCGGCAACAGCAAGACAGATGCCTCATGGTCAATTTGTGCCCTGTCGGGAAAAACCGTAACATGTTTTATTTCAGCGTTTATCTCTTTCTCAGTCTGGGCAAAAAGATTCAGTGCTGCTGAAAAGATGAATATTGATACGATCCCTGTCTTTTTCATAATATTTGAATTATTATTGACCCTCTAAAGTTAAGATATTTTTTACTACGACAAACCTCGTGCCGTTGTGTGGTTATACCATTCGGTTCAGCCATTCACGATTCTGTATGCCTGATTTCTGCCGTTAATTATATGTTAAATATGTTAATTCGACTCCCTTATCGGTTTATTAGCTTACCTTTGGCGATTATTTAAAAGCATAAAATGAAAGTATTACGAATTGGTAATCTTACAATTGCAGTTCCGATTATACAGGGTGGAATGGGCGTTGGAATTTCCTTGTCGGGATTGGCATCTGCCGTTGCAAATGAAGGTGGGGTGGGGGTTATCTCAAGTGCCGGACTTGGTCTTTTATACAAAGATTTTTCATCTGATTATCTTGAAGCCAGCATACAGGGACTCAAAGAAGAGATACGCAAAACACGCGAAAAAACCCTCGGTGTAATTGGTGTAAATGTGATGGTCGCAATGACCAATTTCACCGATATGATTAAAACAGCAATATCTGAAAAGGTCGATATTATTACAGCAGGAGCAGGGCTTCCACTTGATTTGCCCTCTTTTCTGAAGAAAGACAGCGTCACAAAACTTGTACCCATCATTTCATCAGCCAGGGCAGCAAAGATTATATGTGAAAAATGGAAAGCCAATTATAATTATCTGCCGGATGCTTTTATAGTTGAAGGTCCCAAAGCAGGTGGACATCTGGGTTTTAAAGAGGAGCAGATTTTTGATACTGAGTATTCTCTGGAAAAACTTGTTCCGGAAATAGTAAGTGAATTAAAAGTATTTGAGGATAAGTACGACACAAAAATCCCGCTAATTGCCGCAGGTGGGATATACACAGGAGAGGATATTAATAATATTCTTAAGTTGGGAGCATCTGGCGTACAGATGGGTACTCGTTTTGTAACTACCGATGAATGTGATGCGTCTGCCGCTTTCAAACAGGCTTACATTGATGCAGAAAGCAAAGATATAGAAATAATTAGAAGTCCGGTTGGTATGCCAGGCCGGGCTATCCTTAGCAACTTTATCACAAAAGTAAGAGACGGCAAGAAACAGCCGAAGACCTGTCCTTTCAAATGTATAAAGACGTGCGACATAACCAAAAGTCCTTACTGCATAATAATCGCTCTGATAAACGCTCTTAAGGGCAATTTTGAAAACGGATATGCTTTCGCCGGAGCAAATGCCTTCAGAGCAACAAAAATATTATCGGTGAAAGAGACTTTTCAGTCTCTGCTAAAGGAGTATAAAGAAAGTAAGAAGTAGTATAAAAGTCGGAAGACCGAAGCCAGAAGACGGAAGAAAGAAGATTGAAGCCGGAAGTAAATTGACAGTTTGTTGTCTTTTCACTTCCGGCTTTTGTTTTATTATTTAAACTCCGTAATTTTCCGGCTTCGGACTTCGGACTTCGGTCTTCCAGCTTATTTATCCAGTTCCAGGTAACTCATAGTCCCCGGGATGGCGCCTTTTTCAGGGATCTTCCCCATCGGACAACCCGGAACGGGGCAATTAATTATTTTATGCTCATTATTATCAGCTGGTTCCCAGCCCATTACAAAAAGCAGTACGAAGAATCCTATTATATAGGCTACTGCAATGTGCCAGCCATTCTTAACCCATAAGATAACATTACGTGATTCAGGAAATTTATTTGTTATTGCAACACCGGCAGATGATCCGAACCAGATCATTGATCCTCCGAATCCTACACTGTAAGCCAGCATGCCCCAGTCATAATGACCCTGGTCGAGACAGAGTTTTGTAAGAGGTATATTATCAAATACTGCTGAAAGGAATCCCAATGCCAGAGCTGTAAACCATGAGGCATTTGGAAGTTCTTCAACAGGCATCATAGAAGCACAAAACACAAGGCAGAGCAGGAATATTGTTCCTTTAATTGCTCCCGGTACCTCTTTCCAAGGGACAGGTCTGATAAGAGCTCCGATAACAATTGCTATCCAGACACCCAGAGCAGGCATGTCGTAAAGAATATTGGAAATTATTGCACCGGCAAGGATTAAGCCGACGCTAAAAATCTTCATCCAGTCAATCTTTACATTTGTATTCGCATCCTTCTGGATCCTCTGGTACTTGTCCTGCTGGTGCGATGCAAACCATGCAAAAAACAGAAGTGCAGAACCTGCTGCAATAAAACCATGTAAAACATTTAATGCACTTACACCGTCAATCCACATCATAGTTGTTGTGGTATCTCCAACGACACTGCCGCTACCTCCTCCATTACTAGCAGCAACGATAGCTGCAATATATCCTATATGGACTCTTTTTTTGAAAACTACCAGCGCAATTGACCCTCCGATGAGTGCCGCTGCTATATTATCGAGGAATGATGATAAGACGAATACAAAAATTAAAAGGATAAACGGGCCCTTCCAGTCATCAGGAAGAAATTTTGGAAGCACATCAGGTACTCCTGATTCTTCAAATACTTTTGAAAGTATAGCGAATCCAAGAAGTAACCCGAGTAAATTTACTATTATTCCCCATTCTCCCTGTCGCAGAGATTTATCCATCAGTTGTTCTGCAAATGGAGTCTGTCCAAAAAGATGTTCAAACAGGTGAAATCCCGGATCAAAAACAAGTTTGAAGGTCAGTAAAACCGTAAGTCCGATAACTGCTACCCAGAAAGTCTGCTTATGAAACAATGCAACTCCCAGAAGAATGAGACCGAAAATAATAAATTCGACCCTTACCGGCCCAATTGAAGGTACTACTCCCCCCGCAGCAAAAAGGCAGACGGGTGAGAATAAAATTAAACCTAAAAGAAACAGTTTCTTACTGTTGCTAACGATCAGTGATTTTAAAATACGTGTCATTTAAAAAGGTTTTATGACGATTATAATCAGAAAAATATGAAGCCGCCAAGATAAATATATTTTTGAGTTTCGCATTCAGAATAAAGATAGCGTTTTTAAAGTTTAATGACAATTTTCCATTTCATACTTCCAGTAATCCTAATTTTTTTTATTTTTGCATGTTTATTTAGATTAAATATAATTAAGGATGATGAAATTCAATTAAAGTCATAACAAAAGGATTTCCGGGTTGTTCTTAGTTTGTTGGTAAATGTTGTTGAAAAGCAATTAAATGGAAAAAGATCAGGATAAGATATTAAGTGATGTAACTTCAGGTGAATACAAATATGGGTTCTATTCCGATATTGAAATGGAAAAGATCCCTAAAGGACTAAGTGAAGATGTTGTAAGAATTATTTCAGCAAAGAAGAATGAACCTGAATGGCT
>DATCHE010000162.1:0-12714 GCA_036508535.1 Bacteroidales bacterium | reverse complement strand
GTGTAGATGAACTTGCTAACGCAGTAAAAGTAACACTGGGTCCAAAAGGACGTCACGTAGTTCTTGAGAAAAAATATGGTGCTCCTCAGATCACTAAAGATGGTGTAACTGTTGCAAAAGACATCGAGCTTTCAGATCCCTATAAAAATATGGGAGCTCAGATGGTTAAAGAAGTTGCTTCAAAAACAGGTGATATTGCCGGTGACGGCACAACCACAGCTACAGTTCTTGCTCAGTCTATTATAAATGTCGGACTGAAAAATATTACTGCCGGTGCAAACCCTATGGATATTAAAAGAGGTATTGACAAGGCTGTTGAAAAAGTTGTAGCTCATCTTAAGTCACAAGCTAAAGTAATTGGCGATGACCTGAAAAAAATTGAGCAGGTTGCCAGAGTTGCTGCCAATGATGATGAAGAAATAGGAAGACTCATCGCTGAAGCAATGGGCAAAGTTCATAAAGAAGGTGTTATTACTGTCGAAGAATCAAAAGGTACCACAACCTCAGTAGAAGTTGTTGAAGGTATGCAATTCGACCGTGGATATATTTCTGCCTATTTTGTAACAAATGCTGAGAAGATGGAAGCTGATCTTGAAAATCCATATATTCTTATCTACGACAAGAAGGTTTCCACAATGAAAGATATGCTTCCTGTACTTGAAGCAACAGCTCAGACCGGTCGTCCATTATTAATTATTTCGGAAGACGTAGAAGGCGAAGCTCTTGCGACCCTGGTTGTAAACCGTTTACGCGGTTCTCTCAGAGTTTGTGCTGTTAAAGCTCCCGGATTTGGCGACAGAAGAAAAGAGATGCTTGAAGATATTGCAATACTTACAGGTGGTACAGTAATTTCAGAGGAAAAAGGTCTGAAACTTGAACATACAACACTTGACCTTCTTGGTACTGCGGAAAAAGTTACAATAAATAAAGAAAATACAACTATTGTAAACGGTGCAGGCGACAAAGATATGATCAAAGCACGTGTTGCTCAGATCAGACAACAGATGACTACTACAACTTCTGACTATGATAAGGAAAAATTGCAGGAACGTCTGGCTAAACTTGCCGGTGGTGTTGCAGTTCTATATATTGGTGCCTCTTCTGAAGTTGAAATGAAAGAGAAGAAAGACCGTGTCGATGATTCACTTCATGCCACACGTGCTGCAATTGAAGAAGGTATTGTTCCTGGTGGCGGTGTTGCTTATATTCGTGCAATAAGCGCTCTTGAAGGACTTAAAGGTGATAATGATGACCAGACAACCGGTATCGAAATTGTAAAACGTGCAATTGAAGAACCTCTGCGTCAGATTGCTCTTAACGCTGGTAAAGAAGGTGCTGTTGTAGCACAGAATGTAAAAGCGGGCAAAGGTGATTATGGGTATAATGCTCAGACTGATACATATGAAAAACTTTATGCTGTAGGAGTAATTGATCCCGCTAAAGTAGCACGCGTTGCACTCGAGAATGCTGCTTCCGTTGCTGGAATGTTCCTTACCACTGAAGCAGTTATTGTAGAAGAAAAAGAAGATCATCCTGCCGGACCCCCACAGGGAATGGGTGGCGGAATGCCGGGAATGATGTAATATCATATTTATAATATTAAATTGGTGTAGAGACAGGTTGCAACCTGTCTCTACCTGTTTGTACCCCACCTTAAATATTTATATAAATTCATATATTTGCACCTGATTTAAAGAAATATTATTAAATGGATAATATCCGGAATTTCTGCATAATAGCTCATATTGACCATGGCAAGAGTACACTGGCCGACCGGTTACTGGAAAAGACCAATACAATAACCGAAAGAGAATATCAGGCTCAGATACTCGACGATATGGACCTGGAACGGGAGCGGGGTATTACTATTAAAAGTCATGCAATTCAGATGGAGTATTTCCACGATGGGAAAAAGTATATACTTAATCTTATCGATACTCCCGGGCATGTAGATTTTTCTTATGAAGTGTCACGTTCAATTGCTGCCTGCGAAGGCGCTTTACTTGTTATCGATGCTACCCAGGGAATACAGGCACAAACTATTTCGAACCTCTATATGGCTATAGAGCATAATCTTGAAATTATTCCGGTATTGAACAAGATGGATATGGCCTCAGCTATGCCAGAAGAGGTTAAAGATCAAATAGTTGATCTAGTGGGTTGCAAAAGAGAAGATATCATTGAAACCAGTGCGAAAACCGGTATGGGAGTCGAAAAGATTCTTCGTGATATCGTTACACGGATTCCGTCTCCAAAAGGCGATCCGGATGCCCCGTTACAGGCTCTTATATTTGACTCAATCTTTAATTCCTTCAGAGGTATTATAGCTTATATTAAAGTAGTTAATGGAACACTACTTAAAGGTGAAAAAGTAAAATTTGTCAATACTGATCATGAGTATTCTGCTGAAGAGATCGGTGTTTTAAAACTTAAACAGGATCCTCGCGACTCTCTGAGTGTTGGCGATGTTGGATACATTATTTCAGGAGTAAAAGTCTCCGCTGAGGTAAAAGTTGGTGATACGATTACTCATGTTAAAAACCCCTGCGATAAGGCAATTTCAGGATTTGAGGATGTAAAACCTATGGTGTTTGCAGGTATATACCCTGTTGATGCAGATGATTATGAAGACCTGCGGATCTCAATTGAAAAATTACAGCTGAATGATGCTTCACTCTCATTTATCCCTGAATCATCTGCTGCACTCGGATTTGGTTTCAGATGTGGTTTCCTTGGATTACTTCATATGGAAATTATCCAGGAACGTCTCGACCGGGAGTTCAATATGGATGTAATAACAACAGTACCAAACGTATCTTTTAAAGCTTATACAACAAAAGGGGAAGAGATAGATGTTCATAATCCCTCAGGGCTGCCTCCCGTAAACCACCTTGAACGTATTGAAGAACCTTATATTGTTGCTCAGGTAATAACACTTTCTGAATATGTAGGGTCTATAATGACATTGTGTATCGATAAAAGAGGAATCCTGAAAAACCAGGTTTACCTTACACGAGACAGAGTTGAACTGACTTTTGAAATGCCACTGGCAGAAATTGTGTTTGATTTCTACGATAAGCTTAAAAGCATCTCAAAAGGATATGCATCTTTTGATTATTATTATACAAGTTATCAGAAAGCAGACCTTGTCAGGCTTGATATCCTTTTGAATGGTGAAATGGTAGATGCTCTTTCAACATTGATATACAGAGGTCATTCTTATGAATTTGGCAGGAAAATGTGTGTTAAACTTAAAGAACTGATACCCCGGCAACAGTTTGATATCGCTATACAGGCTGCCATAGGTGCAAAAATAATTTCACGTGAAACAGTAAAGGCAGTGAGAAAAGATGTAACAGCAAAATGTTACGGGGGCGATATTACCAGAAAGAGAAAACTGCTTGAGAAGCAGAAAAAAGGGAAAAAGCGAATGAGACAGGTAGGTAATGTTGAAGTTCCTCAAACGGCATTTCTTGCAGTTCTGAAACTCGACTAGAATCTGTCGTATATTCCTCCTGCTTTTTTACCCCCTGCCCTTAATTGCCCCCCAACCCCCCTATAGGGGGGCTAATACAATGTATGTGTGAGAATTAGCCCCCCTTTAGGGGGGGTGGGGGGTAAATTCAGCTGATCAGCTTATACCCTCTACCATGTACATTTAATATTTTCACAGAAGGATCTTTCTTAAGGTATTTTCTTAAACGGGTAATATAAACATCCATACTCCTGGCATTAAAATAGTTATCATCAACCCAGATAGTCTTTAAAGCGAAATTCCTTTCAAGAATCTCATTTCCGTACCGGCAAAGTAGTTCAAGTAGTCCGGACTCCTTTGTAGTCAGATTTATAGGCTGATCGTTGTAAGTAAGAATTTGTTTCAGAGAATCAAAGGTATAGTTCCCAATAGTATAGGTTTCTTCTTTTTTATTTGATGAAGAATTGGTTGTTCTTCTTAAAATGGCTTCAATCCGATAAAGAAGCTCCTCCATTGAAAAAGGCTTTGTAATATAATCATCTGCCCCGGATTTGAATCCCTCTATTATATCTTCTTTTTGATTCTTTGCCGTAAGAAATATTATTGGCATTTCGGGACTGGTAAGACGAATTTCTTTAGCAAGGGCGAGTCCATCCATCTCAGGCATCATTATATCAAGTATGCACAAGCCGAATGAAGTTTTGGAGGAGCCTTCAAGGGCGAGACTACCGTTAACATAAAGCGTAGTCTCATAGTTCTTGGCAATCAGATAATTTCTTAACAGAGTACCAAGGTTACTGTCGTCTTCTGCAAGAAGTATTTTAATATTATTCATCTTAATATATTTTGTGGAAGAAAAATAGTGAATTTAGTTCCTTTATTAATCAGACTTTCAACCTTAATTGTTCCATTATGTTCCTCGACAATCTTCTTGATATAACTTAAGCCAAGTCCAAATCCTTTTACATTGTGAACATTTCCTGAATGGACACGATAAAACTTGTCAAAAATCCTTTTTTGGTTTTCTTTACTAATGCCAATGCCTTTATCTTCAATGGTAATCAATATATTTTTCTTATAGTTCCTTGTTGAGATAATTATTTCAGGATTATCCTTCGAGTATTTTATAGCATTGTCAATCAGGTTGGAGATTGAATTTAGAAAATGAATTTCATCAATCATTGAAAGCGAAAATATGGCCTGAAAATCTTTCCTTATAACCCCGTTGCGGTTTTTGATCTGGAGATCGAAATTTTCTATGGCTTTATCAATAATTCCATGTACATCCAATTCAACCAGATTGAGTTTCATTTTAAGTTTTTCAAATATTGCCATTTGAAGCACTTTCTCAACCTGAAATTTAAGTCTCATGCTCTCATCGGAAATTATTTTTGCAAGATTATCTATGTTTTTATCCTTATCGGGAATTGATTTATCGGCCATCATCTGGGAGGCAAGCGAAATAGTAGAAATTGGGGTCTTTAGTTCATGAGTCATGTTGTTAATGAAATCGCTCCTGATTTCTGACATTTTTTTCTGCCGGAAGATAACGATAAATGTTCCTGTGGAAAGAATAAGCAGGAGCAATGTAAACAATAGAGACAAGAAACCAAGGATCCCGATTTTTTCAAATTTATATTGCTGTTCCTGAAGGCAATATAGTACTATCTGATTCTGACTTGGAACAGGGTCGTTAGGGAATAGCTGAATAATGAACTTATTGGTACCTGGTTTATCCGTAAACCCCGGTGTACTCCATATATTACCCAAGCGTCCGGAACGGATTGAATATTCAAAATTGAGATAAATTCCGACATTATTTAACGCAGTTCGGAGTTGTTTAGTAAGTTCTTCAGCATCAATTCTTTCTTGTATATCAGGTGTATTACGAAGTATTTTCTCCATTATCTTTTCAAGAAATACAATTTTATTACTTACCCTGCCCGATATATCTGAATTTGTCATCTCCTGTGAAGGCTCAGGTGTTTCATCTGACGCAAAAGGAGAACTATTTTCAGCTGAAATAAATATTTTATGACCAGAACTTGTAATTGCAATTGGTTTAACCGGATTATCAAGCCCGTACATCTTAAGAAGTGCAGTGTTTGGCTGATAACCATGTAGTTTTTTGGCAAGAGGAGAATTCGCAGGAACAATTGCTGTAATTGAATCCGTTGAAGCCGGATCAATGTCTTCCACAATATTTTTAATTAATTCTTTCTCTTCAAGATCAAGAACAACTGATTCGAGAGCTTTGTTCGCACTGTAACGGAACTGTTGATCAGTAATAGTAATCGCATTTTTTATCCAGTATAACTGTATAAGAATCAGTCCTGAAATAGCCAGGAAAAAAAAGATGGCGAGTAAAACAATTGTTTTTTGCTTCATACAGCTACAAAAATACTGGTATATAATCTATAAAGGCACTCTTTAACTTTCTTTAACAACAGAAGTTTGGAGTGAGCTAGAGTTTGTAGTGCCTAAAGGTTGGCCCCCTGACCGCTTCGCGGCCATCTCCCTAAAGGGGGAATTAGTAGTGATATCAAGTATAATATCATCAAAGACAGAGATTTAACCCCCCTTTAGGGGGGAAGGGGGGCAATACTTCAGGTATTTATTTAATTTAACATATCATTAAAGTATTGTTAATATTCATCAAATCGGGCAAATGCGTTTTTTTATCCCGAATAGGCGCCATATATTTGTTCAGGATTTGGCACGAAATTTGAACAAAAGATTTTGAGGTTTTTTCATAGGTTAGGTTAGTTTTAGGGTTTTTAAAGAAGTGAGGCTGGCAATTATTGCCGGCCTCTTTTCTTTAGCTATTTCTTTGAGAGCATACTGACCTTTTCTATCTTAAGATTTTTTTCTCTGGCAATCTGATAAATATGCTTTATGA
Source organism: Bacteroidales bacterium (assembly GCA_036508535.1). Lineage (GTDB taxonomy): Bacteria > Bacteroidota > Bacteroidia > Bacteroidales > VadinHA17 > LD21. Next base: position 6,340 of record DATCHE010000162.1, on the reverse strand, counting down.
TATGATTCGATTTTTTCTTCTCTATCCAGGTCAGATTGATGATAAAGAAGGGTCTGTCATTAAAGATCAGCATTATTTTTTTTTGTCTGGAAGGAATAACAAGTTCCTTAATATCAGTCCATTTGAAAGATCGTAATTTAGGAGCTATAATTCCGTACCTGAACTCTAATTTATCATCATCAACGGAAAAATAGAGATCTTTTCTTTTTATTGTTGCGTAAGCTGCAAAAGCCCAAACTGCAAGACTAACCACAAAAGGAATTATTGAAAGCTCGGCAGAAACATCTAAATTTTTGAGAATAAGGCTTCGGTATAATATAAACACTCCGGATAGAAAAAACATGGCGCCAAAGCACCAAACAAGAATTTTACCCCCCTTTGAAAATTCCTTTTCTGCTAAGTTGTAATAATGGCTTTCCATACTCTATAGGGTTAGGTATTGCAAATTTTTATCATTAAAGGTACTTGTATCAATATTAAATACAGCATTTACAGATTCAATTTCTCTCAGACTATCAGTTATTCGGTTAATATTATTTATGTTTTCTGAATCGTGAACCTGAAATATATAATCTATATTTTTAAGCTTCTTAAGGAGGAAGTGTTTTCCGGATCTGTTAGAGATGAAATTAAAAATTAATCCGGAAGAGCTATTTGTGTATGAAAACCTGCTGAATGTAAATACCGATTGTTTGCCATCGGTTAATTCAACCGGGGATATGTTTTTTAAAGAGATCTGAAATTTTTTATTTAGTGTAAGACAAAGTTTATAGTCAGGTTCTGAGGTGACAATTCCGAGAAGCAGAAAATCATTTATCTGGTTTATCTTAAGTTGAACCCTTTTTACTCTTTGTTTGTTCTGCATTTTTTAACTACTTAACAAGTAAAGTTAATAAAAAATGAGATAATTAACCATTTCAACCCAAATTATCTCTGAGTTTGATCCATGCCTGGCTGGCAGCTTCCTGTTCGGCCTCTTTTTTAGAGGTACCTGTTCCCTTCCCCAACTCCTCTTTGTCAATAGAAAGTATTGTTGAGAAGACAGATTTTTTATGGTTGAAATCATATTCCTCATTATAGGTGAAGATGAGGTTAGATTTATGTTTTTGAACCCACTCAAAAACAAGGCTTTTATAATCGGTATCAGTGTTTACAATTACGGTCAGATCGAGATATTTGTTAAATACTTTCCTGATAAAAAGCTTTTTCGTTTTCTTGAACCCTTTATCTAGAAAGACTGATCCGATTAATGCTTCCAGTGCATCGCCATACAGGTTTTTCGAAGGCTGAATTGAATTTATATTGCTTATCAGGATTTTATTGATTCCCATTGATATAGCCAATTGATTAAGGACATCCCTGTTAACTATCCTTGAGCGGATTTTTGTCATGAAACCCTCATTAGCATCCGGAAATTTTTCAAATAAAAAATCTGAGAGAATTGCGTCTAATATGGCATCTCCCAGATATTCAAGTCTTTCATTATTCACTCTCTTCCCACTAGGCAGAGTAAACGTAGCTGACCTGTGTATAAATGCTATTTCATATAATTTAAGATTTCCGGGACTGAAGCCCAATATCTTTTTTAATCGCGAGCTAAATTCCCGTTTGTCAAGAAGATATGTGCCATTTATTCTTTTCCGGAAAGACCACACTAAACCTCGGCTTTTTTTATTACAACAGAAGCGTTATGACCCCCAAACCCAAAAGTATTACTGATTCCAATATTAACTTTTCTGTTCTGGGCCTTGTTGAGTGTAAGGTTAAGGTTCTGATCTATAGCCGGATCAGGAATCTTGAAGTTAATAGTAGGAGGAACGATGTCGTGAACGACTGACATAATCACTGCAATAGCTTCTATCGCACCTGCAGCACCCAGAAGGTGCCCGGTCATAGATTTTGTGGAACTGATATTGAGCTTGTACGCATGTTCCCCAAAGACATTTACAATAGCTTTTGTTTCAGAGACATCGCCAAGTGGAGTTGATGTCCCGTGCACATTAATATAATCAACATCTTCAAAATTTATACCTGCATCCTTAACGGCAATTTTCATAACGTTACGGGCACCCAGGCCTTCGGGATGAGGAGCGGTAAGATGATATGCATCTGCGGTTAATCCTGTTCCAATTAATTCAGCGTATATTTTTGCACCCCTTGCCTTTGCGTGTTCATACTCTTCAACAACCAACGCTCCTGCACCTTCTCCCAAAACAAATCCATCACGGGTCTGATCAAACGGTCTTGACGCAGATTTAAATTCTCCGTTGTTCGTAGAGAGAGCCTGTAATGCATTAAACCCGCCAACGCCGGGTTCATTGACACTGGCTTCTGATCCGCCCGTTATAAATACTTCGGCTTTTCCCCAACGGATATAATTAATAGCATCTATTATCGCATTTGTAGAAGAGGCACATGCTGACACAGTTGCGAAGTTTGGCCCCATGAAACCGTATTTTATCGAGATAGATCCGGCTGCAATGTCACCAATCATTTTGGGAATAAAAAAAGGACTGAAACGGGGCGTCCCATCACCAAGAACATAATCTTTGATAGCCAGATAAAATGTCTCAATCCCCCCGATTCCAGAAGCCCAAATCACACCCACCCTTTCTTTATCAACCTTATCAAGATTTAATCCCGAATCAGTTATTGCTTCATCGGTGGCTATGAGCGCATACTGGGAATACAAATCCAGTTTGTTGGCTTCTTTCCTGTCAAAATACTTTTTAGAGTCGTAGCCCTTTAATTCACATGCAAATTTGGTTTTGAACTTTTCGGTGTTAAAGCGTGTAATCATTACTGAACCGCTTACCCCGTTTTTTAGTCCTTCCCAGTATTCATGCAAATTATTACCTAAAGGAGTTAGTGCTCCAAGACCTGTTACTACAACTCTTCTCATAAATGGGTTTTTAAAAACGCAAATTATTTTGCATTTTCCTCAATGTACTTGATAGCATCACCAACGGTACCGATGGTTTCTGCCTGATCGTCAGGAATTCCGATATTGAATTCTTTCTCAAACTCCATGATTAACTCAACTGTGTCCAGAGAGTCTGCTCCTAAGTCATTAGTAAAACTGGCTTCAGGAGTCACTTCTGATTCGTCTACTCCTAGTTTGTCAACTATAATTTCCTTTACTCTTGTTGCAATGTCCGACATAATAATAAATTTTAATTAATATTAATTTTTGAACCATGCAAAGAAATATATTTGTACTTTATTTTTCAAGTGATTTGATGTTTTTTTATTTGCTATACACTTCAATGTGTTGATAATTAGAAAAATAATCTTATTTTAAGGCATTATTATTATTAGTTGACAAATACGCTAAGTATCAAAAAATGAGGAATATAGCTATATTAGCCTCCGGCACCGGAACCAATGCAGAAAATATAATTAATTACTTTTCGAACAGAAATACGGCGAAAGTAAGTCTTGTTATGTCAAATAATCGTCATGCTTTAGCCCTAAAAAGGGCTGAAGCACATAATATTCGAACAGTTTTTTTCGAACGCAAGGAATTTTATGTCACAGGGAAAGTACTTCGTTACCTTGCATTATACAAAATCGATTTTATTGTACTCGCCGGATTTATATGGCTTGTACCGGAAAATATCATTGAACAATACCCCGGACGAATAATTAACATTCATCCGGCACTTTTACCTTTATACGGGGGAAAAGGTATGTATGGTGATGCTGTCCATAAGGCAGTAATTGGTAATCGCGACAAAAAAACAGGAATTTCAATTCATTATGTGAATAAGCTTTATGATAATGGAGATATCATTTTTCAGGAAAAATGTAAAGTTGATCCTTCAGATACCCCCGATTCACTCGCTGTAAAGGTTCACGCACTTGAATATGAGCATTACCCAAAGATTATTGAGGATATGGTAGTAAAACTTCCTGATTTTTTAATTAAAGGTCCCGAGCAGGTTTAGAATAACTGCTTTGTTCTTCTCAAACCTTAATCTGTTTTCCCCTGAGACAGGTTCCACAGCAGGAGCATCAACTTTCAAAGGATCTATTGGTGACCCGTTACGATAAAACCTGAAATCGAGGTGTGGCCCTGTTGAAAGACCGCTATTGCCTACATAACCGATTATATCATCTTGTTTCACCATCTTACCTGCCGAAATTCCTTCTCCAAACCGGCTCAGATGCAAATAAGCCGTAGAATATACGCTGTTATGCTGGATTTTTACCATTCTTCCTGATGCGCCTTCATTTGTAGCCGAGATAATCCTGCCATCACCGATTGCATGAACAGGAGTTCCTAAAGGTGCAGCATAATCAACCCCAAAATGGGCTCTCAGGATTCTGAGAATAGGGTGCATCCGGTTTGAAGAAAAGCGGGAACTTATCCTCGAAAACTTAAGTGGAGCTTTCAGGAATGCTTTCCTCAGACTTTTACCTTCTGCGTCAAAAAATGTCTCTTTACCGTTCTGAATAAATGGTATGGCTGAAATTGAATAACCTGACCTGTTGAATTGAGCTCCATATATTTTCCATATCCCCAGCGATTCGTTATCAATAAACAGCTCCTCGTAAATGACTTTAAAATTGTCGCCTTTCTGTAACCCGAAGAAATCTACTGTCCAGGCAAAAATTACTGACAATTTATCCGATAGCTCCGGATGCAGACCACCCGCCTTCAAAGCGTCCCAAAGGGATGTTTCGATAGTGCAGGAGGAATATCTGATTTCACTATTTATCTCCTTTCTAAAAGGGGTTATATTGAGGGAATCATTAAAACTGAAGACATAAAAGGTTGAAAGGTCATGTTCATAAACAAGATACCTTGCTCTCGCCATGCTGTCTTTGTCGCAAAAAAGAATGTAGTTATTCCCCGACCTGATATTTCTCACATCGAAAACTGCTCTTGAATTTTTAGTAACCTGATCAATTGCCTGCATGCTTACACCATGTTTAATAAGAATATCAGACAAAAATCCATTTGGTTTTACGTGGCCGGGTACAATATCAAATGAGTCGACGGGAATTCCATATAATAAGTTAGGAGGAGCTGATTTTTGAACGATTGAAGTGTCTGCAGTCATTGCGACTGATTCATTTTTATCCTTTAATGAATTATTGCATGAAGCTAAAATAAGAACAAGGGTAATTAGGAATATATATTTCACACGAAAAATCTTAAAGAGATTATTATTAGTTATTTATGAAAAGTCTGAAGACCGAAGTCCGAAGTCCGTAGACGAATTACTACCTACTACCTACTTCCGTCTTCCGTCTTCTAACTTTTTACAACAATATTCACAATCCGGTTTGGTACAACTATTATATTAGACGGAACTGCTCCTCCAAGCCATTTCTGAGACCTCTCGTCGGCCAGAACTATTTTTATTATTTCATCTTTTGGCATATTAACCGGGAGTTCAAGATTAAACCTCATTTTCCCGTTAAAAGATACAGGGTAATTAAAGTTGTCTTCTTTCAGAAATTCTTCATTGAATTCCGGCCAGGGCTCATAGGCCAGTGTTTCAGGATGGCCCAGGAGATGCCATAATTCCTCAGCCATGTGCGGAGCAAATGGAGCAAGAACCTTTGTAAAAGTTTCAGCTGTTTCAGTAGTTACTTTTCCCTTTCTAGTGGCAAGATTGATAAATATCATCATCTGAGAGATTGCTGTATTAAAGCGGAGTGTCTCTATATCGCCTCCTGCTTTCTTTATAGTGTAGTGAAGACTTTTTAATATCTCCGTATCTTCGTCTCCTTTAATAATATTCTCCGGAGCAGAAAGAAACCGGAATGCTCTTCCAAGAAATCCGAAAACTCCTTTTACACCTTTATCGTCCCATGGTTTTGTAACATCCAGTGGTCCCATAAACATCTCGTAGAGCCTCAATGAGTCGGCCCCGTATTTTGATGTAACATCATCAGGGTTTACTACATTCTTAAGCGACTTCGACATTTTGGCAACAATCTGTCTCAGTTCGGCGCCTGTTTCTTTATGATAATATTTGTTCTCTCTTTCCTCAACCAGATCACCGGATACTTTAGCGCCGGATTCAGTCTCAAATGCAAAGGCAAGTATCATTCCCTGGTTGAATAATCTTTTATAGGGTTCGTCGGTCGATACAATTCCCAGATCAAATAGTACTTTGTGCCAAAAGCGGCTGTAAAGGAGGTGAAGGACAGCATGTTCAGCGCCACCAACATAAAGATCGACCGGCATCCAGTATTTTTCCTTTGCCACATCAAAAATCATTTTGTCATTTTTGGGATCGATGAAGCGAAGATAATACCAGCACGAACCTGCCCACTGAGGCATGGTATTGGTTTCCCTTCTTCCTTTCCGGCCATTCTTATCAGT
>DATCHE010000161.1:0-4802 GCA_036508535.1 Bacteroidales bacterium | reverse complement strand
CATCCTGACGGTATTTTACTACATAATCAGCTGCACCAATAACCGACTTATCTATCGAGTCAAAATTTTCCGATGATGGCTTTCCACTGTAATTGGCAGAAGTTGAAACTATTGGTTTCCTGAAACGGCTTAACAATTCATTACAGAATTCATCGTGACAAATTCTTATCCCTACAGATCCATCATCTCCGCAAACACCCGGAGCAAGATTTTTTCCCGACGAATAAATTATTGTAAGCGGGCTATCGGAAACACTTGTGAGTTCATACACTATTTCAGGGATAACATCTACATAACGTTCGAGCATCTGTATGCTGTTAACTAATACCAGCAAGCTTTTAGTTTCACTTCTGGCTTTGATTTTAAATATCTTTTCAACAGCAGTTGCATTGGTAGCGTCGCACCCCAGACCCCAGATGGTGTCAGTAGGATAGAGGATTATTCCACCGTTCCGAAGGGTTATCAAAGACTCGTTTATATCTTCTGTAAAGTTCATTTTAATTAAAGAATCGATGAATTTATTTTATTTTAATGCCTGAATTTTACCCCCTTTCATTTTCCCTCAGGGGGGAAAGGTCCTCCTGATTATGCGGGTCTAAACGTCAGGATGAGTTCCCCTTCCCCCCTGGGGGAAGGCTGGGAAGGGGGTTTCCTATCAGAATTTCAGTTTTATCAGTTTCATCCTGTTCTTCATCTCATTAATTACTTCTACTTCTTTTTGAAGTGTGTCTGCCTCGAAGGTAACAGAGAACCTGATGAACTTACCGGCATCATCCCAGGGAACAGTGGATATTGATGATTCACGTATCAGAAATTCTGAAAATTCCGATGCAGTGTTGAATACTTTTCCACCCTCGGTACCTGAAGGGGCTTTAACATAACAATAGAAAGATCCCTTTGGTTTTTTTGCATCAAACCCAAGTTCATTTAGAGCATTTACCAACAGATTGAATCTTCTTGAGTATTTAATTACAGTTTTATCCGTTATCTCAGTATGCATAAATGCTTGAATACCAGCCTTTTGAATTGCCCTAAATTGACCGGAATCGGTGTTGTCTTTTACAGTGGCATAAGCGCTGACTGCTTTACTGTTTCCGCATAAAAAACCTATTCTCCAGCCTGTCATATTAAAAGCCTTTGATAGGGAATGTACTTCTAAACCAATATCCATAGCTCCTTCAATTGAAAGAAAACTGAGTGGTTTATTGCCATCGTATGTTAATGCTGCATAAGGTGCATCGTGAATCACTATGATATTGTTTTTCTTCGCAAACGCGACAACCTCGGTAAAGAATTCCTTAGTAGCAACAGCGCCGGTTGGATTATTCGGGTAGTTAATATATAAGAGCTTTGCTCTATCGAGTATTGTCTGGGGGATTTTACTGAAGTCGGGGAAAAAGGAGTTTGATTCCAGCAACGGCAGATTATATACCTCCCCACCAAGATATTTTGTGTATGTTGCTGTAACCGGATAACCGGGAACTGTTGTAAGCAAAATATCTCCCGGATTAATAAAGCAAATCGGGAGCATCGCCAGTATCGGTTTTGATCCGATACCATGAACTATATTTTCCGAAGGGATTAAGCCTGAAAGGCCATAAACTTTTTCAAGATATTTTGCAGCCGCCACCTGAAATTCAGGAATTCCATTATCTGCATACCATCTGTTTTCAGGCTTACCGGCTTCTTCAGAAAGAGCTTTTACAACAAGGCTATCTGCAGGCCAGTCAGGCTCACCGACCCCCATATCGATCATCTCCACATCAGGACGAGCCTTTTTTGCTGCGGCCTTTGCTCTTTTAATAAGTTCAAATTTGTAGATCACTGTTGATTTCCCAAAGTTTGCACCACCCAGTCTTTCAGATATCTTGTCGTCAAAAAAATTAACCATGATTATTTGATTTTGATATTTATTAAAACTTTACTTTTAGTCCGGTGCAAAAGTAATAAATGTATCAGGCAGAATCATTAAAACTGGGGTAAGTATTTTTAAACAGAGTACAATATATAAAGATTGATATCTTTGAAAATCATGTAAATATCTAATTTATTAAATGTTATGGTCAGAAAAGCATTAATTATTTTATCAGCAGCTGTATTCTTTGGCATAACTGCATCTGCTCAGGAGGCGTTGAAATATCAGTTGCCTCCGGCTGAAATTGTAAAAATTGTAGATGCAGCACTCACCCCTGCAATTTCTATTAGTCCGGATAAGACAAATATTGTCATTATCGAACGTGCCGGCAATATTACAATCGAAGAGTTATCTGCAGAAGAGTTCAGGATAGCAGGACTGAGAATAGATCCGGCAATAAGCGGCCCCAGCAGGCAGACTTACAATAAAGGATTTAAGATAATGAATATTGACGGAACGAATATTCGTGAATTTGCAGGTATGCCTGATGAGGCTCAGCTTGGCTCTCCAATCTGGTGTGTAAATGGAACTAAATTTGCCTTTACCAACACAAAAAGCTCCTCGATAGAACTTTGGGTTTGTGATGTTGCAACATTGAAAGTTCAAAAGATTGCCGACGGAATAAATATGGTGTTTGGTGGTTCAACAGGCAGAGGTTCTGGGGGAGCCATTAATTGGTTAACGGACAATAAGAGCATTCTGTATTATGTTAGCGACCCGGGCAGAGGGAGCAAGCCGGTAAGAAGTTTAGTCCCTGATGGTCCTGTTGTTTCGGAAAACCTGGGAAAAGCAGGACAGGCAGCCACATACCAGGACTTACTGAAAGATCCGGTTGACGAAATGATCTTTGAATATTATGCTAAATCTCAGTTGATGCTTTGGGATGGAACAAATTCAATTAAATTAGGAAAACCCGGTATGATAACAGAGATTTCCCCTTCCCCTGACGGGAAATATTTTATGATAACTCTTATCAGCAGACCATTTTCATATATTGTTCCGTACAGCAGTTTTCCTTCGGTTACTCAGATTTGGGATCTTACCGGAAATAATGTAAAAACGCTTCTTGTGGAGCCATTGGTCGAAAACCAGCCAAGAGGTTATGATGTTGTGCGCCCCGGCTCCAGAGGATATAACTGGCGCGCCGACAAGCCCTCAACAGTATATTGGGTAGAAGCTACAGATGGTGGCGATTATAAGAAAGAGATGAAATACCACGACCAGGTGTTCATGCTTCCTTCTCCATTCAACGGAGAACCTACAAAATTCATAGCTACAGAAATGAGATTCAGCGGGATAACATGGGGAAAAGAAGACTTCGCAATAATTTCAGAAGGCCTGAGCAAGACCAGAATGCGTAAAACCAGTTCTTTCAGTCCTGCTGATCCGCAGAATACAATAAAGAAAATTAATGAAATCAACTCAGACAACAGTTACGACAATCCCGGACGGTTTGTAACTGAGCAGAATAGTTATGGCAGAAATGTTTTACTCTTTGCTGATAAAGGGAAATCGCTATATCTCGACGGTGCCGGTTCATCCTCAGAAGGAGACCGTCCGTTTATTGACAAATATGATATAGCCACTTCCAAAACTACAAGGCTATGGAGATCGGCTGCTCCATATTATGAGACAGTCTCATCCTTTCTCGATATTTCAAAAGGGTTGGTTCTGACTACCCGTCAGTCTGTTAATGATGTCCCGAATTATTTTATCAGGAATCTGAAAAACGGCAAGCTTATACAAGTTACAAGGTTTGAAAATCCCTACCCGCAGCTTGCCAGTGTTTCGAAAGAACTTGTGAAATATAAGAGGAAAGACGGAATAGATCTTTCTTTCACTCTGTATCTTCCTACAGGTTATTCCAAAGAAAAAGACGGACCACTTCCTACTCTGCTGTGGGCATATCCAAAAGAATTTAATGATGCGGCCGCGGCCGGGCAAGTTAGCGGTTCACCCTATACATTTACAAGAGTCAGTCCGGCTTCAGCCCTTGTTTATGTAACACAAGGTTACGCCGTTCTTATGGATGCAGCTTTTCCTATAGTAGGAGTAGAGGGCAAAGAGCCAAACGATAACTTTATTGAACAACTTGTGGGAGATGCTGAGGCAGCAATCAATAAGGCTGTGGAAATGGGCGTAACCGATCCTAAGAGAGTTGCAGTTAGCGGACATTCTTATGGCGCATTCATGACTGCCAATCTTCTGGCTCACACCAGATTATTTGCTGCGGGTATAGCAGAAAGCGGTGCTTATAACAGAACTCTGACCCCATTCGGATTTCAGAATGAGAGACGCAATTATTGGGAAGCTCCTGAGATTTATAATGGCATGTCACCATTTATGTATGCCGATAAAGTAAAGGATCCTATAATGCTTATTCACGGTCTGGCAGATAATAACAGCGGTACATTTCCGATTCAAAGCGAAAGGTTCTATGCTGCATTAAAAGGTTTTGGAGCAACGGCACGGCTGGTCTTTTTACCAAATGAAAGTCATGGTTATGCAGCACGTGAAACCATCCTCCATAAACACTGGGAAGTGTTGAACTGGATGAATAAATATGTTAAAAATAAATAAAACCGGAGAGATTTTGCAGGGGTTGAATGACAGTTGAAAAAATTGATCATAATTGTCTTGTTTAAAATAAAGATTAGTATAGTTTTGTACCGGTGAATTTTTTTTAATTTTTAAACCTTTTAATTTTTATTTCTAATTTAATAATTGATATCATGATTAGTAGCATTTTTTGGATTGTGCCGATTTCAGCTCTCTTGGCACTTTTATTCGCCTGGATCTTTTACAAAGGTATGATGATGCAGGAAGAAGGAACACCCAAGATGAAAGAGATTGCTGAGTATGTAAGAGAAGGTTCAATGGCATACCT
>DATCHE010000160.1:0-12178 GCA_036508535.1 Bacteroidales bacterium | reverse complement strand
CCTCATATCTCACCTGAAGCTGCATTATTACAGGTTGACAGAATTGCCAATGCAAGGCATTTTGAAAATAATCAGAAAGAACTGCTTATAAAGCATATAAACGATCTGACAGAGACACCTCAGTTTTTATTGCTGGGTGAAAATCGAATAAATGTTCTAATTTTGAACCTCGATCTGGATAAACTTGATGAAAATTTCAAGTCTAATAAATAAAAACCTCAAGTCATGAAATTATCTATTCGCACAAAATTTACTCTGGGAATGAGTTTTCTGTTCATTATCATTCTTGTTTTGTCTGTATTTTCAGGATTTTACATAAATAAACTATCAAAAAAAACCAGTGCAATCCTGAAAGAAAACTTCTTATCTGTGGTGTATGCCAGAGAGATGTCAGAGCGTATTGCCAATATAAATATTGAGATTTTTGACAGTTTTTTAACTAATAAAACACCGGATAGCCTGAAGATATACACGGAGTTAGGTTATTTTGACAAATCGCTTCAGGATGAAAAAAATAATTTAACAGAACCGGGAGAAGATAAGCTCGTTTCGGTCATCGAAGCCGATTTTAAAGACTACTCCAAATCTGTAAAAAATAGTTTGGGATTGCCACATTCTTCAGAGAAGATTCTTTCGATGCAAAATTTTTCAGCAGGACTTTTGGAGCAACTGGTACTCTTATCAGAAATGAATGGAAAGGCATTGGAAATAAAAACAGACGATGCAAAGGAGTCATCAAAAAGTGCACTGACCAGAATGACTATACTGGCAACTTTGTGCTTTTTAATCGGAATGAGCTTTACATTTAGTTTTGCTTCCTACTTCAACCAGAGGTTTTTCTTGTTATACAGCGGGATCAAAGAGATCATCTCCGGTAATTTCAGAAAAAGACTTCTGCTGGATGGGAAAGATGAATTCTACGAATTATCATTGATATTTAATGATATGATTGACAAACTAAACGAAAACAACAGGCAAATATCAGTAACTTTAACGGAAGATCGCCGGGAAGATATTAATGAAAAAGATATAGATGAATTAAAATTGATGCTGTTCCGGATAAAAAGTATGGAAGAACAAGCCGCAGCACTAATTTCCAGGATTGAGAAAAAATGATACTATGGCTTTAGATGAAGATCGCCCAAATCCCGATGAACTTTTAGCCTCATTAAAGTTGGAGGAAGAAAAAAGCAAACGGGGAAAACTTAAGATATTCTTTGGTATGTGTGCCGGCGTGGGGAAGACCTATACTATGCTGGAAACTGCACAGGCAGAAAAGTTGAAAGGATCAGACATCATTATCGGGTATGTTGAAACTCATAACAGGAAGGAAACCGCCGACCTGCTTACAGGTTTTGAAATAATTCCGCGTAAATCCTATGAATACAAATCTACAACAGTTCACGAAATGGATCTTGATGCAATCATTGCCAGGAAGCCAGGAACGGTTGTGGTTGATGAACTTGCACATACAAATGCCCCGGGTAGTCGCCATACAAAAAGATTTCAGGATGTTTTGGAAATACTGGATAACGGAATAAATGTCTTCACTACCGTAAATGTTCAACATTTGGAAAGCCGGTCAGATACTGTAGCTCAGATTACCGGAATTATAGTCAGGGAAACCATTCCCGATGAAATCTTTGAAAATGCTGATGAAATAGAGGTAATTGACCTTACTCCGGATGAACTGTTGCAAAGACTCGCTGAAGGTAAAATATACGCTCCGGAACGTTCAAAAGAGGCTATTGAGAGTTTTTTCCGCAAAGGAAATATTACAGCTTTGCGTGAAATGGCTTTGAGAATAGTCGCTGATCGTGTTGACAGGCAACTGCATGAATATATGCAGCTTAAACGTATTAAAGGTCCCTGGAAGTCGGGGTTGCATCTCCTCGTAGCTGTTAGTTATACCCAGCAATCTGCCAAATTAATGCGGTGGGCTAAAAACCTTTCTTACACAATGGGCGGAGATTTGCAGGCTATTTATGTAGAAACATCCCGCAAGCTTAGTACTACAGAAAATACTCAACTAAACAAGAATATATATTTAGCACGACAGCTGGGTATTAAGTTCCGCTTTGTCACCAGTTCAGATATGGTAAAAGCGATTGTTGATTTTGCCCAAAAAGAAAATATTACTCATATAATTATCGGGAAGCCCCGTGTACGAAACCTTCTTACACTTTTGCGGCTTGGTAATTTTGTTAACAAACTTATTCGTTATAGTGGCAATATAGACGTTTATATTCTTGGCTCAGATGTTCAATCGACTGAGAAGTTTAAAGAAAGTATATCAATGCCTTCATTCACTACGAATATTCGTCAATATTACATTTCTTCATTAATTATAGTCTTTACAGCAGCAATCTGTTTCTTATTAAAAGAATTTATTGGCTATCAGGTAGTATCCTTTGCTTTATTGTTTGTTGTTTCAACACTTGCATTCTTCTTCGGCACGGGACCTATTCTGCTTTCTGCAGCATTAAGCGCTTTTATCTGGGATTTCTTCTTTATACCGCCTCCTTACTCTCTGCATGTGGATAAGCCGGAAGACATGCTTATGCTCATTATGTTTTTCATAATCGCTTTATTAAGCGGTGTGCTGACATCGAGGATTAAAAACCAGGAGATGAAGATCAGAATACGAGAGGAACGCACCAATGCTCTTTATCAGCTTACCCGTGAGCTATCGACTGCAACAGGAATTGAAGAAGTTATTAAAATTGCTAAAAACGATATAAAGAAATACTTCAACATTAAGAGTCTGATCATACTTAAGAATGATATAAACAAGCTTGAGTATCCTGGCCAAAACGATGAAAATATTAAACTTTCAAAAAACGATATAAGCATTGCAGAGTGGACTTTTCAACATTCTGCAAAAGCAGGTAAATACACAGATACGTTACCATCGGGTAATTTCACTTTCTACCCATTAAAAGGCAACCAGATGAATCTTGGAGTAATTGCAATTGAGCAGCAAAATGTATTTACTCAGGGAGAAGACCAGTTTTGGGAAGCATTTATTGCACAAATATCCGGAAAGGTTGAGCGCGAATATCTCCGTAACATGGCCAAACAGGCCTTTTTGTTAAATGAATCTGACAAGCTGTACAAAACACTTTTTAATTCTATTTCGCACGAACTGCGAATACCTGTAGCGACAATTATGGGAGCTTCCGACTCACTTTTGTCAACGCCCCATCCCGAGGAGATCAGGAAAGAACTCTCTCAGGAGATATTCAAAGCTTCGCAGAGATTAAACCGTTTAATTGAAAACCTTCTAAATATGTCGAGGCTTGAAAGTGGAAGGATATCTCCCCGACTCGATTGGTGTGATATTCACGACCTTATAAATAAAGTTTCAGAAAATCTTCGGGAAGAACTTAAACCATTTCACCTTCATGTTGTTATTCCTGAAGATATGCCTTTTGTTAAGATCGATTTTGGACTCATGGAACAGGTACTATATAATCTTATTTATAACGCAACTCAATATGCTTCCGGTTCAGAAAATTTAAGAATTAAAGCATTTTATGACAACGGAATAATGACAGTACAGGTTATGGATAGAGGGCCCGGATTTCCGCCAGCTGAAATTGCTCTGATTTTCAATAAGTTTTACAGAGTTGAAGGATCAAAAGCCGGAGGTACCGGATTGGGTCTTTCAATAGCAAAGGGCTTTACCGAAGCTCATAGGGGAACTATTACTGTTGAAAACAGACAAAATGGCGGCGCTACATTTACAATAAAGATACCAACGGAAATACCTAAGGAAGAAATAAAGGGTTAAACAACTATACTATGAATTTACCCGATACTATTTTAATTATTGACGACGAAGTACAAATCCGTAGGTTACTTGAGATAACTCTTTCTTCCAGTGGATATAAGATATGTGAGGGTGCTACCGGAAAGGAAGGGTTGATTGCGGCAGCAACCCATCACCCTGCTCTTATTATCCTTGATCTCGGACTTCCTGATCTGGATGGTATCCAAATTCTGAAAAAATTGAGGGAATGGTACCTGAAACCAATAATAATTCTGTCAGTCAGGTATTCAGAAGACGACATAATTCAGGCTTTGGATAACGGAGCCAATGACTATCTTACAAAACCGTTCAGAACGGGTGAACTTCTTGCAAGGATAAGAGTTGCACTCCGAATTCCAAACCTTATTGAAGAAAATCCAAGATTGACATTTGGTTTACTAACAATTGATCTTGTAAATCATGTAGTTAGAAGGGATGGTGAAATCTTAAAACTTACATCTACAGAATTTTCACTTCTGGCGCTTCTTGCAAAAAACTCAGGGAGGGTTTTAACACATCAGAGTATTCTTAAAGAGATCTGGGGTTTCGGATATATCGGACAAACTCAGTATCTAAGAGTTTTTGTTGCCCAGTTGCGAAAGAAAATTGAGGACGATCCGGCAAAGCCTAAGCTGCTTGTTACTGAATCGGGGATAGGATATAGGTTTCACGAATAGAAAACCCCCTCTGCCGCTCCGCGGCATCTCCCCCAAGGGGGCGAAAAAGAGTTTCAAAATTCTATTATCTTCTCCACCCTGTTGTTCTTCAGATACACTTTCAGTATTACCTGTATGTCGCGGTTGTCATACGAAGACTTAATGCAATCGTGAACGGCAGAAAGTCCGAATCCCATATCATTAATATTAAAGTACCCAAACCCGGCATATTTCCCATTAACAACTTTTACGGCACAGCGTTCATCTGCATCCCGTCCTTTGTCAATAACAAAAAAGTTCCGTCTCGTAAAAACAAACTCTTCTATGGCTTTGCCTGCCCTTTCATTATATATTTCTGCAGATTCTTTTCCAATGCATGCTCCCTTACAGATGCCAACCTGGTAATGAAAGCATGCACCCTCAGTATCATAAAGACCCGATAATTTCTGGCAAAGTCCATACGTTTCAACAAGAGAATTGAGTTTCGATTTGGTTTTTTCTTTGGATGTGAATACTGAAACAGGCTCTTCGTCGTCATTTATTTGTCCGTAGCGAAAGTTCAGATATCCGTTATTATCTGCAAAACTAAATATCCCCCATTGAAATCCTGTTCTGCGTTGAGCCCTGTTATAGAGTGGTTTATGCTTTTTTATCTCTGATGATTCCTTTAGAAGAGCTATCAATTCACTTCCGGTTAATTCCCAGTCTATGTCGGCAATATGATCGCGCATCTCCATTGCTTTGTTAGTAGAATTATTCGAAAGGTGAGTGTTTATCCTCTGAAGAAGGTTGCGGCTCTTTCCTATATAAATAAGATCGGCATTTTCATTATAAAAATAGTACACTCCTGGCTCATCCGGAATAGTTTCAATTTTCAAGATATCCAGTTTTGGATTAAGCTTTGAAACCTTTGTATTTTTCATCAGACCGGATCCGTTACCACTCAACTCAAAATCTTTTGCCATAAGAAGCTCGAAGAGTTTAACCGTAGCAAGCGCATCCCCGGCAGCTCTGTGCCTTCCGTTAATTGAAATATTAAGATCTTTACAGATATTTCCCAGGCTGTAGGAGATGTGCCCGGGGATCAGTTTTCTGCTGAGCGCTACTGTATCAAGAATATTTCTTTTATAATTGAAACCAAGAGACTTAAATTCCTGTCTGATGAAGGAATAGTCAAAACGCGCATTGTGAGCTACAAATGTTCTTCCTTCTGTTAATTCAACTATTTTTTTTGCTACTTCATAAAAACGTGGAGCATCTTCAACCATCTCATTAGTAATTCCTGTGAGATTAGTGATAAAATAAGGAATATTTCTTTCAGGGTTGATCAATGTTACATACTCTCCTGTAATCTGATTCCCATCATGAAGGTATATGGCAATTTCAGTTATCTTTTCAGTGTGCGCACTGCCTCCTGTGGTCTCGATATCTATTATCGCATACATCTCTTGAAATCTGCTTTGAATTGATTTTACGAATATAATCAGTTTTGAATGGCGAGTGACTGATAGTTTGTATTTTTGTCTTTTAATACAACTTATCATGAGTGAATGTTATGGAACAAATTTCGTTCTAAACGGGGAACTTCAACCTGCAGAATTATTCGATAATGCTCTGGTTTATGAAGGTGATTCAATTTATGAGGTCCTCCGGACAGTGAAGGGTTGTCCTGTATTTTTTAACGACCACATGGAAAGACTGGCCTCCAGCGTGAAACTTCAGAATAAAGATCTTCTTGCTGATGTCGCGGGAATGAGAAAAGCCATCATACAACTGACAAGATCTGACAGGAAGAAATTGGCAAACATCAAAATAGTATTTAATTATAATAATGGCTTATCCAATTTTCTCATATACTTAGTCGAACCTATTTATCCTACTGAAGAGCAGTATAAAAAGGGAGTGAAGGGCGTACTTTTTTATGGTGAACGAAAGGATCCTGAATCAAAAGTTATAAATCACAAACTGCGGTCATCAATCTCTCATAAATTAATTCAGGAAGGTGGTTATGAGGCTGTACTGGTAAATGAAAACAATCTTATTACAGAAGGAAGCAGATCCAATATTTTCTTTCTGAGGAATGAGACTCTTGTGACAGCACCGGATAGCCTTATACTCAATGGTATAACAAGGAAGCATATTCTTGAAATCTGCAATGAGCAAAAGATAGAAGTGGTACTGGAATGTGTAAGAGTTGTGGATATGACAAAATTTGATTCGGTTTTTATGACTGGTACTTCACCTATGGTTCTTCCTTTTAATTGCATTGATGATAAGTTTTATAAAGTCACGTTCCCTCTCATGGAAAGACTGAGAAAACTTTATATAATTAAAGCAGATGAAAGTATCAGACTTTTTAGAACTGAATAATGACAATGCCTTGAACAGACTGATGGATAATTTATTATATTTGTACCCTAATTAATTCAAACCTTTAAAGTATGGCAAGTGTAAGAGAGCTGAAAAAAGATATTGATTACCTGGTTTTCGAAGTAATATCTGATTGTTTTGTTTTTTCCAGTCTGCATCCGGATAACCAGTCTGAAGAATTATCTGCCATAATATCCGATGCTGTTAGTTTCAGAAATGATCTTATTGCGCGTGTTAACAACCCTGATGGTAAGGATAATGCAAAGATTCTGAAGGCATATTATAAGACTGTGGAAAAAGACCTTCTGACTGGTGTTGATAAACTTTTTACCAGATTAAGCGAACTTCCTAAGAAGAAAAAGTAAAATATTTATAAATAAGGTTTCCGCATACCGAACAATTTCCATCCTTATTGAGGTTTAAAAGTTCTGTTTTATAACCTATTCTGTTTGTGACAATTGTACCGCATTCAGGGCAATGGGTGTTTTGTCCGGAATTTGATTTAGTGTTTCCCATATAGACATAGTTAAGTTTTTCCGATGCAATCTCAAAGAGAATGTTCATTGTTTCCTGAGATGTTGCGGGATCATTCCGCTTATACATTGGAAAGTATTTGCTCAGATGAAACGGAACGTCTTTCCCAAGTTCCCCTGCAATCCATTCGGTTTGTGCTTTCATCTCCTTAATATCATCATTCTGACCGGGGATAATGAGAGTAGTAATTTCAAGATGTTTACCAGACTTCGCTATCTGTTTGAGACTGTTCTTAACCGGCACAATATCTGCTCCGGCAACTTTGCGGTAAAAGTCATTATTAAACGATTTAAGATCAATGTTAAAAGCATCGATAAATCGAATTATTTCACTCAAGGGCTCGCTGTTGACATAACCATTGCTAACCATAACAGTGAATAATCCGCTTTCCTTTGAAAGAACTGCTGTATCCCTCATAAACTCAAACCAGATAACCGGCTCGTTGTAAGTAAATGCGATACCGATATTTTTGTCCAATTGCATTGCATCTCCCGTGATACTTTCCGGTGAAGTTTTCATAAAATGATTTTCGGGTACGTGTTGAGAAATATTATAATTCTGACAAAAATCGCATCTCATATTACAGCCGTACGACCCGATTGACAGTATATTCTGTCCGGGGAAAAAATGATACAAAGGCTTCTTTTCAATAGGATCTAACGAAAACCCTGAAATTACTCCGTATGTAACCAGCTCAATCTCCTCTCCGGTGTTTTTTCTTACTCCGCAAATACCGGTCTTGCCTTCTGCTAATTTGCAGAGGTGAGGACAAACCAGACACTGAATTTTGTCATCAAGTATATTAAAAAGAGGTTGCATAAATTTATTAACTTAGCGAGTGTAATAACTTATCAATTTGTATTCCAGCGCTAAAATTAATTATTATGGAATACATTTAAAGATTCCAAATAATTATTAAGACAAAAAAATAATCGCTCATGAATAAATATGTTAACAAAAAGTTTTCCTTTATCAGAATACCCTCAGATGAAATGAAATCTGAGTTTTACAGAATTCTGCTGAAACATGGATTTTCTGAATTAAGAGCAGAAAAATGTTCTGAAATATTTACTCTTAATAGTCTTGAAGGAGTTTATTCCCATGGTGTTAACAGATTTCCAAGATTTGTTAAGAACATCAGGGAAGGATATATAAAACCCGATGCAATCCCTGCAATTGTTCACAGAATGGGTTCACTGGAACAGTGGAATGGGAACCTGGGTGCTGGTCCGTTAAACGCTGCCTTTGCGACAGACAGGGTAATGGAGATAGCCAGTGAAAATGGGATTGGACTTATTGCCATGGCTGATACTAACCATTGGATGCGAGGTGGTACATATGGATGGCAGGCTGCAAGAAAAGGATTTGTGTTTATAGGCTGGACAAATACGTGTCCGAATATGCCGGCGTGGGGGGCAACGGATCCGCGACTGGGAAATAATCCATTTGTAATTGCTGTACCCTATCAAAATGAGGCAATTGTTCTTGACTTCGCTATGACACAGTTTTCTTACGGAAAGATGGAATCATTCGCAAATGAGGGAAAACAGCTTTCTTATCCCGGAGGGTTCAACAAGCAGGGCGAACTTACTACAAACCCGTCAGAAGTACTTGAAACATGGAGGGCTCTGCCAATTGGCTACTGGAAAGGCGCCGGACTTTCGTTATTGCTCGATATCCTGGCAACAATTCTTTCAGCCGGCTTGTCAACTCAGGAAATAGGAAAAAATAAAACTGAATATGGTGTTTCCCAGGTTTTTATTGCAATCGATATAAGCAGATTAAAAAACTTCCCGTCAATAGGCAATTCAATCCAACATATAGTCGATGACTATAAAAAATCACAAACAGAGAATGAAACAACAAAAATCCGTTATCCCGGTGAAAACGTAGTCGATATACGAAACGCTAACCTGAAAGACGGGATACCTGTGGATAAGAGTATCTGGGAAAAGATACTTAGTTTGTAAAAAAGATAAAAAACAAAAGATAAAAGACAAAAGTGAAAAATCAAAGGTAATGTTGACCTTTAACTTTCTAGCGTGCGCTTCGCTCGGGGTCTACGCTTCGCTTTGACTTTTGTCTTTTGCTATTATATTTTTTCCTCAATAAATTCAGCAGTGATATTGTTTAATTCAGCAAACTCCAGAATCTCATCCTTTATCTTTTCATTTGTTTCCTGAAAAGTGGCACCGAACCTAAGCATAATCTTCTTTTTGGATTTCAGATAGAAAATAAGATTAAAAGGGAATATCTCAATTTTTTCAATTTCATCAGCATTTATTATGATCGCCGGGAAAATTGGATTCTTCTTAAGTTTTATTAATCCTGAGCCAATTTCAATATACCTTATTGCCCGACCCAGCCCAGACCATATCTGGTAAAAACCAAATCCCGAAAGGAATATTACAGTAATCCAAAGCGTTCCATCTGCCTTTAAGGCCTTAATATTGAAGCTAAACCAGAATGCCGCAATTGCTACACAAACTATACCGAAAATTATTCTGATTATTTTTTCAAATCTGTTTGTTGCGGTTGCACCCAGAGTAAAATATTTTATATCCATTTTTATATTTCCCGCAATTTATCCATTTTTAAGAATAAAGGCAATAGTTGGTAAAATTTCAGAATATATTATCTGGTAATGCGGAAAACCCGGAGAGTGGCAGACTTATGACGTTGTAAGCACGGCGCTTAAATAGTCCCTTTCAGCCCAATCTCTTGTGCCACAGTTCTCATCCCCAGAATGCAATCTGAAATCAGATCATCGAGGTTAACGCTCAGCATTGCAGCTCCTTTCTCGATAACCGTACGATCAACTCCTGCTGCAAACTTTTTGTCAATCCATTTCTTTTTTACTGAGCGTGTTTCCATATCCAGAACACTCTTTGAAGGACGCACAAGCGCGCTTGTTGCAACCAGGCCAGTAAGTTCATCAATAGCATAAATTGTCTTTTCAAGTAGAGATATTGGTTCAATATCTGAAGCCAGACCCCAGCCATGGCTTAATACCGCACGTATGTACTCCTCGGGCCAGTTGTTTTCTCTTAGAATCTTTTCAGTCATTGAACAATGTTGCTCAGGATACATCTCATAATCAAGATCGTGAATCAATCCGATTATTCCCCATTTCTCCTCATCTTCACCGGCTTTTCTGGCCATAAACCTCATTACTGCCTCAACTGAAAGGGCATGTTTTAAGAGACTCTCTGACTTGTTATACTTTTTGAATAATGCGAAAGCAATATCACGGGTTGGTATAGTTGTTGGCATATTTATAGATAGTATTAATTTAAAATGGAACTTATTTACTTACTGACTTTAATAACTCTCATTGTCTTGTTAAAAATGACTCCTGAAATATTAATAAAGTAAAGAGAAGGTGGTAATGTTAAACCGGAAATAATTATCGGATTATTTCCTTCTAAAATGTTTTTTTCAACCTCATATACTTTAATCCCGGCAAGATTTGTAATAGATATCCGAATTTTTTCGGGTCCTTTGGAATTTATTAAAAGGGTGAATTGATCAGTGAAAGGATTTGGGAAAATGCTTAAAGAATCTTTAATTTCCATATTCTCTATTTGAACAGATGTCGTGTCATTCAAAACATAATCATCGTTATTATCGTACCCATATGCAGTAATATTATATATTCCGAATTTCGACAAATCAACGCTTTTCAGAAAAGATACAGAAACTGAATCACTGTAAGGATTTATTGTAGCAGTAAAGGTTTGTTTTACCGGATCCTGATTATTTATTTTGTAAGCCAGATTGAAACTATTTATTACATCCTTGCCAGGGTTAAGCATTTTTACCGTAACAATTTCCTGTCCGTATTTTTTTTGCTGTACAGGCGACACGATTCTTGCCACCTGGAGATCTTTTTGAATATATCTGACTGACGCTGTTTCTGCAAAATCGATCTTATCTACCCAGGCACAATCAGAACCGCTGCTGGTACTTGCGTCTTTGTAGTAAATCCATTCAAGTTTATTAAAACCAGACGGCACAGCAATAACTTTCTTAGTCCAATCAATTTCTCCTGAAATTTTAAAAATCTCAGTGCCATTTAGTTTGAATGACAGATAATCCCATCCTTCTTCAGATGAAACTTTAAAGTAGAATTTAATGGAATCCTGCGAGGAATAAACAGCTCTGATTATTAGGGAAGTTTTTCCATTATCCGGAATTTTTCCTGATCTGGCAGATAGGTTGCCATCGTATGAACTGGTTGAAGTAACTAACCATTGTATTGGACTTAAGTTAATCCAGGGGAAAACACTAAAGGATGATGCTTCAAAACTCTCTCTGATTCTGCCAACCCTGAACGTGAATTCCTTATTCAAAATATATGGATTACAATCAAGGGATGAAGAAACAGCAATTGAACTTCCTGATGCTGCTGTCTCTGATAATTTAACAGTCATTGGGATGTCTGTTATCTCACCAAATTTTAATAAACCTGATGATTTGACACTTGGTCCAATAATTGTAACATCTTGTGCCGGAATAACACCAACTATTTTGAATTGTCCTGAAATGTCGCTGCTGCCTGTGTTTTTGATTTTAAAGATCAGACTGAAGGTTTCCCCGGGATCGGCAATGTAGTTTCCATTTCCTAAAACTGAATCATCAATTAAGCAAGTTATAATCTGCAGACTTGGGGCATGAGCAATGATATCAACCAAATAAGTTTTAGAGGATGTTGAATCCTTAAGAGTCAGTTCGAAAGTAATTCTTTGCATATCGGGTACGCTTTCTGAGATTGTAATCCCTAGTCCGTCAGATAATACAATGTCAG
>DATCHE010000159.1:0-18695 GCA_036508535.1 Bacteroidales bacterium | reverse complement strand
GGTTCTTTTTCAGCATGTTCAAACGTAACAGGGTATTTCCCCCCCTATTATGAACTTGCCAAAATTATGCATGAGAATAACGGTTACTGTTTTGTCGATTTTGCAGGTTCAGCACCTTATGTTGATATCAATATGCACCCTTCTGATAAACTGGAACAACTTGATGCTGTCTTTTTCTCACCTCATAAATTTCTGGGAGGCCCGGGCAGCGCCGGTGTTCTTATTTTCAGTAAAGAGCTGTATAATAACGAAATCCCTGATAGTCCGGGCGGTGGCACCGTAAAATGGACCAACAGATGGGGCGGGTACAGTTACATCACCGACATTGAAGTAAAAGAAGATGGAGGAACACCCGGATTTCTTCAGGGTATAAAGGCCGCTCTCGCAGTTACTCTAAAAGAAAACATGGGTACAAAAAAAATCCACGAGAGAGAAAATGAACTCATAGAATTAACATTCAGAGAGTTGTCTGGTATAGAAAATTTACACATTCTGGCAGATAATATCAGAGAAAGGCTTGGTGTCTTCTCTTTTTATGTAGATAATATACATCACAACCTTATTAACAGAATTCTTAACGACAGGTTCGGAATACAACTGAGAGGTGGCTGCTCCTGCGCCGGTACTTATGGTCATTACCTGCTAAATGTTGACATTAACCTATCAAAGGAGATAACTGACAGAATTGATGCAGGTGATCTTTCAATGAAACCAGGATGGATAAGGTTATCTCTTCATCCTACAATGACAAATGAAGAGTTGCTTTTCATTACAGACTCAATTAAACAGACTATTGAGAACATTGGGGAATGGCAGGAAGATTACGATTACGATCGTCATACCAATGAATTTAATCACAAGGCTTTTCAGAAAAAAAACAAAGAAGATGTCTCTAAATGGTATTGCTTAGAACTATAACCAATAAGAGTTGCAGTAATCATACAAATGGAAAAATTGATTTTATTCGTTTACCCCGGCTCCGCCGGCTGGCGGAGAGCGAATAAAATCAATTTTAAAAACGGATTATCATGACAGAAAAATACATCAATGACTTTAATGAAAAAGCAACCGGATGGGACAATAACCCGATGCATTGGGATCGTTCTGAGGCTATTGCTAAAGAAATAATTAAGCTCATTCCATTAAATAAGGAGATGACAGCGCTTGAATTTGGAGCCGGTACGGGGATACTTAGTTTTCTGCTGAAGGATCATTTGAAAGAGATCATGCTTCTGGATAACTCATCGGAAATGATAAAGGTTATTAATGGAAAGATTGAATCCACAAAAGTAAAAAACCTGAAAGCTTTGAATTTCGATCTGGAACATTCCGATTTCAAAACAGGTAAGTTTGATCTTATTTTTTCACAGATGGTTCTTCACCATGTTACAGATATTGATAACATTATAAAGAAGTTCTATAACCTGCTAAGCCCAGGAGGATATTTGGCCATAGCAGACCTTTATACAGAAGATGGATCTTTCCATGGTGAAGGATTTACCGGTCATATGGGATTCGATATAGAAAAATTATCAAATAAGATCAGCAAAGCTGGTTTTTCAAATATCAGTGAGCGGCAATGTTTTGTTATTAATAGAAAAATCTCCGACAATGAAACAAAACAATTTGGGGTATTCCTGCTTATTGCAAAAAGGATTAGATAATCCGGAAAATAGTTTGATCTGCTACTAACAACAATTCGCACACCACTGAAACCCTTATTGGCTATGCTGTATGTTGCCTGCTGGCATTTTTTCATTCTTTTAATTCATAATTTGTACTTCTTCCTCCTGCTGATTCTTTTTGCAGGATATTCTTGTCTATCAAATCATTAATGTCCCGTATCGCTGTATCTTTTGAACATTTTGCAATCTTTGCCCATTTAGATGATGTAAGCTTTCCATCAAAGCCATCTAATATCATATTCAACAATTTCTTTTGTCTTTCATTTATCAATGTTTTAGAATGTTTAGTCCAAAAGTTTGCCTTAAATAAAACCCTCACTAACACAGAATCAGTCGATTTTAATGAATTTATCAGACAGTTTAAAAACCATTTTATCCATTCTGTTATGTCAAGATTTCCTTTTTGTGTCTTTTCGAGTATTTCATAGTATTCCTTTCTTTCTGTACGTATTTGAGCAGACATGCTATAAAAACGCTGGTTACTTTTATCAGACTGTGCCAATAACATATCAGTCAAAGCCCTGGTTATCCTGCCATTTCCATCGTCAAACGGATGTATGGTAACAAACCATAAATGTGCTATTGCAGCTTTTATTACTAAATCAGTTTCTAAATTATTGTTAAACCAATCCAAAAAAAGATTCATTTCCTTCTCAACTAATGATGAATCTGGTGCCTGAAAATGTACTTTTTCATTTCCCATAGCTCCTGATACGACTTGCATTGGTCCTGTTAAATTCGCTCGCCAATCAGCAACTACTATCTTGTACATTCCGCTTCTACCGGTTGGGAACAGAGCTGCATGCCAATCAAAAAGTCTGTCTGATATTAATGGTTTGAAACAATTTTGTGTTGCATCAAGCATCATCTCAACTACACCATCAACATTTCTGTCAGATTCAACTGAACCGGCAATTTCCATTCCCAATCTTCTTGCAATTGATGAGCGTACCTGGGTTGGATTTAAAAATTCACCTTCAATTTCTGAAGACTTTAATACATCAAGAGTTAAGGTATCGAGTAAAGCTTCATTCCTTAGGTCGAACCCTAAAGATTCCATTTTCCCAACGAGCCTTCCTTGCAAATTTCTGGCTTCACTCAATAGACTTACGATTTCATCATTATTCCATTGAAAATTTGGCCAATCATTCTGTTGATATATAAAAGTTTCCATTCGTTGCATATTTTACAACGAATATATGTATTATTCTTCGCATCTCAAAATTAATCGTTGTAATTTGTGCGTTGTTTGAATAAGTTAATCGTTGCATGGTATTTTCTCCGGAAAATAGTTTGATCTAATAATTTTTTATACTTTTGTTTCGTAATTAGACGAAACACTAAATGAAATGGAGATAAAGGAAAAGGAGAAGGTATATACTGATAAACAGGAAAAGATTGCCAGGTATTCAAAAGCATTGGGGCATCCTGTACGAGTATTTATAATGGATTTTCTTGTAAAGAATACAGATAAGTGTTGTTATAGTGGCGATATGGCTGAAGAACTTCCCATTGCCCGTTCAACGCTCTCTCAACATCTGAAAGAATTAAAAGCAGCTGGCTTGATTCAGGGTGAAATAAATCCTCCTTATATAAAATATTGTATAAATAAGACAGGATGGGCTGAAGCCAAAGAGTTACTTGGCACTTTTTTTAACAGGAAATAGTAAATAATTATAAAATGGAAATAAAAATATTAGGAACAGGTTGCTCAAAATGCAAAACACTTGAAAAGCTGACCAGAGAAGTCGTCAGCAAGAACGGAATAGATGCAACTATCACAAAGGTGGAGGATATTATGGAGATCATGAAATTCAATATAATGACTACTCCTGCTCTTGTAATTGATGGGAAAGTCGTTACTAAAGGAATCATACCTTCATCAGAAGAGATTAAGCTATTACTAACCAGATAAATATTCGGATTTATGAAGAATTTAATTATCACAGGATTATTTACTCTTTCCCTGTTTGTCTTATCATGCAAAGGACAGCCTGAGAAGAAACATACTGTAGCTGCTGTTCCCGGAAATGATGTTGAGGTATATTATTTTCACATGACAACACGTTGTGAAACCTGTAAAACTGTGGAAGCAGAAGCCCGTAAGAATGTTGAGATACTTTATTCTGAGCAGTTTAAAGCAGGAAAGATAAGTTTTACTGCTTTGAATCTTGAAGAAGCAACCGGCAGAGCAATGGGTGAAAAACTGGGTGTAAACAGTCAGACACTCCTTATTGTAAAAGGCGACCAGAAAATAAATATTACAAATGAAGGCTTTCTTTATGCTGTTTCGCAACCTCAGAAATTCAGCGATATAATGAAATCGAAGATTGATCCTTTGGTGAAGTAATTCATAATGGAGTTTCTTACAAATCTTCTTGACAGTAGCACATTACCATGGCTTACAGCCTTAATACTTGGCTTAATGACAGCTATCAGTCCATGTCCGCTGGCAACTAACATCACAGCAATTGGATTTATAAGCAAAGATCTGGAAAATCGCAACAGGGTCTTTTTCAATGGATTATTTTATACACTTGGAAGAGCAATCACTTATACCCTGATTCCATTAATTATATATTTTGGCGCCGACCAGTTTAAATTCTCAGGATTCTTCCAGAGGTATGGTGAGAAAATCATAGGACCCTTGTTATTGTTAATCGGAATATTCATGCTCGATATCATCAGGATAAATTTCCCAGGTTTTGGCAGACTCTCGGAAAAGATGGAAAAGAGAAAGTCATGGAGGTTTATTGATGCATTATTACTGGGGATAGTTTTTGCTCTCGCGTTTTGCCCTTATAGCGGAGTGCTTTATTTCGGAATGCTTGTTCCATTAACTTTGTCAAGTGCTTCAGGTTTATATTTGCCTCTTGTTTTTGCCATAGCAACAGGGATTCCCGTAATCATTGTTGCATGGGTTCTGGCTTACACTGTTTCAGGTATAGGAGTGGTTTATAATAAAATTAAAATATTTGAACTCTGGTTCAGAAGAGTTATTGCTGTAGTCTTTATTATTGTTGGCCTATATTACATTTTGAAAATTTATTCATAGAAAAACATTTTTGTCCGGTAAAATATTTTTAAATCGTTTGAACATGACCATTATTAATTCATTATCAAATATTTGGCTTCGCCGAGCCCTTCGGGGTTCGCCCCTACAGGGCTTATTTATTAAATTTTTAATGATTTCTATAAATATTTGGGCGGCGCTGCCGCTAAAATATGCTGCAGAGCAGCAAAATATTTGTAGTGAGTTAATTACACGGATGTGTCAAAGCTGCATAGCAGCGAAATATTAAATGAATTGATATCCTTATGTTTTACCGGACTACAGTGAAAAAAAATTTATAAAATTATTTCATCCGTATGTAATTTATTCTTAAAGGTCGGATGGAACCGCACATGATTGAATCTGAATTATTTTCTTGCTTGATTGTAATTGGAAACAATCATGTGGGTTTCGTAGTATGACGAAATATCGATTCCTATAGAAATGAAAAATATTAAAACAAATATCTGGTTACCTGTTGCATTATTACCTGTATGGTACATTATTTATCATAACCTTCAACCAGTAACCAACTGGTTAATTGATTCGGTTTTCGGAATGACTAAAGGGGCACATCTCACTGAGGCTATCCGCTTCTTTGTTTTTGAGTTCCCAAAGGTGATGATGTTGCTAACACTAATAATCTTTTTTGTAGGTATTGTAAGAACATATTTCACTCCTGAACGAACCCGTAAAGCACTTGAGGGGAAGAAAACCTTTACCGGTAATGTAATGGCAGCAACATTAGGAATCGTTACACCATTCTGTTCATGTTCGGCTATCCCATTATTTCTTGGATTTGTAGAAGCTGGAGTCCCCTTGGGTGTCACATTTTCATTTCTTATATCCTCCCCTATGATTAACGAAGTTGCTGTAGTTCTTCTATATGGAATGTTCGGCTGGAAGGTATCTTTGATTTATGTGGGGACAGGGTTAGCTATAGCAATTATTGCCGGCTGGGTAATTGGGTTGTTGAAACTTGAGAAATGGGTGGAGCCATGGGTATATGAGACACATCTGGAGAATAATGGCGAAGGGGAAGAAAAAATTACATTTGGTAACAGAGTCAGTCTTGGGTATGATGCAATTAAGGATATAGTAGGTAAAGTATGGATCTATGTAGCCTTGGGAATAGCTGTCGGAGCCGGAGCTCATGGCTATGTACCCGAAGATTTTATGGCAGCATTGATGGGGAAATCGGCATGGTATTCTGTCCCCTTATCAGTATTAATTGGAATTCCATTATATTCAAACGCTGCAGGTATAGTGCCAATTGTATCGGTACTTATTGAAAAAGGAGCGTCGTTAGGTACAGCCCTGGCATTCATGATGTCGGTAATTGGTTTATCGTTACCCGAAATGATAATCCTGCGTAAAGTACTGAAGCTTCCGTTGATTTTTACTTTTATTGGTGTAGTGGGATTTGGAATAATGATTGTAGGATATCTATTCAATATGATTTTTTAAACCATTCATAAAATGGAACAAAAAGGTTGACAGTTGTTTAATGTACTGGTGCAGGTAACCAAAACAATATTCAGATTATGAATGAGAGATTAAATAACCACAAGGCAATAAACGGAAAGAACCTGTTTATTACAATTCTTCTTAACATTGCTATTACCATTGCACAGGTGATTGGCGGCTTACTCTCTGGCAGTATGGCGCTACTTTCCGACGCAGCGCATAACTTCAGCGATGTGCTCTCACTCATAGTCAGCTTCGCGGCAGAAAAATTATCTGGCCGGGAAAGAACACTCAGACAGACTTATGGTTATCAGAGAGCAGGTATTTTTGCAGCTTTCATTAATACTACAACATTACTTGTTGTTGGTGCTATTTTAATCTGGCAATCCATTTACAGAATTATCCATCCGCAGCCAATAGCAGGTTCAGTAGTAATTTGGCTTGCTGCATTAGGAATTTTATTTAACGGACTAAGTGCCCTGCTTATAAAAAAAGACGCTGAAGATAGTATCAACATGCGTTCAGCTTACCTGCATTTGTTCACTGACATGATGACTTCAATCGCAGTTCTTGCAGGTGGTTTTGTAATTAAATTTTTAGACTGGTATTGGATTGACGGGGTTCTGTCAATAGGTATCGCAATTTACTTAGTGTATAGCAGTTGGGGCATTTTTTATGAGGCTATCCGAATCTTCATGCAGTTTACCCCATCCCATATTAATATAGAAGAAATAGCTCAAAAAGTGACACATCTCAAAGGTGTAAAAAACATGCACCACGTTCATGTATGGCAACTCGATGACCACGAAATGATGTTTGAAGCTCATATTGACCTTGATGCGGATTATACTATTTCGCAATTTGAAGATATCCTGGAACGGGTTGCGAAAATACTCCAACAATACAACATTCATCATTTTAACATTCAGCCCGAATTCAACAGACCCGACCGGAAAGAATTGATAAATACCGGAAGAGCCAAATGAATCACTTGTTTTAAACATTTAATAAACATATTTCAACTAATAATTTCAGAATCAGATTACCAGGCTTTAACCAAAAACCTATATCATTATGAAACAGTCAATTGGTTTTATCGGCGGTGGAAGAGTTACAAGAATTCTTCTCCAGGCATTTAGAAACAAAAATGCCCAATTCAGTAAAATTGTTGTCACAGAACCTAACCCGGATGTCTCAGCCAATCTGAAAAAATCATTCCCTGATATTCAGATTGATAATGCATCCGTTGCAGCCTCGCAGGATATAGTTTTTATTTCCCTGCATCCTCCAGTAGTTATGGATGCACTTGAACTTATTAAGGGTAGCGTTAACAGCAACACTATTTTGATATCTCTTGCCCCAAAAATCACTATTGCGAAAATTTCCTCAAAACTGAATCTGTCTAAAAACATTGCCCGCTTGATCCCAAACGCAACATCTTTTATCAACGAAGGATATAACCCAGTATGCTTTTCATCTGATTTTGCCAGGAAGGAAAAACAACAGGTTCTCGATTTATTAAGACTTATGGGTAATACATTTGAGGTTCCTGAAGAAAAACTTGAAAGCTACGCCATCATATCTGCCATGCTGCCAACATATTTCTGGTTCCAATGGAAGGAGTTGGTAGAGATCGGACAAAAAATAGGTCTGTCTGAGAAAGAAAGTAACGATTCGATAAACGATACTCTTATTGCATCATTAAAACTGATGTTCAAATCGGGGTTAACTCCACAGGAGGTAATGGATTTAATTCCGGTAAAACCGATTGGAGAGCATGAAGTACAGATCGCTGAAATTTACAAGACTAAACTTATAGGTTTATTTGAAAAGATAAAACCTTAATTTTTATGTCTGTAAAAATATTTTCCGGTTAAGAGCAACCCGCCAAAAACGAACGCAGCAAATACAAGGCTGCTTACAGCCAACTGCATTCCGCCCGAGAGAACATGCCCGCTGGTACAACCACCAGCCATTCTTGCTCCAAAAATCAATATAAATCCGCCTGTAAATGCCCAGATGATTCTTTTTGGAACTGAATTACCCTTATATTTTTCCCAGTTACTATGAATTAATTTGATTTTGAATTCTTTCCTTAAGAGTGAAATAACTATTCCTGAAATAAAAGCACCGGTTAAAAACAAAACTTCCCACTGGCCGGGTCCCTGTATTTTTGGATAATAGCTATTTTGTGTTGTTCCAGTAAGTAAATCAGCTACATAAGGATATGCAGTGGAAGCTCCGATTATACGATTTGTACCAACAGTAAGAAATACAATGGCATTTAAAATAGCCAAACCAATTCCCGAATATAACCATTTAAAATCGGTAGCTTTTTCTTTTTTGTTTAACCAGAATGCCACCCAAACGAATGAAGCACCAATAATAATATCAACCATATAGAAAATAAAATGGTGCTGGCCAATGAGAGTATATAATGAAATGCTACCGAGGTCAGGACCTAAGATGCTTTGAACAGATGGTACAACTAAAGTGTATATGAAACCACTAACAAGTCCACCAATAATACCAATCAATGCATCAACCGACCCCTCACCGAGAGAAACCGGAAGTGTTCCCGGGCAGTAACCTAAAATGGCCATTCCAACGCCAAAAATTATTCCACCAAATGCGATTCCTCCCAGTAAAATGGGTTTAATATGATAAGTGGCTAAGCCAAGACCTATTTCAATTGCTATAATCACTGCTCCTACACCAATAGCAACAGCAATTGCTTTAGCGACTGCAAAATTTTCGAGTGTCGCCATTCCACTAATTACGTTATACCTGTTAAGCTTTGCATATTGCAGAATTGCTCCGAACAAAAAACCGATTACCAGGATTGCAGCATTCATTTTTCTTGTATTTAAGATACTATCTTATAAAGGTATTAATATTTTATTTAATCATTATTACAAGATGATTTGATAATGGCTGATTTGATATTTCTTCAATAATCTTTAATCCCGCTTTATCTGCCAAATAATGAATGCCTCCTTTAGCGACATAGCTTTTAAAGTTTCTGTAGTGTTCTGCTCCGGCAATAAATTCAATAACTTCACTTAAGAAGCTTCCAAAACCTTTTGGTCGTGGAACAAGATAATCGCCAATGATAATTTTATCTGCAACCGTTGCTATTTCTTTCAAAAGATTTATCCTTTCTTCTTCATTTACCTCATGGATTACGTAGGTTAGCACTGCATAATCAAAATGTGTTTGCCCCTCCCCGATTATTTCACTCAGATTATTATGCTTAAAAGTAATTTTATCGTTTGGGTGATCCAGCAAATTTAGATTCGCCCTGTCAATATTCTTTATTGATAAGTCAATACCTAAAACTGATTTACATTTATCTCCGAGAGTAAATTCCAAACGTCCTGTTCCGCAGCCAATATCAATAATTCCTGAATCTGATTGAATCAGATTTTTAATTTGCCCGAATAGTTTATCCTGGTTAGGTGCAATGAACGTATCATAAAACCGACCGTCGTACCAATGGTACTTACTTTCTGTCATAGACTTCAATATAAATTCTTAAGTTAAAAAGTTTTATGCATTTTGTATTAAAATATTCTTTAGCTGGCTTTTACTGACTACCCCCGACTGCCTCCAGACTACTTTTCCGTTTTTAAAGATAATAATGGTTGGTACACTCTGGATACTATATCTGCTGGCTATTTGATTATTAGCATCAACATCAATCTTAATTACCTTCACCCTTTCACCAAGCTCATCAGCCACCTCTTTTAGAATAGGAGATTGTATTTTACACGGGCTACACCAAAGTGCATGAAAATCAACAATTACAGGTCGCGAATCGCTTATTATTGAATCGAATTTCCCTTTCATGTTTTTACATTTTATACGTTAAACTTCCGTTCGGGACAAGCTGCAAGAATGATAACACGTTTGCTAACCAGAAACTTTAATATTTTTCTCATTTGTTTTTTACTAAAACTTCCCAAACTCCTGCAACAAAAAATCTCTCGATTTAATTCCAACATACCGGTTTACCTCTACTCCATTTTTAAAAAGAATTAATGTCGGGATATTTCTTACCTGAAATTTTTGTGCCAGCGACTGGTACTGTTCAATATTTACTTTACCCACATGTGAATTGCCGGTCAATTCATTGGCAACTTCATTCAAAACCGGAGACATCATTCTGCATGGGGCACACCATGCAGCCCAAAAATCGACAAGCACCAACCTGTTTTTAGTCTGATGCTGAAAATTTTTATCAGTTAATGTGAGTATGCTCTCGCTGTCTGCTACCACAGGAACATTTTTCATCTTTACCCTTGCCATAATAAAAAGCGCTCCAATAAAAGCGATAATTGCAAGTATTATTATCATTGATGTTTGCATATCAGTTAGTTATAAGTTGTTTTTGTTTTACTATTGATTAGACATTTACGGCAATTGAAAATTCTTTATTCAGGATTGTTTTCACCTGGTCTTTAGTCTGAATGCTTGAAGTAGCCTTAACGACTTTGCCATTTCTGTAATAAATTGTAAAAGGAATTCCCATAAAACCTCTCACTTCAGGAATTGAACGGATGACATGCGATTCGGGATTATCAAACTCCATGTCGCAGAATTTTACATTTTTATATTCATCTTCCAGTTCTTCTGCAATGCTATAAACAGGAATACACATCGGACCCATACGTCCGCATATTACCATAACATTTTCTTTTTCGTTGATTACTTTTTTATGATCAGCTGCCGACTCGAGGTGTTTTAGATTAGTGTACAACATAACTTTTGATATTTAAATTTACGCTACAAAAATACTGCGAGCTTACTCACAAATAAAGAATTTGAGGGTGCAGTACAACAACCTGTAGGTTGATTAAGGATAACTTTTAAATTGACTTATATTAATTCTACCTTTACAGAATGCTTCTTACATCGATTTTTCAGTTTGTTTGCCCCAACCCTAAAGGGAGCAAACTGAAAAATCAACCTGTTCCCTTTAGGTATCAAGGGCAAAAACAGGTTAATTTTTTTAATCTGGCAATGTAGAATTAAAAAGAGAATGAATTTGAAATATCAGGAATTCCAAAAACTTAGACACTGGGCTCATTTTAAGTATTTTACTTTGATAATAATAAAATACTTCTAAATCAAAGAACAATTGTCCGCTTGGTAGTGTTTAAGTTATAATACAATGCTGGTATCAATCATAAAATGATAAGTAGAAATTTTTAAAAGTAAGAGATGCACAATAGATTATAGCATAAAATATTATAAACAAGGAGGTTTTTAAATGAATAATAATGATACAATTTCAACTGATGTTTTGATTATTGGAGGTGGTCCATCAGGCTTAGCTACAGCAATACGTCTTGCAAACATACTTAACCAGAGAGGTCAGAGCGGGAAAATATTACTTCTTGAAAAAGGAAAAGAAATCGGTAGCCATATACTATCAGGAGCAATAATTAAGCCTTCTGTCTTTAATGAGCTATTACCAGGTGTAGATTTCTCAGAAATCTCATTCAATGCTAAAGTGACTAAAGACAGTACTGTTTTCCTAACCAAGAACCGCTCTTTTACGATGCCATTCCATATACCATATATGAGCAATAAGGGTAACTACACAGCTTCTTTAGGTCAGGTATGCAGGTATTTAGCCGTAAAAGCCCAGGAAAAAGAGGTGGAAATATATACTGGTTTTGCTGTAGACGAGATTCTATATAAAGATGGAAAAGTAATTGGCGCCAAAACAAAAGATACGGGGGTGGATCATCTTGGAAAGCGTCTGGAGAACTTCCAGGAAGGTACACGGGTTGAAGCAAAAATTACTGTTTTTGCAGAGGGTACCCGGGGCAGTCTGACGAAAATGCTTATTAATAAGTATAATCTGACAGAAGGAAGTAATGAACAGGTTTACTCCTTAGGCGTTAAGGAACTATGGTCAGTTCCTGAAGGTAACATAGAAGCTGGTGAGATTTACCACACAATGGGCTACCCTCTTGATAATGATGAATTTGGGGGAGGTTTTATATATGGTTTGAATGACAATAAAGTTGCAGTTGGAATAGTTGTGGGTCTCGATTATCAAGACCCGACTTTTGATGTTCATGATGCTTTTCAGATATGGAAAACTACTACTTTTGTTTCCAAATTTTTAAAGGGTGGTAAAATGGTAGAATATGGTGCCAAAACTCTCCCAGAAGGCGGATATTATGCTATTCCTAAACTGTATGTTGATAATGCATTAATTGTTGGGGATAGCGCAGGTTTAGTTGCAATGCCTGCCTTAAAGGGTATTCATCTGGCAATCCGATCCGGAATGTTAGCTGCCCAAACTATTGCCGATGCTTTATTAAATGACGACACTTCTGAAAAAAGTCTTAAACAATATAAGACACTCGTGAACAACAGCGCAATAGGCAAAGAATTGTATCCAGTAAGGAATTTCAGGCAGGGATTTGCAAAAGGACTAATTGCCGGAGGCATGCTTTTCGGAACGCAGCTAATAACAGGTGGAGCAGGTTTCTTTGGAAGACAAAGATCTCATGCGGATTATCAGACCACGCAAAAATTGAGTGAACTGAAAAAGAAGCCATTCAAAGAGCGGTTTAAAGGAAAACTGGAGTTCGATAAAGTACTGACCTTCGATAAAGCAACTGATGTTTATCATGCAGGAGTGTTTCATGATGAGCAACAGGTTGTACACCTTCAGATTAACGATAAGGAACAATTCAATGCTATTAATATTGAGGAATATGGTGCACCTGAGCAATATTATTGTTCTTCAGAAGTCTACGAACTACATACAAATAAAGACGGGAAAAAGGAACTCAGGATTCATGCTGAAAATTGCATGCATTGCAAAACCTGCGATATAAAATCTCCGGGATTAAGGATTACCTGGGTTGTTCCGAACGGAGGAAATGGCCCTGATTTTCAAAATATGTAAATAAATATGACAACTTAAGAAATGGCTCTAACGATTATAAGTTTAATAAAACAAGTTCCGGTCCCAAGCGAGATGAGAATGGGTGAAGACGGATTGATGGACCGGACAAAAGCAAAATCCATAATTAATATTGATTGTCAGTTTGGACTGGAAGCAGGATTACAGCTTAAGAAGCAATATCCGGATGCAAGGCTGATAGTATGTTCAATGGGACCAAAATCTTTTGAGAACTCTCTCAGAACAGCTATTTCAATGGGTTATGATGAAGCTTACCTCCTGTCCGATCGCAAACTCGGAGGAAGCGATACATATGCTACGGGGTTGGCTATTTCAACAATGCTTAAGCATCTTGGATTTACCAAAGAGTCAAAGGACCAATTTATTATTTTAACAGGACGCCAGACAAGTGATGGCGATACTGCTCATGTTCCATCGCAGGTTGCCGAGAATATCGGAATCCCGCAGGCAACTTTTGTTGAGAGCGTAAAACCCGATGGACTGGGGAATGTTATTGCCAGAAGAATCATTGAAGGTGGATATCAACTGTTAAAAGTTCCGATTCCTTGTTTAATATCATTGACTCCTACCGGAATCCCTCCCCGCAAACCTTCACTCAGCGGTGCAATCAAAGCCCGTACTTTGAATATCGTAACATTCGGAATTGACGATATTGGCCTGGGAACAGAGAAGATTGGAATAAATGGATCACCTACCATAGTGGTTAAAGTTATTAATATCGTTGGTGAGCGCCCTCCGATAAAAATGTCGAATGGACATAATGAAGCAGCATTGGTTGATAGTTTAATAGCCAACTTAAAAGAAGGAGGTAATGTTCTTGAGATTAAGGAGAAAACTGCTTCTAAAGAAATTGAGCATCCCGATTTTCCCGAAAAAGATTTCAGAGATGGTGCACGGGGAATTATTACCTGGGCTGAAATTACAAATGGTAAGATATCCAGACCATCCATTGAGTTGTTAACACCTGCCAGAAACCTTGCCAATCAGCTTGGTAACGACACCAAAGTACTTACTGTTGTTATTGGTAAAAACGTGCAGGAATTCGCGCAAACTCTAATCGAATATGGCTCCGATGAGGTTATCCTTGTTGAAGACCTCAGGCTTGAAGAGTATCTTGTCCTCCCCTTTTCATCAATTTTCGCACAAATAATTAAGATAAGAAAACCTGAAATTGCGCTCTTTGCTGCAACTACTTCCGGACGAGAACTGGCACCAAGGATTGGCATGAAAACCGATAGCGGAGTTACGGCTGACTGTACGGGTCTTTCGATAGGAGAATATATCGATAAAAAAGAAAAATTGATTTATAAACCAATTCTTGAATCACGACGTCCTACATATGGTGAGAGTAAACTTGCAACAATTCTGGGTTTTGTCTGTCCACAGATTTCTACTGCGCGGGCAGGTACATTTGAAGTTCCCATATGTTCAGAAGGGAGACAAGGTATCGTTTCAAATTTCACACCTTTATTGAACGATAAAGATTTTGTTGTTGAAATCCTAAAGACTGTCAGAGGTGAAGGCGGATTGCAAAATCTTTTCGATGCCGATATTATAGTATCTGGTGGAAGGGGAACAACCAGTGATAATTTAGGTCTGATTAAAAAACTTGCCGAAGCATTAAAAAATCAGGGTATAAACGCTGAATGGGCAGCAACCCGTCCGGTCGTTGATGAGGGAGTTGCAGAATATGCCAGACAAATAGGACAAACCGGGAAGACAATAAGACCTAAGGTGTATATTGCAGTTGGCATCTCAGGAGCAATTCAGCACCTTGCCGGAATGAAAGAATCAGAAAAAATAATTGCTATCGACCATAACCCGAAGGCGCACATTTTTCATAACGCAGATTTTGGTATTGTAGGTGAGTATGCAGACATTCTACCGGAATTAATTGAACGTGTAAATGCAGGTTATAAATTTGGTCTTGAAGCTAAGAAAGTTCAACAGTGAGTAATGCTTCAGTGCTCTTTTGATTAATTAGTCAGCTTTGAAGGAGTAGTTGATACTTCCTCATATTTTTATCAGATAAAGTAAAGATTATTTAATTTTTGTATTTATTATGAACGTAGGTTCATTATCTTTGCGCTGATTAAAATTTTCAGAGATGGCTCGTCCACAGAAATTCAGAAACGTCTTTACCCCCCCTAAAATGGTTGGATTCAAACCATATGGAATGCCCTTGTGTAAATTTGAACCTGTTTACCTGAAATTCGAAGAGTACGAAAGCATCAGATTAATTAACTACTCGGGTCTTTCACAAATTCAGGCAGCTGAACAAATGAATGTTTCGCGTCCGACTTTTACACGTATTTACAACAAGGCATTAAAACAAATTGCAAAATCATTTGTAGAAGGCAAGGCAATTGAGATTGAAGGCGGTAACTATCAGTTAGATAAAGACTGGTATCGATGTAAAAAGTGCTATAAGCTTATTGATGGCTTGGATAAACACAGTAGATGTAAAAATTGTACACGTTTTGGTGAAAATGAACTAATAAAATTAAATTGAAATATATTAACCATTGACAAATAAATTCTTTAAAGATGAAAATTGCAGTTCCTGTAACAAAAGAAAATCAGATAGATGGTCATTTTGGCCATTGTGAATCGTATGGTGTATTCACAATAACAGAAGATAAAGAGATTAGCAATGTTAAAAGTGTTCAATCACCCCAGGGGTGTGGTTGCAAGTCTGATATAGCTTCCGTGCTGGCCGCTGATGGAGTTTCACTTTTGCTTGCTGGAGGCATTGGAGGCGGTGCTATTAATGTTCTTAATAATAGTGGAATAGAAGTAATCCGCGGTTGTTCAGGTAATGCTACAGAAGTAGTAAAGCTTTATTTAAAAGGAATGGTAGAAGACAGTGGTAGCAGTTGTCACCAGCATGAATCGCATGGTCAGGATGGGCATCTATGCAGCCATAACTAACAAAATAAAAAAGGCCAGAGCAATCCGGCCTTTTTCTGTTAAGAATATTTAATTTCTAATTCAATTCTTTTGCGATTGCCATTGCAGCAATAGTTCCATCAGCTACAGCGGTTGTTATCTGTCTGTATTTTTTGCTGATTACATCCCCAACTGCAAAGATACCTGAAATACTTGTCTGCATGTTTTCATCGGCCTTGATATAACCCCATTGATCAAGATCCAGTTTGTCTTTAAATAATTCAATATTCGGTTTCATACCGATAAAGATAAAAACTCCATCACTTACCAGTTTTTTGTGTTCTTTTGTAATTAAGTCTTCTATTTCCGTTACCATTTTATCTCCTTCCTTAACGAATGATCTTGGTTCATTGTTAAATACAACATTTATCTTTGGGTTAGCAAAAACTTTATCCTGTGCTTTTTTATTTGCAGTAAATCTATCAAACTGATGCACAATGGTAACTTTACTTGCAAACCTGCTTATAAAATCAGATTCTTCTATAGCTGAATTTCCACCTCCTATAACCACTACTTCTTTATTATCGAAATATTTAGCATCGCAGGTTGCACAATAGGATATTCCTTTCCCCTTAAGAGCTTTTTCACCTGCTGCTCCTGTCGTATTTGGAGTTGTACCTGTGGCAATAACTATCTTTTTTGCTCTGATAGTTTCGTATTCATCAATTATTATTTCCTTCTTATCAAGATCAACTTTTGTAATATCAACGGCAACTTTATATACAGTACCGCATAGTTTTGTTTGTTCGCTCATGTTATGAGAAAGCATGTAACCGGCCTGTGGTTCAATAAAGCCCGGATAATTCGATACTTCGTGTGTAGTGGAAACCTGTCCGCCTGGCAAAGCTATATCAACAAGAACAGTATTAATTTTCGACTGACAAAGATATAACCCTGCTGTTAGTCCGCCAGGACCAGCGCCAAGCACTATAACATCATATTCAGATACTGTAGGTTTAATCAAAGCCTTAATGTCTTTCCTCCTGCCATCAGACAGCATAAGATCAAGGTTGTGAATGACATCACTTCTCTTGATTCCTCCAGTTAACCTATCTCCGGTTTCTTTTCCGTCATTAAAAAAGATCAAAGTTGGTGATGATTTAACTCCCAACTTTTCTGCAAGTTCCCTATTTTGCTGGCGGTACATTTTAAGGAATTTGATATCCTTCCCGTAAAGTTTCGAAAGGGCTTCGTATTTCGATGCCAAAGCCTCACAGGGAGGACACTCCTGGGAATAAAAGTCAACTACAACTTTACCTGATTCCAATACCTCTGTGCTAAATTCTGATGTTGTTATTTCTTTCATGTATTTATGATTTTTTTTATTGTTGGTGTTTCAAAAGTCCTAATTTTTTATTAGCCCCTAAATCCCTCCGCCAGTTGGCGGATGGACTTTCTTATTATCAGCATCTTAAAGAACCCCCTTTAGGGGACAGGGGGCAAAAAAAACAGATTTTGAGACACCCTTTACTCTTTATTTGTTTTCAATGTATGCCGAAAACCCTATTTCCAGCAATTCTGTTATCGGACGGCAATCGGTGGAGCAGACAGATCCTGTTCTGTTCTTTGAAACAGATCCGCACCCTCCACCGCAGGCAAGCTGTACCGAACAATCTTTGCAATCCGGAATTGATGTTACATCGCGGCTTTCCCATTGGTTGATAATATCATGTTTACGTGTCACTACCGGATAAAAACTACCCAGAGATTCCTCTGATTTACCTACCGTTGCAGTGCATGAGTATATTTGCCCTGTATAATCAAACGCCCACTCAGTTTTGCACGCAGGACAGGCATCAAACAATGGATCCGGAAGCTCTCCGTTCTCCGAAAGAAATTTAGCAACCGAGTATGCCGGTTTATAAAACTCAGCAATATGAGGATGTTCTTTTGTCAGTTCAAAAATACTTTCAAACAAAGATACTCTGTCAAAGAGAAGGTCAGGTGACGACTGGCAATGGTGCAACTCGTAGTTACGTCCGATCTGTGTTTTAAAGTAAGGGCTCTTTGTCCAGCCTTTATCAATTGCGTAGCGTGCCAACTCCGGAAGGTTTCCAATATTTTCTTTATCAACTACCATCCTGAGATTGATATCTATTTTGTTTGTTATAGCGGCATCAATCCCTCTGATAATTCTCTCAAATGTACCGTCTCCGCTCTTAAGAAAACGTCGTTTGTTATGAACAGCTTCTGTACCATCCAGAGTAACCTGAATTTCACGTATGTTTCCCGTATTTAATATAGAAGCGTACACTTCGAGGGAATACCCGTTTGTTACGAAACTAACTTCAAGTTTTGATTCGTCTGCTTTAGCCAGAAGGTGTTTAATAAGTCCCTTCTGTTTTGGACTGATAAAAAGCGGTTCACCACCAAAAATTGTAATATATTTTTTTCGTCCTGCAAATTCCCTCTTTACATAATCGAAGAAAGCATCGATAACCTCTTCGGTCAACTCCTTATTTGGATTATTGTACTGATCCTGATAACAATAAGTACAAGCAAAATTACAGCTGTAGTTTGTCACAAAGAATATCTGTATCTCATCTTTATCCCGGGAATCAATGAAGTCGAGATACTTTTTCCTGTAAAGTTT
>DATCHE010000158.1:0-19923 GCA_036508535.1 Bacteroidales bacterium | reverse complement strand
CACTGATGAGGAATTAATTGAGGTTCTTGAGGAGTTTTATAAAAGATCGTCAGGACTTCTGTATTAATGGGCATTGCTTGGTGTAGATAGGGTGCTTAATGGGTACCTATAGTACGATAATTTTTAGGTCCACGTTTTTATTTATTAATAATAATTTAGAAGATGAATAAATACATCATAGTTATTTTAATTTTTTTAAGTCTCAATATGGAAGCTCAAATATTACTTACAACACCATATGAAATGAGCTTAAGATCAAATCCTGATCTGACATCCTCAGTTTTAAAAGAATTGCCAGCGCATAAGAATATTGAATTTCTAAACTTTATTCCTGATGGGCAATATAGCGGATTCTTTAAAGTTAACGCCTACGGTTTAATTGGGTACATTACAAAGAGCTCAGTAGCGTATGACCAAGCTTACTACACAGCTCTACAGGTGCTCGATGGGAATGTTGAAAAAATCTATAGTCTTAATAAAAAATCAATTGATGATCTTAATAAAATAAAAATATATGAAGAGAGTCTTTGGTTTAAAGAAAATTTAAAACCAACGGAAGTATCAATAATAAATCAAGCGCCAATAAATATTAGTACCTCGAATAACCCTTTATTAAACAAAGAATTAAATACAGAGACAATTAGTGTTGTTAAAATTATTAAATTAAAGAAAATGACTGGGGGTACTTTTGAAATACCTTGCAAGATAAACGATCTCTCTTTGAGATTTATTTTTGATACAGGGGCAAGTGATGTGAGCATATCTTTAACCGAAGCCCTATTTATGTTAAAAAATGGATATTTATCTGAAAGTGACATTATTGGAACTCAACACTATTCAATCGCTAATGGAGATATAGCTGAGGGAACCACTATTAGAATAAAAAAGATTGAATTTGAAGGATTAATACTAAATGATGTTGACGCATCAATTGTACACAACCTTAATGCACCTTTATTGCTTGGACAGTCTGCTATAAGTAGACTTGGTAAGATTCAAATTGACTACTCAACCAATACTTTAACCATAATTAAATAAGATATTATTCCTGCCATTATATCAATTTCAGATAAAAACCTAAAAATTGAAAAGGTTCCCAATCTGAATTAAAATTTGTTAACTTTGTAATTGCAAATGCAGACAGAGAGGAGTATTATTCGAGACCTCAGTAAAACAGTTCTTTGGAGTGAATTGATTATAAGCGGAATACAGAAATAGTTCGAGTCCTACCTGGGGAGCATATTAAAACAAATAAAGCCTTGATATACAATTATATCGAGGCTTTATTATTTTGAGATAACAGGTATTTGAATAATATCTTTTATGTTTCTTTCCCGAAATATTTCTGCAATATCCCCAACAACAATTTACTGTCGACAGGTTTCGAAATATAATCGTTACAGCCTGCCGCTAAAGCTTTTTCTTTGTCACCAATTAACGCAAAGGCTGTTTGCGCAATAATAATTACCTTTTTATTAAATAACCTTATCTGGCGTGTTGCCTC
This sequence comes from Bacteroidales bacterium, assembly GCA_036508535.1. Taxonomy (GTDB): domain Bacteria; phylum Bacteroidota; class Bacteroidia; order Bacteroidales; family VadinHA17; genus LD21. The sequence continues at coordinate 18,419 of DATCHE010000158.1, read as the reverse complement.
ATATCCATCCATTACCGGCATTTTAATGTCCATAAGAATCAGATCTATGTCAGGATTCTTGCGGCAGACATCAACAGCGTCTATGCCTGTTATAACTTTAAACTCTACTTTGCCAAATGATTCTATTGTTTTTGCAATTAGCATTTCTGAAGCCTTATCGTCTTCAGCAATTAATATTTTCAGACTTTTAATCTGGTTATCTATTAAATTTCCCGATGTAATATTTGTAATTACAACCATCGAGGTTAATTCAGTATTATAAGGAACCGTAAAATAGAATGAAGATCCTTTACCAAACTCGCTTTCAACCCTGATTTTACCATCCAGCATCTCCACGTATGCTTTGGAGATAGACAATCCCAGCCCGGCTCCTTCATAACTTCGGCTAAGAGATTCATTACCTTGCCTGAATCTTTTAAAAATAAAATCCTTCTGTTCCGGACGAATACCTATACCCGTATCTTTAACATAAAACTCAATTTCATTATTTATTTTCTCATAACCAAATTCAATGGAACCTTTACCAGTGAATTTGATGGCATTTTTAATAAGTTTTGTAAGAATCGCAAAGAGTTTTTCCCCATCAGTTTTTATGATGGCGTCTTTTGTGGGTAATGCATTACTGTAGATAAAATCAATTCCTTTCTCTTTAACCACAGGTATAAAAAAGGAATAAATATTTTCTATTTGCTCATTAATGTTAGTTTTTGAAAAGGATACTTTCATTTGACCCGATTCAATTCTGGAAATATCGATGATATCGTTAATGAGATCGAGCATCCGTTCGCCGCTTTTCTTTATTATATCTATATATGCCAATTGCTGTTCCCCTGTCAGGTCCTGAGTCCTCAGCAGATCTGTAAAACCCAGAATACCGTTCATGGGAGTTCTGATTTCGTGACTCATATTGGCCAGAAACGAGGATTTCAACCGGTCGCTTTCTTCAGCATGTTCTTTGGCTTTAATTAACTCCTGCTCCACCTTCCTGCGCGCAGTTATATCGTTTATAATCACAAGACGACTATCCGGCTGGTTTTTTATTGCTTTTTTAACAATGCTGTAGGTTTTAACCACATCACTATTATGTATTTCTATCTGGCTAACGGGTATATCATCGATGGCTGCATTTAATAACTGTGATACTGAAGCACCGGAAGAATCGGCAGGCAATCCTATTATGTTTTTATTCCGGATACCGAGAAACTTTAGTGCAGCTTCATTTATGTCCTGAATTCTGTTTTGCCCGTCAATAACAAGTATTCCGTCGGGTAATGTTTCAACAAGCGTTTCACGGGCTATAGGCACGAGATCGAGCAATCCTGAGTATAATATTGCATATGCAGCCAGTGTACCACTAAGAATAATACTTGCCGGTGCTAAATCCAGCCCGGGAACCGGATTGTTGTCAGTTAAATAAATAAAACTGACTATCCAGGGCAGTAAGCCCCCAAATAAAACAATCCACCCCTGGGAACTAAAAGCCTTATTGTGGCGGAGCGTAAAACTGAATAAGTAGACAGTCGCCAGAAGAAGCATTAGATAAGTATAGCCTATATACCCTACCCAGAACCAAATCCCATGGTAATATTCCATTAGATTTGTTTCTTCAGAGATTGCTGAAAATCCAGACCAAACCAGATTATGTTTTTCATTGGTTAATGTAAGAACCAGGGTGATTACCGGTATTATAAACAGTAAGAAGATGTTCTTTTTGTTGATAAATTTATCTTTTCCTGTGAAACGAAGGACAAAAATCAAATAAAGAACCGGAGTTGCCACTCCCCCAAAATATTCGAGTTTTGACCAGAATATTTTTTCTGCAACAGTCGCCGCTGATGTTTCGAGAATAATCCAGAATGCACCAATACCAGCGGCAATCATCAACCAGGCCAGTTCTCTGGCCCCTTTTACCGATTTTCTCTGTAGCGCCAGAAAGGCAATAAAAAACGAAACCAGCGTTGCTGCTATAAAAAATACAGAATATATAGTGAAGATCTGAGTCATAGTGTTAATAATATAACAGCACTAATAATTCTGAAGTAAAATCAGTTAATAATATCTGTTAATATTTGTTTTTTAAGAGCCTGAAAGGTACTCATTTCGTTTGTTTTTTGCTCTGTGTGCCAATACAACTTTTTTATGGCCATACCAAATTTACAAAGAACCTCTTCAGTGAGGGTGAAATTAATAAAAATTGTTTAATTTCTGAAGGATGCGATCAGGAGTTATTCACTATTTTTTGCCAGAAAGTCTCTTAAAACATACTGCAATATCCCGCCATTTTGGAAATAGGCTACCTCAATAGATGAATCAAGTCTTGCAATGACATTAAATTCCGATTTATGACTACCAGAACTTGTAACTCTTACTTTTAACTCCTCATTGGGTTTTAAGTTCTCCAAATTAAGTATTTCGTATACTTCATCACCGGTCAGGCCATGCGACTTTATGTTTTCGCCATTAATAAACTGAAGAGGGAGAACCCCCATTCCAACCAGATTACTTCTGTGTATCCGCTCGAAGCTTTCTGCAATGATAGCTCTGACCCCAAGTAACGAAACTCCTTTTGCAGCCCAATCGCGTGAAGAGCCGCTTCCATATTCTTTCCCGGCAAGGATTATAAGCGGTATCCCATCTGCTTTATACTTTATTGCTGCATCATATACCGTCATAATTTCACCATTTGGATGATAACGTGTCCAACCACCTTCTTTTGCGACTAATTCATTTTTCAGCCGAAGGTTGGCAAATGTCCCCCTTACCATTACTTCATGATTTCCTCTTCGTGAACCGTATGAATTAAAATCATCTTTATTAATCCCCTGAGATTTCAGATATTGTCCTGCCGGGGAGTTTTCGGCTATGTACCCTGCCGGCGAAATATGATCTGTTGTAATTGAATCACCCAGTTTAAGTAGTACTCTGGCAGACTTAATATCAGAAATTTTATCGGGTTGTAATGAGATATCTCTGAAAAAAGGAACCTCTTTCAGGTAAGTTGAATCATTCTCCCACGGATATACACTGCTCTCAGGAATGCTCAAAGATTCCCATTTTTCATCACCGCGAAAAATACTTTCATAATTCGACACAAACATTTTCGACTCAAGTACATTACCCATAACTGTCTGAATTTCTTCAGCAGTAGGCCAGATATCCCGTAAATACACCGGTTCAAGATTAGGATCAAATCCCAGTGGTTCGTTTTGAAGGTCAACATCTATTCTTCCTGTTAATGCATATACAACTACAAGAGGCGGAGATGTTAAGAAATTCATTTTTATGAGCGGATGTATCCTGGCTTCAAAATTTCTGTTTCCGGAAAGGACTGAGGCGACAACTAATTTGTTGTCTGTGATGGCCTTGTTAATATTATCCGGTAAAGGTCCGCTGTTCCCAATACATGTTGTACATCCGTATCCTACAGTGTGAAATCCCAGGGCCTCGAGGTATGGCATAAGATTGGCTTTTTCGAGATAATCGGTAACTACTTTGGATCCGGGAGCCAGGCTTGTTTTAACCCATGGCTTTGCATTTAGTCCCCGTTCCACCGCTTTCCTGGCCAGAAGTCCGGCACCGATCATTACGCTTGGATTGGAAGTATTCGTGCAACTTGTGATAGCAGCAATAACAACTGATCCGTCGCTAACCAAATACTCAGTACCATCAGTTTTAATTTTAACACTCTGAAGGCAGATACTTATCTCAGGTTCAGGCTTAATTCCGAATCCGGCTATCTTAATCTTTTTAAACCCCGGGCTTCCGGCACGGGCACTTACTTCCGTATGACCGCCCTCATCAGACCATCCTCCTTCAGCTCTCTCATCATAAGCGATATACTCTCTTTCGTAGCTGCCCTTCATAATTTCAATAAACCTGTTTTTTACATTTGTCAGAACAATTTTGTCCTGAGGTCTTTTAGGTCCGGCGACTGAAGGTTCAATGTCACTTAGATTCAATTCTATAACTTCGGTATATTTTATTCTTTCTTCATTTTCGCGCCATAGAAGATTTGCCTTCAGGTATCTCTCAACTGTTTCAATATGTTTTTCTTCTCTTCCGGTTATCCTTAAATATTCCAGTGTTTTTTGATCAGGAGGAAAATATGTAACAGTGCAACCGAATTCAGGCGACATGTTCGAAATTGTTGCCCTGTCAGGTACTGAAAGTCCATTTAGTCCCTCCCCAAAAACCTCGACAAATTTCCCGACAACGCCTTTTTTCCTTAATAGTTCCGCAACAGATAGAACCATGTCTGTCGATGTAGTACCTTCTTTTAAATTTCCTGTCAACTTTAACCCGAGTACCTCCGGAAGCATTATATATATTGGTTGTCCCAACATTACAGCTTCAGCTTCTATTCCGCCAACCCCCCATCCAAGAACACCAATACCATTTATCATGGGAGTATGAGAATCAGTTCCTATCAGAGTATCAGGGAAAATGACCCCGTTTCGCACTGTGACTACTTTTGCAAGGTATTCAAGGTTTACCTGGTGGCAAATACCCATTCCGGGTGGAAGTACATTGAAGTTATTGAATGATTTCTGTGCCCACTTTAATAAAGAGTATCTCTCGTTATTCCGTTCATATTCCAGTGCCACATTCTTTTCGTAAGCGTAGTTGGTTCCAAAATAATCTACCTGCACAGAATGGTCTATTATAAGATCGACCGGAACCAGGGGATTTATCAGTTGGGGATTTTTGTTCTTTCGTGCTACTTCAGATCTTATTGACGCAATGTCGACTATTGATGGTACTCCTGTAAAATCCTGCATTAATACTCTTGAAGGCAGATATGGTATTTCTGAGTGCTCTTGTTTTAAATTCCAGTTTAAAATATTATCGAAATGAGTTTTGTTGAAACCGCTATCATTGAAATTCCTGACTATGTTTTCCAGCAAGATCCTGATTGAGAACGGGAATTCTTCAATATCATGTCCGGTATTCTTAAGCTCAACGAGAGAAAAGTATTTAAACCTACCTAACGGTGTCGAAATTGTTTTTATTAAATTATCTAATCCGTCCATAGCGGTCATTTTTTACATTCCATTACTAGTAGAAATCATAAGTTATAGAGCCAGAATTTTACTGCCATCAACCTATTTTTACAATTTTCTTTTTAATGGGTGAATCATTTCTGTGGGAACGACCCAATCATCAAACTGTTTCTCTGTCATAAGGTTTAGTCCTAAAGCAGCTTCCTTCAGAGTTAAATTTTCATTATATGCTTTTTTTACAATTTTTGCTGCATTTTCATAACCGATATGAATATTCAATGCAGTTACCAACATTAAGGATTTTTTGAGGTTTTCATCTATTCGATCCAAATTAGCTTCAATTCCTGCAACACAATTATTGCTGAATGATTTGCAGGCATCTGCAATGAGTGTGGCCGATTGTAATAAAGCGCTGATCATGACTGGTTTGAATACATTAAGTTCGAAATGGCCATTCGAGCCAGCAACTGAAATAGTTGTGTCGTTGCCCATAATTTGTGAACAAACCATCGTCAATGCCTCAGTCTGGGTCGGGTTTACTTTACCCGGCATAATTGATGAACCTGGTTCGTTCGATGGAATGATTAATTCTCCTATTCCTGTACGGGGTCCGGAAGCCATCATTCTTATATCGTTTGCGATTTTCATCAGACTCACAGCCAACTGCTTTATAGCTCCATGAGTTTCTACAATTGCATCATTTGCTGCCAGAGCTTCAAACTTGTTTTCAGCAGAAATGAAAGGAATGTTAGTCAATCTGGCTATAGTAGCTGCGACTTCTTTGTCATAACCATCGGGGGTGTTCAATCCTGTCCCGACAGCAGTTCCTCCAATGGCTAATTCCGAAAGATGAGGTAGTGTATTCCTGAGCGCGTTTATTCCATGAGTCAGCTGGGAGGCATAGCCTGAAAATTCCTGTCCAAGCGAAATCGGTGTAGCATCCATCAAATGAGTGCGTCCGATTTTTATTACCCCAGACATTGCTGCGGCCTTAATATTTAATGTTTTTATAAGTACTTCTATACCCGGAATTGTATGATTAACAATCTTCTGATAGGCAGCGATATTCATTGCAGTGGGGAAAGTATCGTTGGACGATTGAGATTTGTTTACATCATCATTAGGATGAATATACCGGACCCCTTCTCCCAGTTTATTTCCCAGCAAAACATGCGAGCGATTTGCGATAACCTCATTGCAATTCATATTTGTATGAGTTCCCGAACCTGTTTGCCAGATAACCAAAGGAAACTGATCATCAAGCGTTCCTGCAATAATTTCATTGCATACTTTTGAAATAATTTCCGTTTTATCGTCGGATAATATCCCAAATTTATTGTTGGTTATTGCAGCAGCTTTTTTTAAATAACCAAAAGCATGAATAATTTCAACAGGCATTGATGCAACAGGACCAATTTGAAAATTCAAAAGTGATCTTTGTGTTTGAGCTCCCCAGTACTTATCGGCCGGTACCTGTATTTCACCCAAAGTGTCTTTTTCTATCCTGTAATCCATAACTAATTTGTTTTTCAACTCGCCTATTTAAAATCATCTGCGAATTGCTTGCCGCTTCATTTCCTGATAAACTATAACAACTCCTGCCTGATTTGTCATGACTGCCTGAGCGACTGTTGATTTACCACGAAAAAATCCGGGACTTATACTTATTTTATTACCAGACCATTCATATATATACCTATCAACCCAGGCGATTCAGTCCACTTTCCCTCACTTGTCTTTCTATGATATGTAATACCGGTAAAGAACTGAGTATGAAACAATAAACTGCCTTCACCTAAATCTTTGTACAATTCCAAAGCTATTAATATATCTCCCTCAATAAATATTGAATAATCCTTCAGATCAAAGGTTATAACTTCATTGATTTTATCTTTTGAAAAGGTAATGTAAATCGGTTTAATTAAAATGTTTCTGTATTCAGTGCTATTATTTCTTTGGTAGATATTTAATCTATAGGTAACGGAATCGAATGTACATACTGCAACATTAAATTTTATATCCTTCAATTTTACAAGTCCTTTTGTATGAACCTTTATACCAAGTTCTGATCCTAAGTCATTCGATGAAAAACCAGATCTAAGGGTATTGGTTGTTACTTCAGTCCCCAGTTTAATTTCTCTGGGTCTTCGATAAACCACTTTTATTTCAGGTAAATTGTACGATTTTGGAGTCAGATACACATTAAGCATTTTCTCCTCTTTTAAGTGACCTACCAGAAAACTTTTAGATTCATATCCAATCATTGAAAATCGTATTGAATCATTATCAAACTTATCGTCAAGAACAATTGTGAAGTCACCTGAAGCGTCAGTTACTGTACCAATACTTGCTCCAAGAACTCCAATATTAACATACCCAATACCAGTATTAGTCTCACTTGATAAAACCTTTCCTTTCCGGGATTGGCTGTGAACTGGCAGTGAGATTGCCAAAACAAAAAATAACAATACTTTTCTGATACTCACCATTTGAATAAAAATTGCTTTCACTTTTTTCCCGATTAACTTTTAACTAATTATAAAATTATACCTTTTTACAAAGTCGTCATATGTAATGTATAAATCATCTATGGATATAAAGTCTAAAAAAAATCAGTTAGTTAATTGATTTATTAACTAACTGATTACCAGACTATTAGATTACAATATTAATTAGTTCCCTGCCAGTTAAATGAGATGCTTCTTTTAACACCATTCTTCTCGACAGTAATTCGGAAGTGTTGTTCCACACTACTATTATTATGGTCGTGATAGAATTTGATAATCTCTTTGTTTCCGGTAATTTTCCAGTCTTTATACTGGCTTTTTAAGAATTCAGCCATAACAGATTGGGGAACAGCTATATTTGTAGACATCTCTCTGCTTTCGACAAGTTCTCCTTTATTAGTATAGATTGCCCATAAATCGTTTCCTGAGGTAGTTTTCATTGTAACTTCATATCGATCCAGATTAAGATTTCCTTCTCCTGAATCATATACCCATCCGTATTCCTTGAGGGCATATGGAAACTTAGACCATGTTTGAGGATTATTCTTATCAAACTGAGTATTAACAGCATTAAGAATTACAGCAGGTACTTGCTCTTTTGAGATTTTAGCAGTTACAGCCGGTTCCACATCATTAACATTATAATCATGAGATTGTCCAAGCGATGGAAGGATAAATCCCACTAATGCTAAACAAATTGACAATAACTTTTTCATAATTTCTAATTTTAAGTTTGTAATAAAATATTTGTGTTTAATTGTTTTTGTTTTACTTATTATAGACCAAACAAATTTTTCATTTATATTGTTCAAAATATTTATTAAAAAGATAAAAAATAAATTGCCATAAGTATTAGCGGTTATCGGGCTCGCATTTTACATTCTGGCATTCACACACTTTTTAGGTTATCTTTGTAACTTATCAAAAATTGAAAAATTGAAAACATTCTCAGACCTTGGTGTTTCCGACACCTATTTAAAAGCTTTGGAAGAATTAAATATTTATAACCCCACTGAAATACAGATAAAAGCCATTCCTTTCCTTATTGCGAAAGGAACTGATTTTATAGGACAAGCCCAGACAGGTACGGGTAAAACTGCGGCTTTTGGTCTGCCAATACTTCAGGCAATTAATCCGGATGATTCACATGTTCAGGCTTTAATTCTTGCCCCAACACGCGAACTAGGACAGCAAATTGCAAAACAGCTCTTTAAGTTCACTAAATACGGAGCAAAAAAGATATTTATAGAGTCTGTGTATGGAGGTGCCCGTATTGATACCCAGATCAGTTCGCTGAGAAGGCCAACACATATTGTGGTTGCCACACCCGGACGTCTTGTTGATCTACTTGAGCAAAAAGCAATTGATCTGTCATCTATCAGAACCATTGTGCTTGACGAGGCCGATGAAATGTTAAGCATGGGTTTTAAAAAAGATCTTGATACTATCCTACGATTTACAGACGGGAAGCGCTATACATGGCTTTTTTCAGCCACCATGCCTCCGGCTATAAAAGGCATTATTAAGGATTACATGTCGAACGATGCAATGAGAGTTGTGATTAACAAGCATGATGTTGTAAACAGCGACATTGAACATAAATATATTGTATGTGAAAAAGAAAAAAAGTCTGAAATCTTATTCGCTTTCCTAAAAGCCCAGGGTGAAAGCAGGGGTCTAATCTTCTGCAGAACAAAAGCAGATGCCCAGAACGTTGCCAAACAGCTGATTGCCAGAAACATCAATGCAGAGTCACTACATGGAGACATGTTACAAAAAGAACGTGATAAGGTTATGAGGGCCTTCAAAAACAGCAAACTTCAGGTATTGGTAGCTACGGATCTGGCAGCCAGGGGTATTGATGTTAAGGAACTTGCTTATGTTGTGCATTATTCTCTTCCTGAAAGTACTGAATACTATACCCACCGAAGCGGACGTACCGGACGAGCAGGAAACAAAGGGCTCTCGTTTATTTTGATAACATCGCGGGAACAGGCCGCATTAAAGCGTATAGAAAGGGAATTGGGGATTAAAATAAAAGAAAATCACAGGTAAATTGCACTTTTATGAGTGAACAACAGAGTAATGACCCGTTACATGGCAGAACACTTGAATACATTGTTCAGTATCTGGTTGATCATTATGGATGGGAAGAGTTGGGAATGAGGATAAAAATCAATTGCTTTACAAATAATCCCGGGTTGCAATCGAGTCTTAAGTTTTTACGAAAAACCCCCTGGGCACGTAAGAAGGTGGAAGAATTATTTCTCCGTATAAGCACTCAGGTTCAGGAATAAAATTCTCATTAATTACTGACCACTATTTAATGAAGGTGATAAACATTTGCAATGAATAGTATATATAATATGAACAATATGAATACTTCGAGACGCGATTTTATAAGATTTACAGTTTTAGCAGGAACTACTCTGATTTTGAGACCCTTTAGTATTTATGGAGTGGCTTCAGAAGCCGGAATGTTTCTTGAAAAGATAGGTGTATCAACTGGACTGGCGAATAATGGAATCCTTGCCACGGCCGGGTACTCTTTTGTTGAGGAAGCTGTAAGAACCTTTCTTGTACCTGCTGAACCCGAATCAGTTTTTGAACAAAAACTTGCCTTGTTAAAGGAATCCAAACTACCTGTTGAAGCTTGCAATACCTTTCTTCCTGCCACGCTTAAATGCGTCGGACCGGCACCTGTTCATGATGAGATACTAAAATATGGGGAAATTGCCTTTCGCAGAGCTCAGATGGCAGGTGTTAAAACAATCGTATTTGGTAGCGGCGGAGCGAGAGCAATACCTGAAGGCTTTTCAAGAGAAGAGGCTAAACAGCAATTCATCTCAGTTTGCAAACAGCTTGCTCCTTTAGCACAAAAATATAATGTTGTAATAACACTTGAGCCATTAAATACCAGGGAATGCAACTTTATTAATTCAGTTGCAGAAGGTGGCGAAATAGTTCAGCTTGTTAAACATGAAAATTTCAGGTTACTTGCCGATATCTATCACATGCTTATGGAGAATGAGAGTCCGGCAAATATTACCAGGTATGGGCACTTATTGTACCATACTCACATTGCAGAAAAAACAGGCCGCACCGCTCCAGGTGTAAATAATGATGATTTCAGACCCTACTTTAAAGCCTTGAAAGATGTTAAGTACGAGGGCCGAATGGCTATTGAATGTTCATGGAAAAACCTGGAACTACAGGCTGGAGACGCTCTTAAAGTATTAAGAAGTCAGTTAGCTGAAATTTAGAAGCGCCCTCTGCTTTCGGAATACAAAGAGATAAGATTCAGCAGTTCCTGTCTTTTTATTGGTTTGGTAATATAGCCGGAACATCCTGCTTCAATTGCTTTTTCGCGATCGCCCGATAAGGCATAAGCTGTTTGTGCAATTACCTTTACTTTACTATTTATCTTTTTAATGATCCCTGTTAGTTCCAGACCGTTAATATCCGGTAGTTTAATGTCCATCAGAACCAAATCAATCTCGGGATACTTCTTAATATACTCAATTGCCATTTTCGCATTTAGTGCATGGAGGGTTGTTGCCTTACTCTTAAGAATTTCATTCAGGTACAGCCAGTTAATTTCTTCATCTTCCACAACAAGTATGGTTAGATTCTTTATTATTGCATGATCCCCGGGATGTGACTCTGCAAGCTCTTTTTCTTCTTTTAGCGAATTTTTATATGGTACATTAAAGAAAAACGTCGATCCCTTACCTAATTCAGATTTTAATCCGATAGTCCCACCCATTCTTTCCACATATGCCCGGGTAATTGAGAGTCCCAGCCCTGTCCCTCCGTATTTTTTAGTGTAAGATTTCTCAACCTGCCAGAACCTTTCAAACACAGCGTTTTGTAATTCAGACTGAATTCCGATACCAGTGTCTTCAACCTCAAACTGAAGAAATCCATCTTTTACTTCACATCTGAGAATTATTTTACCTGAATGCGTGAATTTCACAGCGTTACTTAAAAGGTTGTCTAATATCTGTCGCAATTTTGTCCGGTCGGAGATTATACTCTGGATGTCGGACAACCTCCCGGTTAAAGGTCTGATAATAAGCTCAACTTTGTTCTCTTTTGCAACTGGAGAATAGAATAAAAAGACCTCTTTAAATAAATCGTTAAGATCGAACATTGATTCTGTCAGATCAATCTGGCCTGCTTCAATCTTTGAAATATCGATTATATCGTTAACTATATGAAGTAACTGCTCGCAACTTGTATTGATAATTTTGACATAGGCTTCACGTATATCAGTTGCCAGCAATGGGTCAGCAAGAAAAGTTGAAAAGCCTAAAATACCATTCATTGGGGTCCTTATTTCATGGCTCATGTTTGCAAGAAATGAAGACTTAAGCCTGTCGCTCTCTTCGGCTTTTTCTTTTGCAGCTTTAAGTTCCTCGTTAAGAGACACATACTCTTCATTCTGTGTACGCAACAGTCTTTCGCTTGCTTTAATTTTCTCTTCAGCCAGCACTCTCTCCGACACGTCCCTGAGTGAACCTTCTATGCCAACAGGTTTCCCATTCAATCCTAAAAGCATGTGAATATTCGCCGAAACAAACACTTCTTTTAAATCTTTAGTCTTTAGTTTAATAATATAATCCTCAATTTCTCCTTTTGCTGAAAGAATCTGTAACATCTCCTTCCTGTCGGCAGGGTGCTGGTAGACTTCCGAAATATTCATCCCGATCAATTCCTCCGGTTTGTATCCTGAATACCGTTCAATAGATGGGCTTATCTCCACTATTTTGCCATTTATATCCGCCTGATAAAAAATATCCTGAACATTTTCAAAAATCTTACGATACTTTTCTTCGCTTTTCCTAAGCAGTTCTTCTGATCTCTGACGGTCGGTAATATCGCGAACAGTTGCCAGAATCACTGACTTCCCGTCCATCTCAAATAAATGATTACTGATTTCAACTGGAATTCTTTTCCCGGCTTTAGAAATATGGATACCCTCCCATACTACATGCTTCTCCAATTTAAGCTTTTTCATCATCGAAGGAACCAGTGCAAAACTTTCAGGAGTGTCAATATCCTTCGGGCTCATAGTAAGAAGTTCCTCACGTGTATAACCAAGTCGCTCACAAGCTATGTCATTCACCTCCAGAAACGTTCCCGGAAATCCCTGCCCGGTAAACTCATGCACAAACACTCCATCATTTATATTGCCAAAAAGTATTTTATAACGCTCCTCATTCTTTCTGGCTGACTCCGCCACCTGAAGCTTGTCAGAAACATCAGCACTTATTGAAAATATGACATCCTTCCCATTCCATTTTCCTTTTCTAAGTTTAGTTTCAACATTTAACAATACGCCTGATTTTGTTAAAAGGGGAAGAGGACAAAAACTTATTTTACCAGATATATTTTCAATAAGGCATCTTTCAGCATCATTGTGAAGTTCTGGTGGGTATAATAGTAATCTGGGTTTGCCAAGAAGTTCTTCCCTGGAATAATGAAGTTTCTCTACTGAAGTATTATTTGCCTCAATAATTAACCCATCCGAATCAAATACAAATAACAGGTCGGGGATGGAGTGAAAAAACGAAAGGAAGTTCGTCATTTCTACTCCTTCAGAACTTTGATGAGAATCTGTCTTTTTTCTGCTCATCAGACTATCCTATAGTGTTGATTTAAAGTTTGTGAATATTCAGCCCACCACTTATTTCAAATATCATTCCTGTTGAGAAACCCCAGTCTCCCCTGGCAATTGAAGCTACCGCTTTCCCGATATCTGAAGGTAATCCCCATCTTTTTTGAGGAACAAGCCCTTCATTGATCAGTTTTTCATATTTATCCTTTATTTTTGCTGTCATATCGGTCTTGATAACTCCGGGGCGCACTTCATAAACAAGAATTTCCTCGCGTGAAAGCCTGTCGGCAAAAATTGTTGAGGCCATACTAAGCCCTGCTTTTGAAACACAATATTCCGATCTGTTAGTTGAAGAAAGCACGGCAGAAACTGAAGTAATAAATACAATAACCGGCTTATAATCATTTATTTGCTGTTTAAGCCAAATCATTTCCTTTGCAATTTTCTGAGCAAAAAACACAGGACCTTTCAGATTAATATTCATTACCCTGTCGTAACTTTCTTCTGTCATGTCGAGAACATCACTCCTCAGTAGCGGTACTACACCCGCATTGTTTACCAGAAAATCAATCCTCCCATATCTTTCAAGAATATTTGAAACAACCTCCTTCTGACAATCAGTACATGAGATATCGAGACCTATCGGATAGAATTGAGCCCCTCTGTTTTCAACCTCCGGGCCCAGATTTTCCATCCCTTCACTATTGACTGAACGCGCTATAGCTGCAATATCATAGCCCTCTGAAGCTAAAGCAATTGCAACCGCCCTGCCTATTCCTCTGCTGGCACCTGTAATAACAGCTACAGGTTTGTTGTTCATACGTAAAGAGTATTATCAGGTTTTACAGTAAAATTCGTTTTAAAGGTAGTAATTTGCGAGACTTTGTCAACAATCAACGAAAATATGTTTAGGAAAATCGTTTGAGGACATCAATGTATTGTCTAATAGACTGATCGGTCGATCACTTCTTTTGAGGCTCCACGGAAATCTCTGAAAAAACTAATCCCTAAATGTCAACTAATTGAATCTCGGATTAACAACATTATTAAATATTGATCCGAAAGTGTATGTTAATTCAACTCCCCCCTGTATACGATATTTTGTTGCAATTTCCCTTAATTGCAATAGCCTTTCAGCTTCGGAAACGTCTCCCTTTTTAAGGTTCAACTGATCATTTATGTGCGCTATTCCTCCATCAATCCTCACCGACAAACCTTTAAATATTCTTATATTGATATATGTGTATAGTTCAAGTCTGTTCTTTGAAAAATCGCGGAAATAGTTTGATCCTACCAGAGACAGATTGATCTCTCCCCACTTTTTCTGAATCTGAAATGCAACATTCAACATCTGCATTGCCATACCTTCTTTCGCTCTATTGAAAATAGTGGTGTCAACATAATTGTTAAACCGATAACCGGCGCTGTACAAAATCCGTAATTGTCTGTAAGTTGCTTCCGAGTAGGGAAATATATCATATTCGACTGAAGGAAGAAAATTAGTTCTAAAATCAAAATTTTCCCGTGTAGAAGAGCCCAGGGTCCACTTTAATCCGGCCGACCAGTGTTCGCCGAGGCTTTTTACAAACAAAATATTCATTCCTTTCTCGCTTGTAATATAGGTATTTGTACTCGCAGAGTCAGTACTTAAATTTTCAATAAACTTTTCTCTGTTATAGTACTGATCCATTTCTATTTCCAGTTTTATATCTGATGTGACTTTTGATATATTTATGGAATTCCTCAGCTCAAGTCGTTTTTTTGCCTCCTCAGACTGATACTGAGGTTCAGTCGCCAATTCGATTACCCAGTTATTCCACTTATCGACCACCTCTTCCTGTGCAAGAGCTCCATTGTGGATTATTTCTATCTCATTAAATAAAGGAGTTTGCGCAACATACTGCATCAAGCCCATTTTAAGCATCTTAGTCCTTTTTTCCCTGATAATCGTACTTGTCTGATCGGGACTACTTGTAAAAACAAGAGTGTCGTTCTTTCCGCGAAACTCCCCTTGTCCCTGAAACGTAAACGTGAACTGATTCCCTCCGCTTCCCGCATTCTGATTTGTCTCAAGTATATAAACCTGGGCCTCGCGTACATCCCGTACATAATTAATATATGGTATCTCCTGTCTGATATAGTTCATATCGCATTCGTTGCAATCCAAAAAAATCTTAACAGCCCCACGTCTTGTAGTATCGATGGATGTCGTTTGCCCCCAGCCGGATTCAGGTAATAAAATGAGAACCAGTAATAGAATTTGAATCAAAACGAATCTTCCCTTCATATATTGAAAAATTTAATGTTTTTAAGAGGTTATTAGTCAGTTGTTCTGAAACGCAGCGCAAAGATTAAAAAAAATACTTTATAAACTGCTTATTTGTCACCTCTTTTGAAAAAGTTTTTTCAGCTAATTTTCGTCCTCTGTCACCCATTACTTTTAATTCGGCAGGACTACTGATAAACCGGAACATTTGGGAAGCAACCTCTTCAATATCAAAAGGTTTCGCAAGTAATCCGGTTATCCCATGCTGAACTACTTCGGAATTGCTGGCTACATCGAAGGCAATTATAGGCTTATGCATGGCCATTGCCTCAATGGCAACTGTAGAAAGGCCTTCCCAGTGAGATGGAATTATCAGACAGTCAATTGAGTTCAGAAACGATTTATTGCTATCAACAAATCCCATAAGCCGAATATGTTTTTCAACATTTGTTTCTATTATAAGACTCTCCAATTCACTTTTCAACGGACCTGTACCTGCAACAAGTATGCGGAAATCATGGGATTTTTCCTTTAATTTTGCTGCTACAGGAGGAAGAAAAAGCTGCCCTTTTTCTAAAGAAAGACGTCCGATACAACCGAAAATTATCTCGTTGGCCTTTCTGCCTACAGATAATGCCGTAGCATCAATGGAATCCCATTTTTTTAAGTTAATGCTATTATAAATTGTGTCAATTTTAGAAGGTGGGAATAGGTTAACATCATTCGAAAGCGCTGCTTTGCCAATAAATTGAGAGCATGGCAGAAGATGAGTAATCCCTTTACGTAAAAGCACCTTATTCAGCAGATGACTTCTAAGAGGTTTACCATTGTCGCGACGGTATAATATATATTTAATGCCTGCCCACTTAGCCGGTAGTGTGAACATTTTAAAGTCGTTAGATGTATTAAAAAGTACAGCGTGTGGATTTAATCTCTTAAGCAGGATGAAGGCCCTTAAGAGTTTTATGGGATTAAGAAAAGAAAGATTTTTTGACTTAAAGGGATATGTTCTTATACCCGCATCTTTCAAGAGCATGCAAAGTTTGCCGCCTGGATTAGAAATGGAAACCAAATCGATTTCGTCTTTCAGATCAAGCATGGTTTCGTACTGCCAATTTTCGCCGCCACCCCAGATACCGGCCGTATTAATAAAACATACCAGCTTTTTGTTAAACTCCATAACCCAGCATTAGTTTTTGATCATTGTTGCAAATGGTTTATCTCCGTCGGTTATGTCATATCTAAAGTCCATCGAGGTTGAAAACTCAATTACCATTTGCATTTCATCCTTACGTATCACATCGTCAACGAGAATTACAGTGTCCCTGCTTATGAAATCTTTACACTCAGGAAAAAATCCTGTTCGCCCACCTTTTATATCTCCCGGAGGGCCATCAAGAATTACTAACGATACTTTTTCGGGAATGGAATTCTTTTCAATATTATACCATTGATAATTTCCTCTTTCAACTATTGGTGTGTATTTTATTGATACATTGTTCAGGTTAAAGTGATTCAGATACCAATCGGTTCTGTTTTTCCATTTTTTGGAGTTTTCCAATGAGACAATCTTAACATCTTTTGTTTTCGCAATTATACCCATCAGAATTGTTGAAAGTCCGCTTCCGCATTCCAGAACATATCCGTTTGCTTTTTCAGTATGGTTAAGGCAAGCAAGTAAATATGAACTTAACCCTGACCAACCTTCATTTCCCCACAGGTAAACAAGTCGTTGAAGTATGTCATTTTGGTTATTAAGTAAAATTTGCGGATCAATAATTACCCGGTTAATCTCCTGAATAAAAAGAAATTTCTTTATGCGCGAAGTAATCAGACGATTGAATATCATTTTAATAATTATTTAAAGTGTTGAGAGATTCATTAGATGCGGAAAAAATATTAAAGGATATTGGAAACTTTATTGTACTCCTTCCAGGAACCAATATCCACCCATGAGCTTGAGTTTATCGGGTAGATACCAACCTTTCCAACACCCTTGTTTACCTTCTCCATAAGTTCGGTAATATGCATATGCTCATTATCAGATATCAGATCGAGTACTCCGGGTTCGAGTATATACATTCCGGTATTGATCAGGTATGATAATTCTGGCTTTTCCTGAATAGAGATCAACCGCCCATTCTCTTCAACATTAAAAGTTCCGTAGGGTATAGAGTGAAATTTCATTGCCCCGATGGCAGTAATGCTATTTCCCTGCGTGATATGATAATCAAGTACTTCAGCGTAATTGTGATTGATAATAATATCGCAGTTGGAAACAAAAAATGTCTCTTTGATTCTATCTTTCAGAAGATAAAGACTGCCAGCAGTACCAAGTGGTTTTTCCTCAGTTAAATACTCAATATTGTAATCTTTTTCCTTTAAGGAGTCGAAGTAAAACCTGATCATTTCAGCACGATAGTTTACCGACATAAAGAAATTTGTAGCACCATATAATCGAAATTTCTCCATAATAACCTGAACTATAGGCTTTTTACCCATAGGAATCAGAGGCTTAGGCAGAATATTTGTAATGGGTTGGAGTCGTTCACCTTTTCCTCCTGCCATAATAACCACCGGAACATTTGCAAGAGACAGAGCATTTTCTTTCTCCATCTGCTCAGGCTTGAAAAAATCTTCCCAGTAGATTACCCGCTTCAGTTCACCATTTTCATTGAGAATTGGCATGAACTCGCATCGTATGCCGAGCATTTTTTGACGAATAACCTCAACACTATCGCCTTCGTAACAAAGTTCAAGTGGCTTGCTTTTTATTGATTCATAAATAGTGGTCTGACTTATATCCAGGTTCCTGAGAATAGCCCGCTGAATATCACCTATACTAAGGAGTGAAAAAAATTTATTGTTATGATAAACGATTAGCAGCTTCCGTTTAATTTCGTCCATCTGCTTTATTCCTGCCATAAGAGTGGCATCTGAGGAGATAATGAGCTTTTCGTTCATCTCTATGGTGTTTTTAAACTTGAATGAATTGTATTTACTACCAGATCGACCCCTTCAAAGGA
>DATCHE010000157.1:0-5482 GCA_036508535.1 Bacteroidales bacterium | reverse complement strand
TAAAGCCCTGCTTTTTCTCGGGGCCGGAGTGGTAATACTGGTTCTGGATGAAGAGCACGATATTTTCAGGATGGGTGGCCTGAGGAAAAAAATGCCTGCTGTGTTTTATACATTTTTAATTGGTTCAGCTTCTCTTTCTGCTCTTCCTCTTGTTACAGCTGGTTTTTACAGCAAGGACCAGATATTATGGTATTCTATTTCATCACAAAGCGGAAATTCATTGTTTTGGCTGGCTGGGATTATTGGTGCTTTACTGACTGCACTTTATTCCTTCAGGATGATTTTTATAACATTCTATGGTGAGGCTAAAAGCCAACCGACTTTTCTTCCAGGTAAACTTATGACAGTTCCATTGATTATCCTCGCTGTATTGTCGGTTATTGGAGGATTCATTGAACTACCGGCATCAATGGGGAATATTCATCTTTTTTCTAACCTTGTTGACAATTCCTTACCAGCTGTAGTCACTAAAGGTGAAAACCATAATGAATTAATATTTCAGATACTTTCTGCAGTAGTAGCATCGTCTGGAATTTATATCGCATACTTAATTTACTTGAAAAAACCTTCTCTCTCTGAACCATTTAGTCACAGTACGATAAACAAATTCTTTGAAAAAGGCTGGGGATTCGACAAACTATATAATAATATGTTTGTAAAACCTGTAATCTGGCTTTCTGTTAAAGATAAAAGTGATTTTTTTGACCTGTGGAACATAGGACTAGTACGCCTTGCACTTTTCTTTAACCGGCTGCTTGGTATCACTCAAAACGGGAAAATGAGATGGTACTTGTTGTCGTTTGCGATCGGTATTGTTATAATCTTAACTTATATGCTCAGCTAATGATACTAATTTATCTTATTGTCATATTATTAGCAGGAGCTTTCCTTGCATGGGTAACAGGAAAACAGAATCCAGTATGGCCGCGTATAATTTCACTTGCGACGTTGTCTGTTGATCTGATTATTATTATGCTCTATATTTTAGAATCTTCCCCTTCAGATAAGGACTGGCTGATTGATATTAAGTATAACTGGATTCCTCAATTCGGAATCAGCTTACATCTTGCACTTGATGGACTTAGTCTCGTTCTGCTCATTTTAACCTTCTTCCTCGGAATAATTTCAGTTATTATTTCATGGAAAGAAATAGATTCAAAAGTTGGCTTCTTTCATTTCAATCTGCTCCTCATTCTGGCAGGTATTACGGGAGTGTTTCTTTCGCTAGACCTGTTCCTGTTTTATTTTTTCTGGGAACTGATGCTGGTACCTATGTATTTTCTGATTGGCATATGGGGACATGAGAAAAGGACCGCTGCTTCGAATAAATTTTTTCTTTATACACAGGCAAGCGGCCTTCTGATGTTTATCTCGATAATTGCTCTATATTTTGTACACGGACATTCAACCGGGACATATACGTTTGATTATCTGCAACTGCTTGGTACAGGAATGCCAGCTTCGACAGCATTGCTGATAATGCTTGGATTCCTGGCAGCATTTCTTGTAAAACTGCCGGTTGTACCGTTACATAACTGGTTACCCGATGCTCATACAGAGGCCCCTACAGCCGGCAGCCTGATTCTTGCTGCGCTGCTTTTAAAAACCGGAGCTTATGGTCTTCTCCGTTTTATTGTCCCGTTATTTCCTTCAGCAGCGGTCGCATTTGCCCCCATCGGGATGATTCTTGGTGTTGTGGGAATTTTATATGGCGCAAAGCTTGCATTTGCACAAACCAATCTGAAAAGGCTTGTAGCTTACACCAGTGTCAGCCACATGGGATTTGTAATACTGGGTGTATTTTCATTTAATGAGATTGCCTATCAGGGAGTTGTTATTCAGATGATAGCACACGGAATCAGTACCGGCGCCCTTTTTATATTAGTTGGCCAGCTTTACGAACGAATTCATACACAGGATATAAATAAAATGGGAGGACTCTGGGAAAAGGCTCCGGTTATGGGTGCGATGGGACTGGTTTTTTCCATGGCATCTCTTGGATTACCGGGACTTGGAAATTTTATAGCAGAACTTCTTATTCTGATCGGAGCTTTTAAAGCAAATGTATTGATGTCATGTCTTGCAAGTCTTGGACTCATTGCTGCAACAATTTATTCACTGCGGATTGTTCAGAAAGTTTTCCTGGGGAATAAAAACACTGACTGGAAAATGAATGATTTGACTATCCGTGAAAAGATGGTTTCAGCTTCATTGGTTATTGCGATCCTGTGGATAGGTCTGATTCCTCAGCCTGTTCTGGATACAGCCAAACCAGCACTTTTAAAAACATTGAGGAATCAGAAAGAAATAACCTATAAGGATCCGGGAAACAACTCTGGTGGTGCTTATTTGTTATTATTACTCCCTTCCCAATCTTCCCTCACGGGGGAAGGAGTACTTACACTCAGGATGAGATATGGGGTAAAAATGAAGAATAAAATAATATGATTCACTCAAGCCTAATGAACGAATCGAAGCATAACTTAGGTGCCAATTCAAGTACAAAGAGTAAGGCACGTGAGTTAAGAAAAAGGATGACAGAACCTGAGAGAATTCTGTGGAGTCATATAAGAAGAAGAAAACAGCATGGAATGTACTTCAGGAGACAGCATCCATATCGTATCTATATACTGGACTTTTATGGTTTTGAAGCTGATCTGGTTATTGAGATCGATGGAATGATACATTTAAGTCGTCGTGATTATGATATTGAAAGGACAAAATATTTGCGATCATCAGGTTTAAAAGTAATACGGTTTAATAATAAAGATATAGAAACCAAAATCGAATGGGTTTTAGAAAAAATTAATACATATTTAATTCAGTTACCCCCTTCCCAACCTTACCCCACGGGGGAAGGAGTGCATCATCCCCAAATCGAAAACGAATGGCGGAAGAAGTTCATCATTTCCCCCTTGGGGGAAATAAGAAAGGGGGTAAAAAACACGAAGAAGGAGGAAAAGAGTAAATGAAGTACTTTGAAAGTATTTGAATATAAACACTTAATAATTTTGTTCAATCTAACTTAAAGAAATTAAATTTAGCATTAACCATTGATATATGACCGAAAAAGATTTTTTGTGTTTAATGCCTTTCCTGATTATAGCCACGGCTCCTGTTGTGATAATGATCGTAATTTCAATATTTAGAAATTATAAAGTTGTTTATGGTTTTTCTGTTCTGGCATTATTAGCTGCATTTTCTTCGATTTTCTTTATACTTCCCTCTGTTCCCCATACAATTGAACCCTTGTTTATAATTGATGTTTACAGTCTGTTTTTCCTTGGAATCATTATCATTTCGGCATTGCTTGTGACTTTTCTTTCTTATGAATATATAAAACAGCTCGATGGAGTGAAGGAAGAGTATTATATTGTTCTCTTTACATCGACTCTGGGAGCAGCACTGCTGGCTGTTGCAAATCATTTTGTACTGTTCTTCCTTGGTATTGAAACACTTAGCATTTCCCTGTATATATTAATAGCCTTCCAGAGATCTAAGGATAGTTCGATTGAGGCAGGAATTAAGTATCTTATCCTGGCTTCAGTCTCATCAGCATTTTTGTTATTTGGTATGGGCTTGATCTACACTGCATTCGGGACAATGCAATTCACTTCTATAGTAAAAGCACTCGGGTCCTATGGTCAGTTGTCTCCGCTGGTTATCACAGGTTTTGGAATGATGATGGTAGGTATAGGATTTAAGTTGGCGCTGGTTCCATTTCATATGTGGACACCAGACGTATACCAGGGAGCCCCGGCTCCTGTTTCAGCTTTTATAGCAACAGTTTCAAAAGGAGCAGTAATGGCAATTCTGATACGATTCTTCTTCAATCTCAGGGGATTCGATAACCATTACTTTTTCATTACAGTTTCGGGTATAGCAATACTTTCGATGTTTGTCGGAAATATACTTGCAATTAGGCAACAGAACATAAAAAGGTTATTAGGATATTCATCCATTGCAAATATGGGATACCTGGTTGTAATATTACTGACAGGCAGCAGCAGGGGAATTCAGGCTTCAATATTTTACCTGATATCATATTTTGTAACTACAATCGGGGCATTTGGAGTAATATCACTTCTTTCGACATGCAAAACTGAAGCTGAAAATGTAGAGGATTTCAAGGGTCTCTTCTGGAAAAGACCATGGATCGCTCTTGTTTTTACACTTTCACTATTGTCTTTGGCAGGGATACCTGTTACAGCTGGTTTTATAGCGAAATTCTATATTATTCTGGAGGGTATGAAAGCCGGGCTGATGGTACTCGTATTTTCAATGATAATAAATAGTGTAATTGGTTTGTACTATTATTTAAGGATTATTACAACACTCTTTTCAGTTGCCGGTGATACTAAATTGCCTGAGCTTGCTATTACCGGGAAGATTACGCTTGCCCTGGTAGGGATAAGTATATTAATATTAGGTATTTATCCCGGCTGGCTTATCGATATAATAGTCAGATTCGTAAATCTTTAATTGGACTATATCATTAACCAGAATAACCCATGATAAATATTCCGGCGACAGATAAAAAAAGAATAATAATAGTAGGATGTGGATTTGCAGGTCTGACTCTGGCTAAAAAACTTAGAAAAACAGGTTACCAGGTAGTCATTCTTGATAAACATAATTATCACCAGTTTCCTCCGCTTTTTTACCAGGTAGCTTCGGCAGGACTAGAAGAGAGTTCAATCCTTTTTCCTCTTCGTAAAATATTCCAGCATTATAAAGATTACCATCTCAGGAAAGTTGAGGTAGAATCGGTGGATACTGCTAATAATCTTCTTATTACATCAGCCGGGGAAATAAATTACGATTATCTTGTTTTAGCACATGGCGCTACCAATGCATATTTCGGCTCTACCCAGATGCAGAAATATTCAAGGGGAATGAAGACAATAGCTGAAGTACTTGACTTAAGAAATTCTCTCCTTATGAACTTTGAAAATGCTCTTACAGCTCAGAATGCAGAAGAACGTGAAATGCTTATGACAATAGTAATCATTGGTGGTGGTCCTTCAGGAGTTGAGATAGCCGGGGCACTTGCTGAGATGAATAAGTATGTTCTTTCAAAAGACTATCCCGAGTTTAAGGAGATAAGGGCAAAAATATTCCTTATTGAAGCGGTAGACAGGGTATTAAGCTCGATGTCTCAGAAATCTTCTGATAAAGCCAGGAGATTCCTTGAAAAAATGGGAGTACATGTACTTACAAACACAAAAGCCACAGGTTGCGATGAGAAAACGGTCTATATTGATTCAGGTAAAAGTATCAGAACCGGTATGATTATCTGGACTGCCGGTATTGCAGGGAACAGTACAGAAGGGCTAAATCCTGATTGTTTCTCCAGAAGCGGCCGGATCAGAGTAGACAGATACAACAGAGTATCAGGATATTCGAATGTCTTCGCTCTTGGCGATATTTCTCTGCAGACCGAAGAAAAATATCCCATTGGACATCCTCAGGTTGCCCAGGT
>DATCHE010000156.1:0-10000 GCA_036508535.1 Bacteroidales bacterium | reverse complement strand
ATAGAGATTAACATAATTACGAAAATATAACTTAAAAATTACAACTATGAAAACAATGACTTTCGAATTGACAAATGAAATTTTCAACGGATTTGAACTGTTAAATGAAGAGATGATGAAAGTTCGTGGCGGAGAAAATGAACCGGTTGTAAAACCAAGTCTTCCTCCGGTATTGATCTAAGAAAACAGAAAATTTCCTGTTTAACGAAATCAGGGCAATTATTTAGTTTGAATATTTCTTTTGCTTTGAAAATAACTTCGACTTAAATTTACTAGTCTAAATTATTAACGTGTCCGAAAAGCATTGTACAAAATATATGTATATTGCTGTAAGAGAGTAAATTGCCGTAATAATTGGCAGTTGTATGTTTGAATTTTAATTCAAATAATGTAATATAATAAACTTATGAAAACAATAGATTTTTCATATTTCATCGAAAGGTATGTTGCCGGAGATATGAATGATGCTGAAAAGATGTGGTTCGAAAAGGAGCTTGATGGAAACGAAAAGCTTCGGAATGAGGTAATTCTAAGTAAACGCACCGATGAAATTCTTAAAAGCAAGAATATAGTTAATCTTAGAAGTAAACTATCTGAAATTGAAAATAGCCGGGAGGTATATATTTCGGTGAGCAAATCAAAGAGACCGACTTATGCGAAATATGCAGCTGTCGTTGCTGGAATAGTTCTGATTGGAAGCATCGCAATGTTTTCCGGCAGAACCCTGAGTAGTGATGAAATAATAGACCATTACTATAAAGCATATGAGCCTCCAACAACTCAAAGATCTGCACTTACAAATACAAACAATGATTTTACGCTGGCTTTGGAGTTTTACAATACCCACAACTACGAGAAAGCTGCAATACTGTTTAACAAAGTTCTTAAAACTAACCCGAAAGACATGCAATCTACACTATTATATGGTGTAGCGAATTTTGAAAACAAGAAATACCCTGATGCCAAACAATCATTTGTCAAAGTTATTAACGATAATAATAACCTTTTTATTGAAACTGCTAAGTGGTACCTGGCATTGTGTTATGTAAAAACTGATGAAAAAGAGAAGGCAGTTAAGCAACTTGAAATAATTAAAAATGAGGGTGGATTTTACAAAAATGATGCAAAAAAGATTATCAAAAAATTGAAATAAATGGAGGTGACTTCACATTTTAAAGCTGAAGTTGCAAGGCATGAAATAGAGCTAAATCTGGAAGAGACTATGGAATCATTGAAAAGCAATTTATTAAATTGTCCAACAATATTAAAAGGGATTTCGCATGAAATGAGAACGCACATGAACGCAATTGTGGCGTTTTCATTTCTAATGAAAGAGAATTGTAAAAGCATTTCAGAAGGGGAGGAATTCAGTAATCAGATCCTAAGTTCCTGTGAACAGTTAATAGAGCTATTTGATAGTTTTCTTGATTCCGCAATTATTGAAACCGGGAACTCAAAAGTCGATTTAAAAGTCTGCAAGTTTGACAATATTCTTGATGAACTTATATCTGAATTCAGGGAAGAAATAAGAAGTGAGGGTAAAAAAGATATTGAACTTATCACTGAGATCCAGTTTCATAATTCACTTGAGGTTCTTATAGATCAATCAAAAGTTTTCAGGATAATTCGTTGTCTGTTTCAGAATTCGATGAAAAACACAGCCTCTGGGTATATTAGAATAGGTTACAATTCAGAGAATGGGAATGTAACATTCTATATTCTCGATTCTGGTCAGGGCTATTTCAAATTCAGGGAATTTATAAATACAACTGACCTTAATGAATTATTAAAGGTACACAATGATACTTATACAGCGATCAATATAACATTAGCTAAGAATCTGATTCAAATTCTGGGCGGAACAATAAGGATTGAATGCAATGGCCTTACCGGATCAGGAATCTATTTTACAATTCCCGCAAAGGAAATATCAAACAACAATTTTAATTTAACGAATTATGTAAAGGCTATGATAGCTATCTGATGTGCCCCTCCCTTATTAATTTCAATGTCTGAATTCAATTCATTTGAAAAAAATGGCCATCCTCTTATGGATGGCCATTTTCCTATTTTTTGCTTTCAATTATTTTAGCTTCAGTTCGTCTGTTTAACTTTCGTCCCTCTGCAGACATATTATCGCTTATTGGCAATGTATTACCATATCCTTTATGTTTAAGTCTGTCTGCAGAAATCCCTTTCTTTATAAGATAATTAACTACGGATAATGCTCTTTTTTCTGATAAATCCAAATTATATTCAGCTGATCCTGTAACATCAGTATGCCCACCTATTTCAATAGTGACGTCTTTATTATCTGTAAGCAGTTTTACCAGATTATCTAATTCAAGTGTAGATTCCTTTTTCAGTTCCCATGAATCAACTTCATAGAATACATTTGTCAGCAACACCTTCTCTCCTACTTTGATAGGACTCAAACTTATCTTCTTAATAAATGGCTCTACAACAGTATGTTCTCCTTCAAACATGAAATTTTCGGAATAGAACAAATACCCTTCTTTATTTACATTAATTCCATAATTATAGCCTGATGGCAGGCAAACAAGAAAGTTTCCGGCTCCATCAGTTGAGTTTTTTATCGTAATTTGATTTGACGAGAGATTAATTAATTCATAATCAGCTTTCAACAACTTCCCTGTCTCCTTGTCATATACCTTACCTTTAAGATAAGAGACCGGATCAGGTCTGATCGATTCATAAATGTCAAAACTGAAAATATCTTTCCCGTTTGATTTATCTCTGATTGCAGAGAAGTAGGCTTTTTGCCCGTTAGACTCTATTATAAGCCCCATTTCATCATTAAATGTATTAATCGGGTAACCAAGGTTTTTGGGTTCTGTCCAGGTACTGTCATCATTCATTCGGGTCATAAAAATATCGAAGCCTCCCATTCCGATTCTCCAGTTGGATGCAAAATATAATGTTCGGCTATCAAAATGAATAAAGGGTGACATTTCATCCCCTGCTGTATTTATCGTTTTACCCATATTTTTCGGGTTTGTCCACATATTTTTATCATTCAAAGTTGAGAACCAAAGGTCCTTTCCTCCAAGTCCGCCCGGTCGGCTGCTTGAAAAGAACAGGGTTTTTCCATCGGCGCTTACAGATGGTTGTGTTTCCCAGTAAGATGTATTGATGGGGGGTCCCAGATTGGAGGGTATTGACCATTTTCCTTCGTTAAAAGCTGAAAAATAAATATCACAGCTTCCAAAACCACCAGGCCGATCGCATGCTGTGAAATACATATAACTCCCGTCTGATGAAAGAGTTTGAGCTCCCTCATTTTGATTGGTATTCAACGGTGGACCAGCATTAATAGCCATCTGCCACTTATTATCCCGAAAATAGCTAATGTAAAAATCCTCCTGATTTAGTCCAAGAAGTTTCGGGTTCATCGAGATTTTTGGTTGTCTCGTAAACATAAGAGTCTGTCCGTCAGCAGTTATTGAAGGCCAGTATTCATCATCAGTTGTATTAATCGAATTTCCCAAATTAACAGGATTAAACAGAACAGGATTTTTAACTGCAATCAAAGCAAATTCACAGTTTTTGATATTTTTTTTAGCAACTGTTTTATTCTTTTCTGACATTCCGGTCTGAGCAAGATAAACATTGAAATGAATAAGCGCGTTGGAGTAAAAACCTGACATCATTTCTGCATTTGCCAAATTAAAAAAGACAGGTTTATAAAAGAGAGAATCGATCTTTACAGCAGACCCGTAATAATATGTAGCAAGCGGATAGTTTTTAATATTTGTCATCACTTCTCCGAGCATCAGATAGGCTTCATAGAATTTTTTATCGAGCGAAATAGCTTCCTGGAAATAGCTTTCAGCTGAATTGTAATCAAAATAGTCGAATGAAGAGACACCCTCTTTATATGCTTTAAGAGCCTTATTAGAAGTTGTATGGAAATTCTGAGAAAAGCTTTTAAGTGAAAATACTGATGAAATTAAAACAAGAAATACTATTAACAGACCCTTCATATTTGATTTATGGTATGTGCATATATTTATGAACCTGGAGTGAAATTCTCCAGATTGGGTTTCGCTTGATATACTCAACAATTTCAGGAATAACGATCTCAAATTTACTCCATTCCGGTTGAAGGTATAATTTACAATTGGCTCCAACCATCTTACGATATTTTTCAGCCCATTCATAATCACTGCTATCCTGAATAATTACTTTAAGCTCATCTGCTACTAAACAAATTTCATCTGTCGGAGGCATATTTTTTTTCGGCGACAGGCAAATCCAATCCCATTTACCACTTAGTTTATATGCTCCTGAAGTTTCAATAAAGGTACAAATATTTTTTTTCTTCAGTTCTGAACAAAGGAAATCAAGATTCCACAAGAGCGGTTCACCACCGGTAACTACAACAGAATCTGCACCTGAATTAACTGCATTTTTCACTATTGTCTCTGCATCAACCATTGGATGGAGGTTCGGGTTCCATGAGAATCGTGAATCGCACCAACTGCAACCAACATCACAACCTCCCAACCTTATGAAATATGCTGCCTTGCCTGTTTGATAACCTTCACCCTGCAATGAAAAAAACTCCTCTACTAAGGGAAGTCTGACCCCATTGGTTGTCAGGTTTGAATCTATATCCATATTTTTATGTACAAAATCTATTTCCCGGTTCCAAATAGCAATGCATATTCTTTAGATTTGACTGCTGCGACCCATTTTTCCGGAATAATTTTCCAGTTATTTAATGGTTCCGGATTAACTGTTTTTTTCAGTTCGATTGATTTTAGTATATAATATCTTAAATCTCTGTCAGTTGAAGAAAGCAGTCTTGATCTTAGTTCCTCTTTGCTAAGACCTGCTCCTTCCGTAAGAAGCCCGCCTCCACCATTTCCCCGGTATGAATTAACGGCGACCTTATACATTTTATTATTCTCAAAAGGTCTTCCGTCAGAACATCCTTTTATTACAACTCTTGACCCCTCGGGTTTACTCACATCAACAGTATATTCAATTCCTGCAGCAGAATCAAAATTGTAAGATTGATTTTTAAGCCAGGCCTTCCCATTTGTCAGAACAGGCTTTCCATCTTTTCCGGTACGGAATTTAAGTAACTGGTCTCCGGGTCCTTTCATCGTATTTAACCATTCACCATATGAGAATTCGAGGTATTTATGAATCTCCTCCCCTGACAATCTCATTGTATAAAGCATATTTTCAAACCTATACAACTTAAACATATCTCCAACGGTTATAGGACCTTTGGAAATCTCAACATCAAATGACAGTGGGGCAGCAAATGAAAAGTTGGCTCCTGTTATTTCAAGCTGGATAGTATGAATCATATCGATAAAAGCAGATGATCCAAAATAAGCATCCCTCGATGATATTGTTACTGCAGAATTGCCAATTACCCGATTTACATATTCATTAACTTTTTCATTTTGCGGAGTAAATTTTTCAATAAACTCCGGATCTGGCTTGAAATCGGCAACATTTACAATCTTCCCTGATATTTTCCTTTGTAATTTTCCTTTAACCTTTTTTGAAGAAAAAGTTATATCTGCCTGGGCCAGCTTTTCAGAACGGCTGCCCCCATTTAGAATCAGAACAGTATCGCCGGCAGAGTTGACAAATTTTTCATTTGCAACTTTATGATCGTGTCCGTTGAAGATAATATCGAAACCCGGAACATTATAAGCAACTGCTGCAGAGCCATTTTCATTTGAAATATTACTCTTCTGCATTCCCGTTTCAGTTTTGTTCCAACCTGAATGAAAGAGTCCGACAATCAGATCAGGTTTTTCCTTTAATATTACAGGCATCCAGAGTTTAGCTGTTTCGACCATGTCCCTGAATTCAATTCCTGCATAAAGTTCAGGAGGGAGCCAGGTTGGGATAGCAGGAGTAACAAGACCTAAAACAGCAATTTTTATCCCATCTTTTATAATAATAGTGTACGGTTTAAAATATGGGTTACCTGTTTTTATATCGACTGCATTTGCTGCCAGTAAAGGGAAATTATATTCTTTAACCAGCCTGTCATATACTGCGTGACCGGCTTCTACATCATGGTTTCCAACGGTGCTGGCATCGTATGCCATATAATTAAATACTTCGGCTAAAAAATGAGGCGATACAGTATCAATAAAATTGTAATAATAAACCTCAGGCTGTCCCTGCAAGTTATCACCATCATCGAGAAGTATTGTTGCATCTTTTTCCAGCCTGATCTTCTTAATGTATGTAAATGAAGATGCAAGTGAAGCGTTTAGTTTTTCTTTTTCGATAAAATCATACGGAAGAATAACACCATGAATATCAGTCGTTTCAAAAATACTTATACTTTTCTTCCCGGTCCCGGAACATGATACCAGTAGTAGTATAAAAAGAAGTTTTACACTCAGGTGAGTTAAAGATCTCATTTTCATCAAGATATTTATTTTATTCATTTACAATATTATAGCCGTCTATCTTACCTTTTTCAAGTTGCGAAATTCCATTTTTCATCCAATATGGCATTGGTGCACCTTTTAAATAATGATCAAAGAACTGCATCTTCCTGATAGAAATATCCTTCCTGTTGGGTCTCTTAACCAGATTATGGTCTTCATCATTATATGAGAGAAGCCATGCCGGTTTATTGAGCCGTCTGAGAGCAGTAATGAATTCAATACCCTGATACCAGGGTACGGCACCGTCTGCATCATTATGCATCAATAATAATGGAGTATTGATCTTTGGCACCCAGAAAATGGGTGAATTCTCAATAAATTGCAAAGGATTGTCCCATAGAGTACCTCCTATTCTGCTCTGAGTTTTTTCATATTGAAACTCCCTTGACATTCCTGTTCCCCATCTTATCCCGCCATAGGCACTTACCATATCGACTACCGCAGCACCGGCGTAAGCACATGCAAAAAGATCTGTTTGGGTAACCAGGTATGCGATCTGATATCCCCCCCAACTCTGACCATCGAGCGCCAATTTATTCTTATCAATAAAATTGAACCTGTCAAGCAGAGCATAAGTACCGCTTACTACAGCATTGTAGCAGCTTTGACCCGGGTATCCTATTACATAAGGAATATCGGGTACAAATACAAGATAACCATTGCTTACTGCAAATGTTCTGTTAATAATTGAAGCGCTTGGAGCAGGAGGCATATAGGAATATAAGCCATCTGAACTTCTTTCATAGAAATAGACTATCATCGGGTATTTCTTCGCCGGGTCAAAATTCTCAGGTTTATATAGTATACCCTGTAATTTCTGACGGTCGAACGACATCCATTCGACCAACTCTGCATTACCCCAATTATATTTACTCTGCTGTGGATTTGTGACTGAAATCTTCTTCTCCTCTCCAAAATTCATGTTGCTTAAGTACAATTCCGGTGAAGTTGTAAAAGTTCCTTTTTGCCATATAACCAAATCAGCATTTTTTGCTTTCAAAAGGTCTCCGGGAAAAGAAGCTTTTGCCATGATTAGTTTAACAGGGTCAATAGCTTTCCCTTGTTTCAGACTATAAAAGCCAGATTCTTTGTTTTCATAATTAAATGCTGAAAGGCTCATTAACTCCTTCCTGTTAATGAATTCAGCCTCAGGATCAAGTTTGTTATATCTCAATCTTAAGTTATTATTCCTGCCAAAATTGTTTGAAATATTTACCGGGCTCTCAATTCCGTTAAGGTCAAGAGACCAAATATCACATCGATCGTATACAAGAACATGTTTTTCGTCGTCCAGCCAACCTGCTATACCATGAGGAGATGGATCATCCGGGACGTCATTTAATTCGTCATATAAGGGAACCTTTATAGATGATGTCAGATTTTTTTTAGGCTCTCCGGTGACAGGCACTGATATCCATGCTTTTTCTTCATTATCCCAGTATAACAGATACTTACATGAAGGGGAGAGAGTAGCTCTGGTTGGACATTTTTCAATAATAAGTGTTTTTCCACCTGTTTCAACATTTACTAAATAATAATCTGAAGATGACCCTCCATCCCATGATGAGGATTTTAGATATTTCTTATCAGAAGAACCCAATGCAAGTGTATTATTGCCTTTCTGAAACGTTCTGACAGTCTGGATATTTGTATCTGCGAGTTGGTACATTACACCTCTGTCGAGATGGTAAACAGCCATCCATGTCCGTTTACGATCCTGATCGATCTGTTTTTTCTGCATTGGTTGAAGAACATTATCGTCCCACGACCAGATATCAAGTTTGTACTTTTCTTCCTCAAGTAATGTGTCAATAGGCTCTTTTACAGGTTTTTTAGCTGTGCCAAAAAACAATCTTGTTCCATCATCTGAAAAAGTGATATTGGCGTTTTCACTTACCGACCAACCTGAAGGCATTGATGAATTAGTCATGTCAATAACTTTTTTTGCATCCTCCAAATTCTTTGATAACCATAAATCGTAAACCTTTACCTTAGATGTATCAGTTGAATAAATAAAAGAAATATTGTTACCAATTTTGTCGGAACTCAATTTTTTGACACTCCCCTTTCCTTCAAAAATCATTCTTGAGTTTTCTTTTTGATTATCAAAAACATTTACCTTGAAATTTTCGATTTTTGTAGTGTCGGATATATTCTGAAGGAAACTTATTGTTTTACCATCACGTGCAACAACATATTCGGTTACGTCGGGATATTTATACTCCTTTTTTAACACAGGATTAAATATAACTAACTCTGTACCTTTTGCTTCAGGCATTTTAGATTTTTTTGCCGATGCAGGTTCGGCTATTTTAGTTGTGTCGCCTGCAATTTTGCCGGATTTCTTTTCTTCGGCCTTTTTTTCCATCAGATAAGCCATCCAATATGAATTCTTTTCAGCGATTGCAAAGGATTTGACTCTTAAAACTTTAGTTACCTCATTATTGGATAATATCCGTATTTCAAGATTATTCTTTGGCATTTTATCTTCTGTCAGTTTTTTCTTTTTTGCCTGTCGTGTTTCGTTATAGGCCGGGATTAACTGATATACAAGGTACTTTTGTTCGAAAGAAAATGTTGCTTTGCTACCTCTGGCTACAGAATCTTTCTGACCCGAAGCCACATTATAGATGTAAAGCCAACCATCACCCTGCTGCGGATTAATAGAATATGTGACCCATTTGCCATCGTCCGATACAATTGGAGAGCTTAAGCTTTTCCAACCATCGTAAACAGAACTGTCAAGAGGATATTTTTGTGCAGATAGGTAAGCCGGAACTAACAACCACAACAAAAGAGAAAACATAAATTTATTCATCAAAATCAAATTTTTATTTTTAGTATGAGCCAATTTTATATTGTCCAAACTTATGAAAGAATAATCATTTTCAATTAATAAATTATATGTTTTAGATCATTTCGATGTGTTAATTATATATTTGTCTGTAAAATATCAAATATGGTAATTACCGGACTGGAAACAATATTGGTGAATTTTCCTTCTGCACTTAAAGGGAAAAGGATTGGAATTTTATGTCATGCATGCAGTATTACCAGAGACTTTGAACATATCACAGATATTTTTTATAAGCGTAAAGATTGCAAATTATCTGCAATTTTTGGACCTCAACATGGCATCCACGGGCAAACCCAGGATAACATGATTGAGTGGGAAAGTCAAAAACATCCTGTTTACAACATACCGATCCACAGCCTGTATGGGGAGTATCGTAAACCTACTCCCGGAATGCTTAGAGATATCGACATATTATTAATTGATCTGCAAGATGTTGGAGCCAGGTTGTATACTTATATCTGGACAGTAAAGTTATGTATTGAAGCCTGTTCAGAATCTGGCATTTCTGTCTGGATACTCGACAGACCAAATCCGATAGGCAGTCTTCCACTTGACGGACCCGTGCTAAAAGAAGAATATTTCACATTTGTAGGTGGAGCTTCAATACCACTCTGTCACAGGATGACTATGGGAGAAATGGCTATGTGGATTAAAGAGAAGTACTATCCTGATTGTGATCTCCATATTGTCT
>DATCHE010000155.1:0-5276 GCA_036508535.1 Bacteroidales bacterium | reverse complement strand
AAGCAAACCGTATATCCCTTTCCCAACCTTCTGACCGTCATTGCGGGGACGAAGTAATAAGCCTTTGGTAATCTGATAATTTAATGTATTCTTAATTGATAGTTAAGAAAAATAAACTAATTTCGTTGTAAGGTTTTCCGAAATTGCATCTGCCAATCATACAAACAGATACATGATTGAATAAAAAGAAGAAGCCATGAGAAAATTACTGTTAGTTTTTCTGACGATACTCTTTGTTTCCGCTGCGGCTGATGCTCAGCTGTGGAAGATAAGAAGATATGAAGCTACAGCCAGCCTGGGAACAACTCAGTTCTATGGAGATATAGGAGGATATTCGATAGGCGATAATTTACTGGGAATAAGAGATTTCAGCTTAAGACAAACACGGTATAATTTTACCGGCGCTTTTAAGTACAGGATCCTTAATGATGTTTCAGTCCGTCTTAATCTCGCCGTTGGCAGCTTTCACTCAACAGATAAGAAAGGGGCAAATGAGTCGAGAGGGTTTGAGTCGGTAACTTCGTTTTTTGAACCCTCAATTTTAGGAGAATACTACTTTATAAAAAATAAAGGGGAGAATAGCTTTCTGAACATTAAGGGAACCAGACGCGGCTTTAAATCCATATTCCCGGTGCTCGATTTTTATGTTTTTGGCGGCGTAGGAGGTCTTTTATATAAAGTTAAACCGAACGCTAAGCTGGCTCCTTTTGTTACAAATGCAAACGGTTTTACTCCTGTTATCCCGGTAGGTCTTGGTGTCAATATGTTCTACAACAGCAAATATAATTTCGGTGTTGAGCTCAGCGGCAGGTTTACATTTTCGGATAATATAGATGGGTATACTTCAATATATTCCCAATCGAATGACTTGTACCATTTCCTGAATTTCACTTTTACATATAAAATAAACACAGGCGAAAATGGGTTGCCAAAGCTGAGGTCGTATAGCCGGATGATGGGAAGGTGATGGAGAAGAACGAGATTTATTAAAGGAGAGTCCGGAGTGAGGGCTCTTTTTTGTATTTTAATAGTACTTACGGTAGTGATTAACGAGTCATTGCGAGGAGGACGAAGCAATCCTTATCTCGCATTACAAAACCCACTTTTGTGGAATTTTTTTATTATCCCATAAAATGTTCGCGTTTTCTGTTTTTCTTTTGAAAAACTCTTTTTAAATTTACTATTGGAAAGTGATTTGTCATTGTTAAACAAAAACTGTAATACACATGAAAAGAGTAATTCCCTTGATTATGTTTCCCCTTGTTGTGTGCTTTTTAAGCGGTTGTGCTTCGGTAAACTTCTACACCGGATCTGATCTGACCGGGAAGACCGGATTAAAGTATTATAACGTTAAACCTTATCTGCTGGTTGAGCAAAACGCCACAAAAGATAACAGTGTAAAGACATCAGTAATCTATTTGCCCGATATGGCAAATCCGGGGTACATTGCAATTAAACCCGGTTTCGGATCGAGTGAGCTGAAGGTTGCATTAACAAACGGTTCCTTAAGTTCCGTTGGAATATTGAATGAATCGAAGATTCCTGAATCGATGAATGCCATAGCAGCCTTGTTATCAAAAAGCGGTTATGCTGTTAATCAGTTTAGTCAGCCGGGACCTCCGGCGCAATCTATTGATCAGCCTGATTTTAGATTATTTGAGATTATTGTTGGGAAAGAGGAGACGACGCTGAAGGAGGTAAAGACCAACACCCCAACCCCCCTAAAGGGAGGCTAAAACGTCCGTTTATTGGCTTTATTCGCCCCCTTGGGGGAGATGCCTCTAAGAGGCAGAGGGGGTTTGATAACCAACGACGACTTAGAACCCCCTTTAGGGGGCAGGGGGCAAAAACCTCGGGGCAGGGGGCAAAAAATAGGGGGCAAAACTGCTTTTTCAATTTAAACCAATTCTAAAACCATATAAAATGAAACTATTAATCGAAAATGAATCCATGATCGTTGGCACCGGCTGGTTGCCACCAATGCCCGATCTTCGCGATTATACAGAATATAATCAGGAGATCGCACTTCTAAACAGTAAACTGGGGATTGTTGAAGGAGAGCAGAAAGTTGTAACTTCTGTCGATCTCCGTAAGTGGTGTTCCGCTATTGAGAACCAGCTCGATATTGGTTCATGTACCGCTAATGCCGGTATGGGAATAGTGGAATATTACCAGAGAAGAGCATTCAACAAACACATTGAAGGGTCGCGGCTGTTCCTGTATAAGGTGACACGGAACCTGATGCAGCAGACCGGCGATACTGGTGCAACAATAAGAGATGTAATGAAAGCCCTTGCCCTTTGCGGTGTTCCCGCTGAAAAGTATTGGCCATATAATGTTGCCGATTTTGACAAGGAGCCCCCTGCATTCATCTATTCAATTGCAGATAATTATGAGGCGTTGAAATATTTTTGTCACGACCCTATGGGATCTGATTTTCCTTCTGCGACAGTACTCGATTCAGTAAAAAAATACCTGGCTGCAGGAATCCCTTCAATGTTTGGATTCTATGGATTCCCCTCCTTCAACGATTCAGATGTAAAGGGAGGTATCCCCTATCCATGTCAGGGCGAAAAGGCCGAATGGGGTCATGCCATTGTAGCGGTTGGATATGATGACGAATTGAAGATCACAAACACAAAATGCAATAAGGAAACTAAAGGGGCACTGCTTATCAGGAATTCATGGGGTACCTCATGGGGTGATAAAGGATATGGCTGGATGCCATACGATTATGTGCTGAGTAAGCTTGCTATGGATTTTTGGTCGCTGCTGAGCATGGAATGGGTTGAGACGGGGATGTTTGGCAACTGATATTTTCTTTCTTTGTTCGCACAAAGAAAGAAAGAAACATAATTATCAGAAATACTAAATTTTCTTTAAAAACGAAACAGGTATGGTTAGAACAAGATTCTGATCAAGTCGATCAATCCTTACTACCACCCTTTTTTTGCCACCGATTTTAATCAGCTCTCCGGTTAGTCCCACCAGAACACCGGCAACCACCTCAACATTATCGCCTTTGTCGAATTGCTCTGAAGAGAC
Organism: Bacteroidales bacterium; assembly: GCA_036508535.1. Lineage (GTDB taxonomy): Bacteria > Bacteroidota > Bacteroidia > Bacteroidales > VadinHA17 > LD21. The sequence goes on along the minus strand of DATCHE010000155.1, from coordinate 2,231 downwards.
TTCTATCTCAGCATCAGAGTTTATCAGCAACCGGAGGTTGTCGATCTGGTTTTGTGGAATGGAAACAGGCTGTCGTTCAAAAGAGACGAACTTAACAACACCATTAATCTTATAAACAACCGGGAAATATTTTGGGATGGTTTTTACAAATATATAAGATGAGAGAAGCGGTTTTATAACCAGTTTCTTCCTGTCGCTCCACATCCTGTAGGTTCTCTGAAGAGGAAGAAATGTTTCTATCTCTGCCTCAACAAGCCTCTCATATACAAGTTTTTCCGCCCGTGGACGGGTATAAACCGCATACCAATTATCTTCAGAACTCTTGTTCTTACTTAATATTTTTTCGTCGGAAGGCTGACTTATCTGATCAGTCATTTTTTTAGGGGTTGTATTGATAGGCAAAGATAGTAAAACAAAATAAAGGGCGCAAGGGGCGTAGGGGGGGCACAAAGGGCACAAGGGGCACAAGGGGCACAAAGGGCGCAAGGGTAATAGGGTTGGGAGAGATAAGAAAATTTATTAAATTTGATGATGACACAAAACAAGTGGAATTGTTTTGTGAGATAGAAAATACTAATCTAAAATCGCTGCATCATGGGAAATTTTCAAAAACTTCGGGTATGGCAACTTGCTAAAGACTTAGCTGTCAAAATTTACAAACTGACTTCAAATTCATCGTTTTCGAAAGACTTTGGTTTAAAAGATCAAGTACAAAGGTCTGCTGTTAGCATATCTTCAAATATTGCGGAGGGGGATGATCTGGAGACTGATAAACAGTCTGTCAGGCATTTTTATATTGCAAAAGGTTCAACTGCAGAATTATTAACTCAAATCATCATTGGTCAGGAAATAGGATATTTTGACATTGAAACACGGGATAGTCTGATTAAAGAATGCAACATCATTTCGGCTATGCTTACCAAGCTAATAAAGGCAAGAAGTAAGTAGTTCCCTTTGCGCCTTGCGCCCTTTGAGCCCCTTGCGCCCCTTTCATATTTATAGTAACTTTATCCGTCATTATGAAAGACCTTCTATTACTTCTCAGCCGTTACCCTTACGATATATCAAACAGGGAGACTCTCTCAGATCTGCTGGGAGAGGTACAGAATTGGCCTAAGCTGGTGGAACTTATAAATGCCCATGGGATAATTGCCCTGGCCGCATATAATATAAAGGAAGCCCGTCTCGAAAAAAAGGTTCCCTTTGATTCAATGGCAATTCTTGAGAATGGCTATTTGCAAAGTGTTGTACGTAACACCTGGCTAACAGAACACTGGAAAGAGGTTAATACTATTCTTGTTAATGCCGGAATAAAACATGTTCTTCTTAAAGGGATGGCACTCGAACATACTATTTATGAATCGGGAGGTCTCCGGCAGATGACGGATAATGATATTTTAGTGAAACCTGAAGATGCCCTTAAATCCTGGACTCTCCTTCAGAGGTATGGCTTCTCGCATGGTCCTGTTAAGTCGGCGCTTCATAAAAAAATTCTGCCCTTTATAGGAAAACACCTGCCAACTCTTTATAAAAACGGTTATGCAATTGAGATACACCACAGGCTTTTTGATAACGAAAATAACCCGGAAACAGGTAATAATGATCCCGTTAACGATGCTGTTGAAATACTTGTGAACGACACAAATGCATGGATCCTCTCCAAAGAAATGCAGCTAAGGCATCTTGTTTCACATTTTAAAAGACATGCGATGGAAGGCAGTGTTCAGATCCGACAATATGCCGATATTTTACTCCTTGATAAGTCCAGCAATGTGGTAATGCCCGATAAATTTATTACTGATCCGCAGCAGAGTAATAATAAGGAATACCGGAAAGCTGCCTATAGAAAAAGCTTCGCATCTGTACCTTCAAAATACCGGGTGCGGTATCTTGCCGGCGACATTTTCCCTTCATTAAGCTGGATGAAAGAACGTTACAAATGCAGCATCCTGAAGGCATTGCTGTATTATCCTCTTAGAATTGGAAAGGTTTTTATGCTCCTTCCCCCATGGGGGAAGGTTGGTAAGGGGGTCAGGGACAAAGAGTTACTGTGTTGAATATTTCCCCTTTGCGTCCTTTGCGTATTTTCGTTGCGCCCTTTGCGGTTAATGGATTTGCTTCCCAAATAGTTTTATATTTGCTTATTAAATGAGTTGAATGGCTTTTATGAAAAAACTCTTCTTCATATTATTCATTTTCAATATAATATTATTGAATAATGAAATCTTTAG
>DATCHE010000154.1:0-10774 GCA_036508535.1 Bacteroidales bacterium | reverse complement strand
ATGAACTGAGCCCTGTATGTGTTGTTGGCTACAATGCCTCCTACTTTTGCTGCTGCAAGGATTACATATTCTGGCTTTTCCTTCAAAAAAAAATCTGCTACAGTTTTCTGATTCGTCAGATCAAATTGCGGATAGGGAGTGAACACAAAATTTGTAAATCCTTTTGAAATTAAATTCCTGTGTATTGCACTGCCTACCATGCCGTTGTGACCGGCGATGTATATTTTTGAGGTTTTCTCCATTGTTTAGTTATGACGTTATGACGTTATATTGTTATGATGTTATGACGTTATGGCGTTATGGAGCTATGATCATTTTCCGACATAACAACATAACGAACTAACAACATAACGTTATTGAGTGTTTAAATCCCAATATTAATTGCTTTTTCAATAAGGAAATTTTTGATTTCCTCTTCAGGGACAGGGGTAATCAGATAGTCTATTGCTTCGGAATAATTAATATCCTTATGAAAAGCTAACTGCTCACGGAATAATTTTTCGGAAAACATTTGACCAAAATTTATGGTAGCAACTTTAGCTATGTCTTCAATAGAATAATGATCTTTCAAAATAAAATACAGATCAACATAGTCTTTCCACTTTGCCCGGCCACCTAATGCAAAAGCTTTCATTGAGGCAAGTGTTAATAAAGAAGGTATTGAAATTAATTTATCTATAGTTACTCCGTGTTCGATTGGATAAGGAAAACTAAAAAATGTAACTTTTACGCTATTTATTGACAGGTGAAGCTGATCAAAATCTTCGAAGAGTGTAACCTGAGAATAAGGCAATTCTAACAATTTACCTTTTATCCGGCTTTTATAAAGCTGTTTAGATGTAAACAGGTCAAAATCAATTGATCGCCTATGTCCCAGATGAAGCGCAATAGCCGTTCCCCCTACCATATAGAAAGACCTTTGAAATTTCTTAATATAAGGAAAAAGCTCAACCTGGCTTTTGCTGAATATCTCAGGATGCATATCTCTTAAAAAACAGTGTGAAAAAATTTATAGTAGATTCGTGAAAATTGCCCCTTCGCCTCGGACTTAAATTTATAGAGTAAAAAAAGACTTCAGAAACTTTCTCTACTCCCATCAATCTGCACAATTTTCTTACAGCATTGAGATCTCCATAATTCAGGATTGTCTCAACCAGAAATTCCGGTCCAATATCTTCTTTCTTATCCTGAGGAGTGTACCAGAAAAGAGAACTGTTTTCTTGTATAAATGCTTTTAGCTCAGGAGTGTTCATGCGTGAAGAATGTTCTTAAATTTAGTGAATTTTATTGGAATATGCAAATTCAAGGACGTTTCGGGTTTCGGGTTTCGAGTTTCGGGTTTTGAGTTTTGCGTTTCGGGTTTTGAGTTTCGCGTTTTGAGTTTCGAGTTTCGCGTTTTTGGTAAAGCGGTAAACATATATTAGGAATATTTTATGCCTTTAATTTCAGAGTTCTTCAGGTGTTGCATCAAATTATAAGTCTTTCGGCTTAAGCTGTCTGTTCTTTCAAGCAGGTCATTAAATACCTCTTCGTCTATGTATTTCCAGTCATATGCTCTGTAGGTTTGAGACCTGACTTCTCCAGCAGAACCTCTGACAACAGAAAGAAATTGATGAAATTCTTTATTTCCGCCACGATCAAATCCTTCAGCTATATTATCCATAGTTGAGCCTCCCGAAGCTCTTATCTGATCACGAAATTTAAAATCATTACAAAATGGAGCCGCGGAGGTAATAGTAAAAATAATTCTGCATAGTTGCCGGGCATCCTGCCAGATTTCCAAATCTTCAAATCTTTTAATATTCACCTTAGGGTCGTATAAACGCGAAACAATAAACACGAAACGCGAAACGAATTTATTCAATCCGCCTTTTCGCTTTTTCAAAATCCGATTTAACCATTAGCCTGACCAGGTCTTTGAAAGTAGTTTTTGGTTCCCAGCCAAGTATTTCCTTAGCTTTTGCAGGATTTCCAATGAGTATGTCTACTTCGGTTGGTCTGAAATAGCGCGGATCAATGGCTACAACTTCTTTACCAGTTGATTTAAGTAATCCCTTTTCTTCAAGTCCTGCTCCTTTCCAAATGATTTCATCACCCAATACATTAAATGTCTCTTCAATAAACTCGCGGATAGAGTGAGTCTCATTTGTAGCTAAAACGAAATCATCTGGTTTATCTGCCTGCAGAATACGCCACATTCCTTCAACATACTCAGGAGCATAGCCCCAGTCACGTTTTGAATCGAGATTTCCAAGCGTCATTTTCTCCTGTTGTCTAAGCATAATCTTAGATGCGGCAACAGTAATCTTACGAGTAACAAATGTCTTACCTCTTCTTTCGCTTTCATGATTAAATAGTATGCCATTGCTCGCAAAGACATTGTATGCTTCCCTGTAGTTGATAACAACCCAATAGGCATAAAGTTTCGCCGCAGCATAGGGACTACGGGGATAAAAAGGTGTCGTTTCAGTTTGAGGTATTTCCTGGACTTTTCCGTAAAGTTCTGATGTTGAAGCCTGATAAAACTTCGTGGTTACTCCTGTTTCTTTAATTGCATCCAGAAACCGAAGAGTCCCTACTCCATCAACTTCAGCGGTATACTCCGGCACTTCAAAAGATACCTGAACATGAGATTGTGCACCCAGATTATAGATTTCCGTTGGTTGGACTTTTTCTACCAGTCTATTCAGGTTACTGGAGTCTGTCAGATCACCGTAATGGAGAAAAAATCTCTTATTCAGATATTCAGGATTATTATAAATATGATCGATCCTGAAAGTATTAAAAGAACTAGATCGTCTGAGAATCCCATGAACTATATAACCTTTATCGAGTAATAGTTCTGTAAGGTAAGAGCCATCCTGACCTGTTATCCCTGATATTAAAGCAATTTTACTCATCTTAAATTCAAAATATTTAAATTTACAGGATTCAATTAAATCCAATATTCTTTACGTCTGATCTTAATTTTGATTGCATCAGCTATCTTCTCCTCACTTATCAGAATCAAGTACCCTCCTCCTCCAGCGCCCGATAGTTTCCAGGCCAGTGCTTTATCACTATGGGAATCTATTACTTTGGATATTTTTTCATTCAGCATTTTTGGGAACATAGCCACCTGAGCATTAAAAGATGCCAGAAACCCCTCAGAAAACATTTTGATGTCTTTGTTATTTAATCCAACCCATGCCTTTTCAGAAGCCTGAGTAAGTCTTTCTACCGTTTTATCGGCAATATTTGTATTTTCCAGTACAATAAAATCAGCTGGTCTGGGCCAGAGTGTAATCATATAAAGCCTGTCTTCCAGCCACTTAATTATTGAAAGATCCGATATTGTCTCAAATTTTGAAGGCCAGTATTTTTCTTTTTCATAATAAAACCGGTTTATTCCCGGCATTGTAATCCCTATCGAATCCTGCGATCCGCTGACATCTTTTGTACCCGGATCATTATCGTACCTGAACAGAACCTTTGCAAGCTTTTCCGGGTTCTCCATCGGGAGATGATCATTCCACATCTCTATGGCCTTTTTTCTTGTAGAAGTGGCCATTCCGGAGCGCTCATTAAACTCAATCGTTGGCTCAATAGATGCAGTTATTGCCCAGCCTGAATGATACTTTGAAACATAAGGCTGGTCGATCCAGGTACCTGCCAAATCAATTCTGTAGGGAATTGGGGTTTCTTTTCTTAAAGATGTTGTTGAACGTACAGGTAAATTGGCGTGGGGAATTCTTTTCAGAACTATATACTCAATACCTGAATCTTTGCATATCTGCTCTTTATCCGGGGTATGACCGTCCTCGTTTACTATAAAAATATCTGGTTTAAGGGACTTCATATCCTCAAGAAAATCAAGAATTCCGCTGCCTCTGTTTACCTTTACTTTGCGAACGCACGAAAGAGCTTCAAGCATATACAATCTTTCGTCTTCGGAATTAATGGTTCTTCGACCCTTTAGGTCAATTACAGTTTTATCAGACCCCAGCCCAACATACAGATCACCATATTGTGATGCTTCTTTCAGAAAAGCAATATGTCCTGAATGAAGGATGTCAAAACATCCGCTAACGAAGACCGTCTTTCGAGACCTAACTTTCATTAATAGAAATTTCTATGCTTTAATTGGGAAAAAGACAAAAGACAAAAGTTTTTGCCAAGATTTAAGTTCGCCTGATTCTTTGATCAAATAATCAAGTTCGGTTCTGTTTATCTCTAAAACAGTTCTTTTAATTATTCTGAGCCAATAATTTGATTCTCTCATTTCTCTTAATGAAATTCTCACCTTATTTGTAAAATCTGCCTTTGATGATCCTGATTGTGATTCCTCATAGTTGGCACCAAAAGAACAGGCACTCTTTGATAGTTGTGTCCTGATAGTTTTATTTTTTGGTGAATATGGTAATGTCTTCAGAAATTCAATGACTCTTACTGCAAACTCAAAAAGCCTTTCACAAATATCATTCTTTTTTTCTACCACTTTTGTCTTTATCCTTTTGTCTTTTGTCTTAATCCCTTTTAACCTTGTACTGTAGTCGCGTACTGACTTGTATACCCCGGAACTATCTCTTTCATGGCCTGCACAACTTCCGTACCGGTTTTATCGTATACATTGATTAGGGTTTCATTTATCTTTGGAAGTATGCAGTCATAATCGAGGTCGGCTACCCTGGCAATGCTTATTTTGGGATTATGTGTGGGGAGCTGTTCTTCACATTCAGCAAAGAGCTCCTCGTATAGCTTTTCACCTGGTCTTAATCCTGTAAAGACTATATCAATATCTTTATATGGAACCAGTCCTGAAAGATGGATCAACTTGGTTGCTATATCGAGGATCTTGATTTGTTTCCCCATATCAAAAATGAAAATCTCTTTTCCCTGCCCCATAAATCCGGCTTCAAGAACCAACTGACAGGCTTCAGGAATGGTCATAAAGAAACGGGTGATATCGGGATGGGTTATAGTTACCGGACCACCATCTGCTATCTGCTTTTTGAATAACGGTATTACTGAGCCATTTGATCCTAATACATTCCCAAAACGCGTTGTTATAAATTTAGTTTTTATACCCGGTCTTCTTGCCTGAGACTGTACCAGCAATTCACAAACCTTCTTCGTTGCACCCATAATATTGGTCGGATTCACTGCCTTATCGGTAGAGATCATTACAAACTTCTCAGCATTATATTTAATTGCAAGATCAGATATAATCTTTGTCCCTCCAACATTGGTTCTGAATGCTTCATGCGGGTTTGACTCCATTACCGGAACATGTTTATATGCGGCTGCATGAAAAACGATTTCGGGACGATACTTCCGGAAAACGAATTCCATCTTAAGTTCGCTGGTAACATCTCCTATTATCATTTTATACCGGCAATCCGGAAACTTGTCCAATAATTCATTATTCAGATAGAATGAGGGAGTCTCGGCCTGATCAACAAGTATCAATCTCTTATAGTTGTATTTTGTCAATTGCCTTACAATCTCAGAACCTATTGATCCTGCAGCACCAGTAACAAGAATAGTTTTTCCCTTTAACCCCTGTTCTATCCTGGCCAGGTCAAGTACTATTGGCTCACGTCCGAGGAGATCTTCAAACTGAACCTTTCTAAACTGCTTTACCTGCAAGTTACCATTCAGCCATTTATCAAATGAAGGTGTCTCCAGTATCTCAAGGCCAAGATCAATAACAGATTCCAATATCTCTTTTTTCCTGACAGCCGTAATATCTTTTATAGCAAAAATGAAAACCTGGATACCTTCTGACTCAATAAAATCTTCATTCAAAACATTAATCGAAAAAACAGGAATGCCATCAACCTTTTTACCCTGTAACTTGCTGTTATCGTCTATAAATCCTTTAAGCTGATAACCGCTCCTTGGATCGCTTTCAATGACTCTCTTAACAATTATCCCCGTCTCACCAGAGCCATAAACCAGAACATTTTTACGGTTACTCGATGGAATCGAAACAAATACATAAAACATTTTAATACAAACCCGAAAGAATACGAGTGACAGAGTAACGGTTACAAAATGTATCAGCAAGATCGATAATGAAATATTAAAGACCGGGTTAAATTCAGATTTTCTGCTCAGAATAGTCAGAACAATCAAAAGCACGAGGGATGAGGCATTGGTAACAGCTATTATAAAGGTATCTTTAATTGTGGTTTGACGGATAAGTCCGGAATAGGACTTGAAAATTACCATAAAACTCAGATATACAACGCTGACTAATAATCCCTGATTAACTGCCATTCTAAAACTAAACCCATAAGGTTCAAGATTGAACCTTAACATATAGGCAAACAGGAAAGTCATGAATACCGCTGTGATATCGATTACCAAAACCAGCCACCTCGGTAATGAGTAATTACGAAAAACTTTAATAACCTTATGCTTAAGTCTTTCTATCATAATCCGTTTAGAATGTTCACTAAATTTAGTTAAAAAATGTTAATGTGCCTTAATGTTATGACGTGATAATTGATTTGAAGGTTGCTTTGAGATGCATGTTATATTGAGACGCAAAATTTTGCGTCTCTATATGTTTCCGGACATGCTTTCGCCCCGTCAGTCACATTACATTTTAATGGAAGTTCCTAACTTTGTGTTGTTTAATATATTTATTGTAACAAATGTTACAAATTGGTCCAAAACCATTTTACTGCCTCTTCCAGTCCTTCCGTAACGCTTTTTTTGGGTGAGTAGCCCAACATTTCTTTCGCTTTCTCAATTGAGGCCAGGGAATGTTTAATATCTCCTGCCCTGTCGGGTCCGTAAACAGGTTCAATACCTAAAATTGCACTGTCATACTTTCCAGCCAGATTACGAATAATTGAAAAAAGCTCATTAAGTGTCGTCCGTTCGCCATGCGCTACATTATAGATCTGATTCAAAGCTTTTTTATTTTGTACTATAGCCGCAAGGTGATTCACCTGAATTACGTTATCAATATACGTAAAATCGCGTGAAACAGATCCATCTCCGTTAATCTTCGGGACTTCATGCTTCATCAGCATCTTCACAAATTTAGGTATCACGGCTGCGTAAGCTCCATCCGGGTCCTGTCGTTTGCCAAAAACATTAAAATATCTCAAACCAATTACGTCAATCCCATAGGTTTTAGAAAAATTATTTGCAAATAATTCATCAACATATTTAGTAATTGCATAAGGAGAGAGTGGCGAGCCAATCTTGTCTTCGACTTTTGGCAAATCGGGATGATCTCCGTATGTTGAGGAGCTTGCAGCATAGATAAACCTTTTTACGCCAGCCTCTTTTGCAGCAAACAGCATTTTAACAAAACCACCTATATTCACATCGGTTGAGGTAACCGGATCAATTATTGAACGAGGTACCGATCCTAAGGCAGCCTCATGATAAACTATATCAATATTTTCAACAGCTCTGGCACAATCGCTGAAATTGCGAATATCGCCCTCAATTAACTTAAAATTAGGATTTTGATTGAATGGAATAAGATTTTCTCTTTTCCCGGTCGAGAAGTTATCGAGACAAATAACGTTGTTTCCGGAAGACAGTAATGACTCCACAAGATTAGAGCCGATAAACCCTGCTCCTCCTGTTACCAACACTCTTTTATCGCTTAATATTCGCTCCATCGACTATAGAAAAAACAATGATACAAAAATTAACAGAATTTAACGGTATGAATTTTACACTTTTTCAAACATCATGAGGATTTCCTTTAATATAAATTCAGCCGTTTTACCATCTCCGTAAAAACCAGGATATTCCAGAACTGATTGAGGATCAAGCAGCTTAAGAAATTCTGTTCTGATACGTTCAGGGTCAGCATCCACAATTTTGGCTGTCCCATTATTCACAAGCTCAATCCATTCAGTCTCCTTCCTTAACACTAAACAAGGTTTCTTATTAAAATGAGATTCTTTTTGTACCCCTCCTGAATCAGTCACAATCAGCTTGCAGTTCATTTCAAGAAGTATCATTTCAAGAAAAGAAACCGGCGGAATTATTTTAATATTTTTACTTCTGAGAAGCTCGCTATGGAGGTCCTTTAATTTAGTTTTCAGGGAGATTATGGTCCTTGGATGAAATGGCATAACCATTATAAGATCTTTCTCTTCAGCCAGCTTTTTAAGCGTAATCAGAATATTCCTAAGCCTCACAGGATCATCCGTATTAATATCCCTGTGTATCGTAACCAGAATAAAATTATCTCTTTTAATTGATAATTCATCAAGAAACCCGGTTTTTTTCTTTTCTGCCAGTCCGGCAAAAAAAAGCGTATTGTCGTACATAATATCGCCCGTCAGATAGATCTTTGGATTATCTATAGTATAAGGCGGACTATTCTCTGGTCTGAATCCTTCACTCATCAGATTCTTAAAGGCTGCATTAGTTGGGGCAAAGAGAAGCGTAGAAGAGTGATCGCTCATTATCCTGTTTATCTCTTCGGGCATAGTTTTATTGAACGATCGCAAACCTGCTTCAATATGAATAACCGGGAAATGAAGTTTTGAAGCAGAAAGTGCTCCGGCCAGTGTTGAATTTGTATCACCATACAATACCACACAATCTGGTTTTTCTTTTATAAGTATGTCTTCTATGCCCGTGATCATCATCGATGTCTGACGACCATGTCCTGCGGAACCTACTCCCAAATTATAATCGGGTTTATGTATTTCAAGCTCATCAAAAAAAACTTCGGACAACTCCTTATCATAATGTTGTCCGGTATGTACAAGGATCTCAGTTATTTCTTTTGAAAAATATTTACGAATTGCCCTGCTTATTGCTGAAGCTTTTATTATCTGAGGTCTGGCGCCAACAATATTCAGAAGTTTAATCTGTGACATTTATTGCAGTTTTTTTTTGAGTCCCAAAGTTAGAAAAAAAAATTTATGCTCAACCTTAAAATAAGCAGAAAAGGCATCTTATTACATAGATGCCTTTTCTGAGTTGATAAAACCCTATTTTGCGTAGTTAACCGCTCGTGTTTCGCGGATGACTGTAATCTTTATTTGTCCGGGATAGGTCATTTCATTCTGGATCTTCCGTGCAATTTCAAATGAAAGTCCTTCTGCCTCTTTATCGGTAACTTTTTCAGCTCCGACAATAACGCGAAGTTCGCGTCCTGCCTGAATAGCATAAGTTTTCATAACACCCGGATACTGGAGAGCCAATGATTCAAGTTCTTTCAATCGTTTAATATATGATTCAACAACTTCGCGGCGGGCACCGGGACGAGCGCCGGAAATAGCATCACAAATCTGAACTATTGGTGCGATAAGTGTTGTCATCTCCACTTCATCATGGTGAGAACCTATAGCATTGCAAATCTCCGGCTTCTCTTTGTATTTTTCAGCCATTTTCATGCCGAGTATTGCATGTGGCAATTCCGGTTCATCATCGGGTACTTTTCCTATATCGTGCAGAAGACCGGCCCTTTTTGCAAGTTTAGAATTCAGTCCAAGTTCTGAAGCCATTATAGCACAAAGGTTTGCAACCTCCCTTGAGTGCATAAGCAGGTTCTGACCATAAGATGATCTGTATTTCATCTTACCGATTAACCTGATAAGGTCAGGATGTAATCCGTGAACACCCAGATCAATTGTGGTTCTTTTTCCTATCTCAAGTATTTCTTCCTCTACCTGTTTTCTGGTCTTATCAACCATCTCTTCAATTCTGGCTGGATGAATCCTTCCATCGGTAACCAGTTGATGAAGAGCAAGTCTTGCAACTTCTCTTCTTATAGGATCGAATGCTGAAAGTACTATTGCTTCAGGCGTATCGTCAACAATAATTTCAACACCGGTAGCTGCCTCAAGTGCACGAATATTACGACCTTCGCGACCGATGATACGGCCTTTCATTTCGTCGGACTCTATGTGAAACACAGTTACTGCATTTTCAATTGCATTCTCAGTAGCAACCCTCTGAATAGTCTGAACCACAATTCTTTTAGCTTCTTTATTAGCAGTCATTTTTGCTTCATCGAGGATCTCATTAACGTAAGACATAGCGTCCGTTTTTGCCTCCTCTTTCAACGACTCAATAAGGTGGTTCTTTGCTTCTTCAGCTGAAAAACCAGAGATAGATTCAAGCTGCTCTACCTGTTGTTTATGGAATTTTGCCAGCTCTTCGGATTTCTTCTCAACAAGTTCAAGCTGGGATGTGAGATTTCCTCGTATTGCGTCAACCTCGTTCTTTTTGCGTTGCGCTTCTTCAAGTTTCTGAGAGAGTGCCTGTTCTTTCTGAGTTATTCTGCTTTCTGCCTGTCCTATTCTGCTGTTCTTTTCATTTATTACCTTCTCATGTTCTGTTTTAAGCTGAAGGAATCTTTCTTTTGCCTGAAGAATTTTTTCTTTCCTGATCACTTCTGCTTCTGCTTCAGCGTCACTAACTATTTTCAGGCTTCTGTTTTTAAGCGCCAGCTGCCACACAAAGTAAGAGGCGCCAAAGCCTATAACGAGCGCTGACAGGCAAAACGCAATCATAAGCCCGCTACTCAATGTTCCTATTATTAAAGTCATCATTTATCGTATTTATATATATTAAATAAAAAACCCGCAAAGTTCCTTCAGCTTTTTAAAACCCCATGTCTGAATGGCTGGAGCTTCTAATTCAGTTTGAACGTCCACTGTCCCACAATTAAGGGGAGCCCGACGGATCGGGATGAGGCCTGTTCTACCTGAACTAAGAGTTGCTCCAAAGTTTTAACTGTTGAGTTTCAAAAATGAATGAAGAAACAATGCGGGCAATTTAGTTTTCTATTTTAAAGAAC
>DATCHE010000153.1:0-14785 GCA_036508535.1 Bacteroidales bacterium | reverse complement strand
GCAGGATGGGAAACCTTTGTCCGGCGCAACTGTAATAGTGAGAGGGACTACTATTGGGACTATCACAGATTCAAAAGGTCTATTTGCCATTAACAATGTCCCGGAAGAGGGTTCGATTGTTGTTTCCTATGTGGGATTTGAATCAAAAGTAATTAAGATTGATTTCACCTCACAGATGAATATCAAAATGATGAAGGCTACGGTAGCTACAGATAAGGTAGTAACTAATCCACCACCGCCACCGCCACAGTCCCCTTTGCCACCACTTCCACCACCACCACCACCACTATCACCACCACCTCCTCCTACTACTACTCCTCCGGGATCTCTTTCATCCGTGCTTGATATTAGATCGGCAGATGGGGAAATGCCACTTATAATTGTTGATGGTATTGTCACAGATATTAAGATAGATAAAATTGATCCGAATACTGTAAAATCAATCCACGTATTGAACGAGAGTTCTGCCGTTGCAAAATATGGTGATAAGGGTAAGGACGGGGTATTGGAAATTATTCTCAAAAAGGGGGTATCAGACAACCCTTCCGGACAAAAATCAGAGGTAAGGGTCAGAAGTAATGCGGTTAAAAATTATGACCAGCCTCAACCGGGCGTAAGGATTAGGGGTAACGGGCTCAACAATGCCGGCAGCCCTCCAATTATTATTGTCGACGGGGTCGAAAGGGGGACGAATCTCAGTGAACTGAATATATCTCCCGACGAAATTGAAAACATCTCGGTTAATAAAAATGAGTCGTCAACAAAGCTCTATGGTGAAAAAGCGAAAAATGGTGTAATCCTGATTATTACCAAAAAGAAACTTAATTAATTTAACCTCAGGAATTGAAAATTAACTTATTACGGCAGGTTTTCAGGACTTTCAGGGTTTCTTTTTTAACCCTAATCACAACTTTCCCAGTAATATCGAGAGGTTCGCCGTCGATGTGAAACCTTGTTTCGTCAGTTTCAATAATTATTTCCTGATCAGTCTGAATATGTCGGACATACTTTGACTTATTTATTCTTTTTGTGAAGAGCCTGATTATAAAAAGTGAACCCAGAATCTTCGGAAAAGGTTTAATTAGAACGATATCAATTTTCCCATCATTTGGCTTTGCATCAGGAGCAATAAATGCATAATTCCCGAATTGACGGGTATTGGCTATTGTAAGAACAAATAATTTTTCGGAGATAACTTCTTCACCCCCTATCTTAATTGTAACATGAAATGGACGGAGCTGTAAAAAAGTCTTGAAAGTAAGAGTAATGTAAGGAAGGAATCCTCTGAGTTTAAGGTTACTGAATGAATGAGCAACAAAGCTATCGAGACCAATTCCGGCCACATTAAGGCAGAGCTTTTCATTAATTTCAATTACATCTATATTAACGCTTTCGGCTTTTTTAATATCTCTGAGCAGTGATCTGACGTTTAATCTGAATCCAAATTCCTTAGCAAAACCATTTCCGGAACCTAGAGGCAGAACACCAAAAATCTTTTCAGTTCCCACCAGTCGGGAAGCAACAGAATGAACTGTGCCATCACCACCGGCAGCGATAAAGACATTATGCTTTTCAAGGTTTTCTTTTAAAAAGGATTCTGTAGCCTCAATACTTCCCGACTTTATATATGATAATTCATTTTTACGAAGGTCAAGTTCTTTTGATACAATGAAGTTAACAGGAGGTACACCGGAGGCAGGGTTGAGTATAAATAGTGCTTTCGATTTATTTTCTTTAGCGGGAATTTCCATGCTCAAAATTACAGAAGTTTTTTTCAATGTTTGTTAACAAGAAGTTAAGATGTTCCAATATCAGGGAAGTACTCAGAAACCAGAGCTGATGCTCAGGCAATTATAAATTTATATATACTGATTATATAATATTTATTCCATGAAAGGATACTTAAAATCTGTAGCGGGAATGAGAGTTTCTTTGATGGTTCGGGGACTCACCCATCTTATAAGGTTGAGATAGCTTCCGGCTTTGTCGTTTGTTCCGGAACCACGAGCGCCGCCAAATGGTTGTTGGCCGACCATTGCCCCTGTTGGTTTATCATTAATATAAAAGTTACCCGCAGCATATCGTAATGCCCGACATGCCTTAATCATTGCATATTTGTCGTTGCTGAAAATCGATCCGGTGAGACCGTAAGGAGATGTTTCGTCGCAGATCTTAAGGGTCTCATCAAATTTATCATCATCATATATATAGATAGTCATAACCGGTCCAAAAATCTCCTCTTCCATCGTAAAAAAGTGAGGGTTTTCGGTGATAATTATTGTTGGTTCAATAAAATAGCCGATTGATTTGTCTCCACCACCACCCGCAATAATTTTAGCCTCAACCGATGATTTGACTTTGTTGAGATACGATAATATTTTATCAAAAGCAGTTTCGTCAATTACGGCATTTACAGCATTCTTAAAGTCTGTAACATCTCCAACCTTTATTTCGGAGATCATCCGGAGTAGCTGTTTTCTGGTTTCGTCCCACAGAGAAACGGGGATATATGCTCTTGAGGCTGCGGAACACTTTTGTCCCTGGTATTCAAATGAACCTCTTATAATTGCCGTGGCGAGTTCCAGCGGATTTGCTGAACTATGGGCAAAGATAAAATCTTTACCACCTGTTTCACCAACCAGTTTCGGATACGTTTTATATATGGAAAGATTATCAGAAACCTGTTTCCAGAGGGAATTGAATGTGGGATTTGAGCCTGTGAAATGAATTCCGGCAAGGTCCCTGTGTTTCAATACGATGTTGCTTATAAGTGATCCGGAGCCAGGTACGAAATTGATGACCCCTGCCGGTAATCCTGCTTCTTCATAAATCTTCATCAGATAATAACTTGAAAGCAGGGAATTAGTTGCAGGTTTCCATACTGTTGTATTCCCCATCAATGTAACGCTGTTATTCAGATTTGAGGCAATAGCAGTAAAATTAAAAGGAGTTACAGTATAAACAAAACCTTCAAGGGGACGATATTCGAGACGATTTATTGTCTCGTTTTCGGATATTGGCTGATCCATGTAGATTAGTGAGGCAAAATGTATATTAAACCGCAGATAATCAATAACCTCACAGGCAGCATCAATCTCTGCCTGCAGAACATTTTTCCCCTGACCAAGCATTGTTGCAGCATTGATCCGGTATCTGTATTTTTTTGAAATGAGTTCAGCAGCTTTTGCCATTATAGCAGCTCTTTCCATCCACGACAGGGTCATCCATTCACACTTAGCCTCCAGCGCTGCTTCAATGGCCATTGAAACTTCTTTTTCACCAGCCATATGATAGGTTGCAAGAACATGACTATGATCAGTAGGCATAACAATTTTTCCGGTTTTTCCTGTACGGATCTCTTTCCCACCGATAATAAGAGGAATATCAACCACTTGTTTGCTTTGCGTAACCAGTTCTTCTTCAATAAGTTTGCGCTCCTGGCTGCCAGGCTTATACGACAACACGGGTTCATTCTTTGGTTCGCGGAAATTATATATTGCGTTATTCATAGTTTTATTTTATTTAGTGCAATAGTACTATATCTACTTTCTTCTTAATATGATTTTTATCTTCATTAAGTGCCATTTTTAATTTTAGGCAGGCTTCTAAATTCATTTGCTTTTTGCCCCCCATCCCCCCTAAAGGGGGGCTAATGTTTGTAACATTTAGATTATTAATTACATGCGCCGAAGTACCCCCCCCCTTTAGGGGGCCTGGGGGCGAAAATTTGAGGAAGTTCTTCATTACAAGTTTTTATTATCCTTTAAACATATTGTGCAGAAAAATGTTCTGATTAAGGTGAATTAGGAATTATTACGAAGGAATAGATTTTTTGAAGTAATTTTGTTTTGGTTTAAACAAAGTTCATTTACATCCATTCAAAAGACGAAACTATGGCGGAATCAAAATTTTATCATTTTTCAACTACAGGAACCTTTCTTGTTCTCAATACAATGGAGGAGGTAATTTCCCAGCTAAAAGAAGAGGGTTTCGTCTGGCTGGATTTTTACCAGCCAACAAAAGAATTATTATCTTCTCTTATTGGTTCATTTGGTCTTCATCCTTTGTCTGTTGAAGACTGCCTCGATGATATGCAGGTTCCTAAAATAGAGTATTTCCCGGGTAATACGTTTATCATTTTTAATACATTCAGTTATGAAGAAAAAACCCTTGCGATAGACGAAGTAAATCTGTTTTTAGGAAAGAATTTTCTTATAACAGTAAGCGGTCATAACTCCGGTACAAGAAAACCCTTAGGAGATGTTTTAGGGCTAATTGATAATGGTAATACTAATGCTAAAACAGGTCCGGATTTTTTAATGCATATAGTTCTCGATTATCTTGTCGATAATAAATACAAAGCATTCGACGATATGGAAGAAGAACTTGAACTGGCAGAAGAATCTTTGCTCGACAACGTTGAAAAATTCCAGGCGATGCAACTGCTGCGGATGAGAAAAAATCTCATGTTACTCCGAAAAAGTTTGTTCCATGAAAGGGAAATACTGGTCAAAATATGCCGACAGGATTGTCCCTTTATCTCAGAAAAAGCAATAGTGCATTATCGCGATATTTATGATCATCTTGCAAAATTCTTTGAACTTACCGAAACCTACAGGGAGATAGAAACCAGCCTGATGGAATTGTATACTTCACTTCTGAATAATCTGATGACCAAAATGTCGAACGACACCAACCTGTCTGTCAGGCGACTTACACTTATTACTACCATCTTTATGCCTTTAACATTGATTGCCAGTATAGGGGGAATGTCGGAATGGTCGATGATGACCGGCCCTTCAAACTGGAAAACTGCTTATCCGTTCTTTCTTTTAGGACTGGTAGTAATAGGTGTCATTAATTACTATCTTCTTAAACGAACTGAAAAGAAAGAAAGCTCGAGGACAGTGAAGAAAATAAATGATTAATGATTAGCGGTGTTCCCAAGATCAAACATAGAAAAATGTTTTTCTCCATATGAATAAATTGCATAAGAGAAGAAAATTCCGGAAAGAATGTCGATACTATAGTGCCCATGGGCGAGGAACAAAGAACCTATTACAACAATCAGACAGATACCTATAATCCATCTTAGGACTTTCTCTTTCACCAGTAATAATAGCAAAAAGACAAATCCCGCATGTCCGGAAGGATATACTCCCAGTTCATAGTTAGCAAACCCGTGAAACAGAGGGTCCGATCCATTAAACATAGGGGGATTTCCGAAAGGGGTTAAAACTATAAATATTCCTCTTACAATATAAAAGATCCCGACCAGCAGTAAAAAAAACGGAATTCTGTTATAATTGTTTTTTTGGAACATGAACAATATTGCAAGAATTATTGGGATAAGCGCAACGATATCGTAGATCAAGGCTACATTAATAACAGGAAGATTATCCAGAATTAAATCCGATAGCATTGGCAACGTTTTCCCTTCGCTGATATAATTATGGAGATAGGTCTGGGAGGCTACATTCAATCCCAGTCCTGCACACAGGACCAGAAAGCCAAGGTATAGATACTTGCTCTTAACTAATAAAAGGAGCGGATGAGGTGCCTCAGACTTATATCGGAAAGGGTTACTTTTTACTTTTGGATTATAATGCATTCAAACAGTTTTAAAACAAATCATTTCTTTCAGACTGACAATTATTTTGAATAAGTGCGGCACAAATATAATAACAATGGTTAATAATACCAGCGCCAACAGCATTAACCATTATTTGAAAACTCAGTATATATCTGTTTTATTCTGTCGCTGAATTCTTCAGGGGCCTCAATATGACCCCAGTTCGATTGTGTCTGCCATAAGCCATCATATGCTGAATCGTGATATGTCCGAATCAGGTGAGGGACATTCTCTTCAGTAAGAATATCACTTAGCCGGATGGCTTCAAATTCATTTTTAAATTCGAGAATTTTAACTGCTCTGCTCATATTACATGTTTTACAAACCTGACCGATATTAAGTTGAAACTCCATTGTTCACAGTCTAATCAGGAACAATATAACTTTAGGGAAAGGGAAAATCAGAGATTTTTATTTCATTTTGAAATTACAGCACAATTATTCAAAAGTACATCCATAAGAAAACCGGAGCATTCACCCCTCAGTGTGATGTCATCGCCAACCTTGAATTTTGAAGTATCAGTAATTGCAGGGAAAGTGCATATAATGGAAGTCATGTCACTATCGGTGGCAAGTGAAATGCTCAGTATATTATTTTCTCCGGGTTTTACCGATGTTATTTTCCCGTTTACTTCAATTATTTTATTTATATACTTTGTTGATGCTGCTGTTTCATCAGATTCAAAATCTTTTTGAAGAAGCGATGCCGTTATAACAAAATCAGGTTTTGCTTTCGCCATGTCTGTATGCTTCATATTAAACAGATACAGAGCTGCCAGTATAGAAGACAATGCAATAAATGTAACTATGAAAAGGGCAATTTTAATATAAGTTTTCATATTATTAGTATGTTAACAAATTATCAAACATTAACCAGTGGCGGGTAGCTGATGCATGATTTTCCAAAAGAACACCTAAAGAAGAAAGAAACGTATTCTCAATGTCAGACATTAAAACCATGAATCATAACACTATACTACGGCAACGATTTATTAACGTGTTCGGGATTACCCTATTATTTTTACAATTTCTCGTTCTCTGCTTTGTCTATTTTCCGGTCAATGATGTTAAGCGAACGGAAGAAACTCAGGTTTGTGACATTTTTCACCGACATATAAGGCACCCCTTCTGATTTCTGTGCCTTCACGAATATAAATTCTGCATTTTTCACATCGTCGAGGACGAATGCAGGACGAAGATCGTTCTCCATAAAGCTTACCTCTATATTATTAAGCTGGATACCGTCAACGTGTCTTATAAAGAAACCGTATGACGGGAGAATGCCAAACCGGAAGGGCTCAGGGTATTCCTTTTCAAAACCCGGAACCTCTCTTACAGCCTGTTCGGCTGTTCCTCCTCCTTTATAATATATTTTAATATTGGAAAGACGGATATCCTTAATATCGTGACCGGGATCCCCGGAGATAATGACTCCGGTTTTGGGATCGGCATTATAAACGGTTATGTTTGAGATCATTACCCTGCGTATTTCGCCAACGGCCGCATCTTTCGGACCACGCATGCGTTCTCCAAGCCTGAGAAAAATTGGTGCATTGACAATATCGCGCATGGTGATGTTGGTAATCGTTATATCTTCAAGAAGAGCTCCGTCGACAGCTTCAAGAGCAAGCCCCCGGCAGTAATCGAAGACACAATTAGAGATTGTTATATTCTTAAATCCTCCGTTCGATTCCGTCCCGAATTTTATTCGTCCTGTCGGACCTCCGTTTCCTCCCCTATTCTCGTCGCGCTTGTAAGTGCCATCCAGAAGCGATCCGGCAACAAAACCTGAAACCTGGCAGTTGGTTATTGTTACATTTTCCGTAGCACGGGCAACGCCTAGTCCATAGCAGCTCTTGAGGCAAATGCCATCGTCCTGCGGGGAATTTACAAAGCAATTCGAGATACGGACATTTACACAACAGTCGATATCCATACCGTCACGGTTAGTGTCGATTTTAAGGTTGTCGATGGTAAGGTTATCCACACCGGTAGCGAGGATCGCGAACCATCCTCCCATGAGTATTGAGACATCGCGGATAATGACATTGCGGCACCATTTGAGAGATATGGATTTATTCCCGCTGCCATCCTGTGCACTATTGCCACCCCTTAAGAGTCCCTTGCCGTATATTACGCCGGGCCCGAGGATTGAAATGTTCTGAAGGTTCTCGCCCCAGATAAGGCTGTTATGCCAGTGGCTGTGGCCGAAATCCTGGTACTGAAGAGAATCTCCCCAAACATTTGGTTCGGCAGGATCGTATTTATAGCCATCCAAAGCTGAGGCAGCAAGAATGGTCGCCCCCTGGCCGACATAGAGTGAAATGTCGCTTTTCAGCCTGATGGATACTGAAAGATATGTCCCGGCAGGGAAATATACTGTTCCTCCTCCTTTTGAGGCAGCCTCGTCAATTGCTTTATTTATTGATGGTGAATCAAGAGTTTTGCCGTCGCCCTTTGCACCATAATCAAGGACATTATACATTTCTTTCACAGAAGAGGGCAGAGGAGCCGGAGTCTGAGTTTTTTTCTTGTCAGATGCTGTTAATGAATTAACAGTAAAAATTAAAAATGCTCCGGTGAGTATCAGAATGAGATTTTGTTTTTTCATATCAAACGGAATAGGTTTTTAAACATTTTGAAGAGATGAAAATAGTCATAATATCGTGAAATAGTTTCTCAGTAAAAAACGTCAGGATGATCGCGGAAGGCTTATTATACCTTATATTATTTAGATACATTTTTTAATCAGATTACAGTAATTCAAACGGTTGCGGAATATTCTGTTTTGGAATGATTTTATATTATTTTTTTAAAGTTAAAAATTTTTAGACGTGTTGGAATTTAATTTAATAAATTTTAACAATAGCTCGTTAATCTTTAATATAAATGTTTGATTTTAAAGCATTCAAATTTCCAGATGCATGATTGCGGATAGTCATTTTATCATTATTTACTTGCCAAAGCAGCATACTTCATTGAAACGGTAACTTCCATGTTCTTATTAATCTTGTCTCTCACCACTCCGGGGATGTTAATTTTATAATCTTCAGGAGAAATGTTGAATTTTGATGTTGCTATTAATTCACCATTCTGAACTTCAATTTTCCCCTTTGTACTTATTTTATTTGTTGCATCATGGATGGTAAGATCTCCGTCGATTGTGACATCATAAATTCCGTTTTTTGAAAAATTAACGTCTGAAAGGTTTGTGATTTTGCCTTTAAAACTTGATTTCGGAAACTTATCAGATTCCATGTAGTTTTCATTGAAATGTTCCTCCATCAAAGCCTGGTCGAAATGGAATGATTTGATAAGAGCCTGAAAAACCATTTCTCCGGATGTTATATCAAGGACAGCCGCCACCTGATTATTATCTCCTTTAATATCCTCCATCGGGGTATGAGAAAAAAAGCCTATAAAGCCATTTTTGGTCATATATTTTTGAGCATTGGCCGCAGTAACAACAACCAAAAGAATGGACAACAAAGTTAATCGTTTCATAATTTGCATATTAAATGTATTAAAAACTCACTTGTTTTTCAAAAACCTTATCATTTCTTATTGAAACTAAGCCTTCCGATGATAACTACAAACGCAGGTAAATATTATACTTTAGCTTTATTTTTTTTCAATGTAAAGACTCTTGAAATATTAAAACCGAAATGAATATCTCCATGTTTCCATTGACCGGTGGTCTCACCGACAAATCCTTTTTCAATCATAGCAAGTGAGTTTGTGAAGAAGAGCTGGAAGACATGCCCTCCTGTTTCTATATCAAAGCCAACAGATAATGGATTGTAAACAGGCAGACTCATGTATTTTTTCGGGTTAGCGAGATAAAAGTATTCTACATTGAGGCTTATTCTTCTTGTAAGCTTCACACGTCCACCCAAGCCAACTGCAAGAAGGTCATTTGGGTCCAGCTCTGTTGCAACCAGGTTTCTGTGTACATAGGTAGGAGATATCTGGACAGAAAAAGACTGATTAATTTTCCGGGCAATAAGCACCTGTCCAACATAGGAGAGTCTTGAACTATAATAATTTGTTCTGGTCGGATCCGACCACTTAAGAGTATTAAGGGCTACTGATGAGAAAACGGAAAGAGAAACGGGCATTACCCTTGCTCCGGAAGATTGTCGGAGAATAGTGAACTTTGTAAACCCGTCAAAAGTCTTTTCGTATGTTCCGCGGCCAACACCAATCATTAACCACTTATAAAGACCATACTCAAGGCTGAAATGAACATTAGACTGGTCGAGCCCGAAAAAATTGTACGCACCTGAATTTATTGTTCCAAAGCGGTGTGAGATTCTGAAATCCAGTTGCCCGGGAGGCATTTTCTCGACGGAATGTCCGTTCATTATCCGCGTCGACTTGAAAGTAGCTGTAGTGTAGTTTATCTCTTTGGCAGTGCTGTCATTAAGGAGGTTCATCAGGTCATCCTGTGCAAAGATTCCGGCCGGGATCAGGAATAAGAGAATAATAATTGGGAATCGTATCATGTTGTTCATATATTTTTAATAATCAATTATTTAACATTCCATTTCTGATCCAGATATCAAACTGTGTTAATGAGCAGGCTTTAAGTTTTCCGCCGGGAGGCATTGCCTTCACCCCTGACCCCAGATTTATGGATACAATAATTTTTGCATAATTTGTAACAACATTTGCATATCCTTCGAGGTGAATATTTGCACCAAAGGCTGCATTTGCATTGGAATGACATGAATAACAGTTGTTTTTGAGAATCGGAACAATTGTACCGCTGAAAGTTACATTAGTTGTATCGCAGGAATTGCTGAGTGCAGGATATAAGGCCTCCTCATTATCATAATAGCAGGAAACAAAAAAGAATAAAAACACAGACACTGTTGCAAGGATTATATAAAATCGTTTCATTTTCAATTTTATTACTGATCGTTTGATTGTTAATAATTCAATTTTCAGAATTTCTGATGTTTGTAACCGGAATTGTACAGGTAGTCTGCCTTGCTCCCTGTTCTATCCAAACTCTTATAAGTGTTCTGTTTTCAAGTGTAAGAGGTTGATTTGGTGGCATCAGATTTATACCCCAGGTATTTGTTAGTACAGTATAAATTCGGCTTCCATTAGGGTTTCCTGGAACTACGTTTCGGCTTATTCCGGCGTAGGTATCCAGGGCCATACGCGACTCTCCACCGCTCCCATGACAACCAGCCCGCATGCAATTATTAATAAATATTGGAAGAACATCCCTCTCAAAGCAAACCTCCGGAATGTCGGAAATTTTGGCGCTATGAGTGCAAGAGGTTATCCACGAAAAGGTTGTCAGAATTATCAGAAGAGTAAGTGACAGGTAAGTTTTATGGATTTTCATATTGGCACAATTTATTAACAATCAAATTATCAACAAAATTAGTCAATTTATTCTGGCAAGCGAGGTGCTAAAAAATGAAGGACTCTTTGCTAAACAGTCTTTTCACAAAGACGTCTTTTTAAAAGAACAAATCAAATTCGTATTCAAAATTCGGGGTGAAAATATTCTTTCCGATATGATCCTTGATTTCCTCAGCAGACCAGAACCGTCCTTCTTCAATTTCATCTGCATCGATTACAGGTATTTCATCAGAAATGATTGAAAATGAATTAATCAGCTCCTTTTCCTGCAATGACTCCCATACATATCTACCTAAAAAATCAGGTTCGAACCCTGTCAACCCAAGTTCCTCACCAGCTTCTCTAAAAAGTGCTTTCTCAATTGTTTCCCCGAGGTCAACATGGCCCCCAACTGAAGTATCCCATTTCCCGGGCTGTATATCTTTTGTATGAGACCTTTTCTGTAAAAAAAGTTCGCCTTTAGTGTTAAACATGTGAAGGTGAACAACAGGATGAAGGAGCATGCTTTTTCCATCGTGACAAACGCTCCGTGGGGCTTCACCTATTATTTTGCCTTCTTCATTAACAATTGGGAATATTTCTTCTGACGGGGAGGGCGTCATAACTTATGGAGTTACCATCTCCGTCCTCAGTTTGGCAACATAATCGCGGATCTTATTAAGTGTTTCAACGGTTACTGTCATTTCGCTGCCCGATGATCGGAATACCTTTTTTGACCTGTCAATCTCAAGATCACCTTTTTTGAAATAGATATCAAAGGAGTCGAAATAGTTCTTCAGGTACTTCAGTTTCTTTGTGTAGTAGACAACTACCGGGTCGTCATAATAGTTTTTCATGAAGCTAAGCAGGGTAGTAAGAGTATATTTCTGTTCAGCTATTTTCTGCACCACCTCCGGATCGGGTTTGGAAGGATCGTAAGCCAGTTGAGTAGCAATATACAGCGCTTCAACCCATCCGCCCATTATCATAAGTCCGGCAGAACTTTCTCTTCCGCTGGCCCTTAGATGGGCTTCCATTTTATTGTAGGCAGAATTCATCAGATACATAATTGTGTCAGGCTCAGAAATGTCGCTCTGAATCCTCTTTAGTGGTTCGGTAAGGTAGTCGTCGGGGATTCCAAGCTTATTGCTCATATCACGTATTGTGACCATATAGTCTAACATCTCTTGTCCGACACCTTCAATTTTAAGGTATCCGAAATCAACTCCGTATATACCGGTGTTGATAGAAGCTTTGGAGCTGCTAAGGTATTTGTTTCGGTTCGAAGTCGGATTTAGAATTGCATTATTGCGTGGGACACCAATCCGGTTAAAGATTGTACATATTTCAACAGGGGTAAGGAGTCCGTAAAAAATTTCATTTTTTTCCGTCAGGGAGTTAGTCCCGGTTGAATCTGATTTATAGGTAGAGAATGAAGGTTTGAATGTTTCTTTATCCTGAGGATTTGATTTGCAGGCAAAAGCAAGAAGCAACAGAACGAATACTATGTAAGAGAGAATACTTTTCATTTCTTCATTTTAATTAAACAAAATTAGTAATAAAAGTGAATCAGTGGAAGATAGTATGATAAATTCTATTATTCCTGCCAGACCAGGCATTTCAGGGAGTGTCTATAGTAGTATCCGGTTCCCAAGTTTCCGTGAGATTAACCCAAGGGCAAAACTCAGGTTAGCGTAGCGTTTCTGTAATAATACAACCTTTTCAGTATCATTTGCTTTAACGGCCTCCTCAAGCAGCACCATGATCTCTTTTCTGATAACCATTATTTTGTCGCTTTTAAACTTCAAAACAGCATCACCAACCATCTCTTTTAATTTCATCTCTTCCGTCTCAACGAAGGTCTGTTTATCTTTCCAGATCTTACTCAGCTCATGAGAGTCGGCCAGAAGATCTGCAGACAGACTGGATATTGCGGGATCTTCATGTTTCACAAATTGCTTATCGCCGGTAATGAGACCATGTTGTGCATCGAACCTGAAATCAGCAAAGATCTTTGAACATACCTTGTCGTCGAACAAGAGATCGTCAGATGTAATCTCCCTGACAATATAATCAGAGACGGTCAGTAATTCTTCCTTACCGTCGTCCTTATTAATTGTCCGCTCAAATTCCATTCCGCCAAATTTCAAAAGCAACCTTATTATTTCCTTCTCAGAATAGTAAGTTACTGTTTCGCGGGTTATAGGCTTAATAATTACCGGAGGAGGAACAGGAAGATCTTCTGGTCCCGGATATTTATTCCTGTCCTGGAAATTTTTTTGCTGTCTGAGTTTATTCACCTCATGATAAAGGATTGGCTCGGCTACTTCAAGTACCGTGCTGCACTCCTTTATATATACAGTCCTGGTTATTGCCTCAGGAATAACTGCAATAGATTTTACAATATCGCGTATCAGGTCGGCTTTTTTGACCGGATCGTTATTTGCTTCAGAAAGAAGAAGTTGTGTCTTGAAGCGTATAAAATCTGTCTCGTTCTCCTTCAGAAATTTCGAAAACTCCTCCTTACTGAGTTTTTTTGAATAGGAATCGGGGTCTTCATTATCGGGCAGAAGAACAATTTTAACATTCATTCCCTCTTCAAGAACGAGGTCGATACCGCGTATTGAAGCTTTAATTCCTGCCGCATCGCCGTCGTAAAGGATGGTTATGTTCTGGGTGAACCGCTTAATAAGCCTTACCTGTTCCTGAGTAAGAGAGGTACCTGAAGAGGCTACCACATTTTCGATACCGGCTTCGTGTAACGACAACACATCTGTATAACCCTCAACGAGATAACATCTATCTTCCTGAGTTATTGTTTTTCGGGCCTGGTAAACGCCGTATAGTATTCTGCTTTTATGGTAGATCTCCGATTCAGGAGAGTTAAGGTATTTTGCGCTTTTAGGATCTGTCTTTAGAACTCTTCCTCCGAATCCAAGCACCTGTCCCGACAGAGAATGAATCGGGAACATCACCCTGCTGCTGAACCTGTCGAAGATGCGATCTTCATGCTGTATTGTGAGACCTGTTTTTACAAGATAATTCTGTTTATAGCCATCCTCGAGAGCTTTTCTTGAAAAGGCATCGCGTTTCTCAAAGCTGTAGCCAACTTCAAATTTCTTCAGAGTATCCTGCCTGAAGCCCCTCTCTTTAAAATAGGCAAGTCCGACGCAAAGACCCTCTTCAGATTGAAAAAGGTTTTCAGCGAACTGCCGGGCTGCATAAGATGATACGATTAACAGACTCTCTCTTTCATTCTGTTTTTCAAGCTCCTCCTGGCTTAGTTCTTTTTCAACAACCTCAATGTGATATTTCTTGGCAAGGTATTTAAGTGCCTCAGGATAAGTGAGATGTTCATGTTCCATCACAAAATTGACTGAATTGCCAACTTTACCGCAACCAAAGCATTTGAAGATCTCTTTCGATGGGGAAACAGTGAATGATGGAGTTTTTTCGTTATGGAAAGGGCACAAACCAAGATAATTCACCCCTCTTTTCTTAAGGGGAACAAATTCCTGCACCACGTCAACTATCTGAGCAGCATCGAGAATCCGTTCTATGGTAGGGCGGTCGATCATGGATCAAAGATATTTATTTTTTGGCCGTAAACTATAGTTTGTATGCTCTCTTATTGCCCCCCAACCCCCCTTGGATTTTGTCTTCCCCCCAGTGCCCCCCAACCCCCCTAAAGGGCGGCTAATCCGTCCATCTATTGGATTTCTTCGCCCCCTTGGGGGAGATGCCTCGAAGAGGCAGAGGGGGTTTTATAACCAAGGAAGAAACATAAGGCGGGGAT
>DATCHE010000152.1:0-10806 GCA_036508535.1 Bacteroidales bacterium | reverse complement strand
TCAAGCTTTTTTGTTACAGAAGCAAGAAATCCCCTATGATAATCCAGATCTTCACGGATTTTTACAAGTTCGGCCTCAATATCAATTTTGCCAACCATTGGTATAAAAAACTCTGTTGTTCCTACCATAAAAGAAACAGCCCCTTCCTGTTTCTCAGAAACAAACGACACACCCGATAAATTGCATAATTTACTTATAACCGGAAGAAACACAGTATCAAATTCATATTTATCAGAACGTACCAGTAACTCAATCTTTTCCTTATTTGGAATATCTTTTGATTTTCTTACCGTGCGTATTGCACTTATCGTCTCTTTTACTGATTCAAAGCTTTCAACCATTTGAATGTTGAACTTTGAAGCTTCGGGCATTCTGGTCACCATTATGCTTTCACCATCCTTTCTTTTAATGAAAAGTTGCCAGATTTCTTCGGTAATGAATGGCATAAAGGGGTGAATAACCTTTAGAAGTTTATCAAAAACAATAATTGTAGCCTCATAAGTAGTTCTGTCAATTGGTTTCTGATAATCAGGTTTGATTATTTCAAGATACCAGCCGGAGAATTCATCCCAGAATAATTTATAGGTAATCATCAATGCTTCCGAAATCCTGAACTTTTTAAAGTTTGCCTCAACATCTTTTATAGATTTCGACATAACCTCATTCATCCAATCAACAGCAACTTTGGAAGATTCAGGTTGAGCAATCTTTTCATCGATTTTCCAACTCATAATCAGCCTGAAAGCATTCCATATTTTATTTGCAAAATTACGTCCCTGTTCAGGCAGACTGTCTTCATACAGAAGATCGTTACCAGCAGGGGAGCAAAATAACATACCCACTCTGACCCCATCAGCGCCATACTTTTCAATCAAATCTATTGGTTCCGGTGAATTTCCAAGCGACTTTGACATCTTTCTTTTCTGCTGGTCGCGAACAAGTCCTGTCAGATAAACATTGCTGAATGGTTTTTGATCCCTGAACTCATACCCTGCAATGATCATTCGGGCTACCCAGAAAAACAGAATTTCCGGAGCAGTAATCAGATCGTTTGTAGGATAGTAGTATTTAATATCTGCATTCTCCGGATCGTTGATACCATCAAAAGACGTAATCGGCCAAAGCCACGATGAGAACCATGTATCGAGAACATCCTCATCCTGACGCATATCACTCTCCTTTAATTTTGAATTGCCACTCTTTCTGATTGCCATTGCAAGTGCATCTGTTATATTCTCTGCAACAACAAATTCGTTATTATCGTAGTACCATGCCGGAATCCTATGTCCCCACCACAATTGACGGCTGATACACCAGTCGCGTACATTCTCCATCCAGTGACGATACAGATTTTTAAATTTTGCGGGATGTATCTGTACATTATCATTTAAAACAGCATTCAGGGCGGGGATTGAAAGATCCTTCATCTTCATAAACCACTGAAGTGAAAGCCTTGGTTCAATAACAGCGTTAGTTCGCTCTGAACGGCCAATTTTATTATTGTAATTTTCAACCCTTACAAGATCCCCGGATTTTCTGAGTTCTTCTTCGGCTAAATCTTTTGCTTTAAACCGGTCAACCCCAGCAAACAAGCCGGCCCTTTCGCTGATTGTACCATTATCATTAAAGACATCAATAGAAGGCAAATTATGTCTGAGACCGATTTCATAATCATTAATGTCGTGAGCCGGGGTTATCTTCAGACATCCTGTACCAAACTCAGGATCTACATATTCATCGAAAATAAATGGAACCTCGCGATTTGCCATTGGCACTATAACTTTCTTCCCTTTAAGATGTGTATACCTCTTGTCGCCCGGGTTTGCGCAGACAGCAGTATCACCGAGAATTGTTTCGGGACGTGTCGTTGCAATCATCACATAATCATCCTCTCCAACTATTTTGTAACGAACGTAATAGAGTTTTGATTTTTCTTCTGTGTAGATAACCTCTTCATCCGAAACAGCTGTAATAGCCTGAGGATCCCAGTTAACCATGCGTACTCCTCTGTAAATAAGTCCTTTATTGAACAAGTCTATAAATACTTTAATAACTGAATCATATCTTTTCTCATCCATCGTAAAAAGTGTACGATCCCAGTCGCATGAAGCGCCCAACCGTTTAAGTTGTTCAAGAATAATCCCGCCATGCTTATTGGTCCAGGTCCAGGCATGTTCGAGGAATTCTTCTCTTGTCAGATCGCGTTTTTCAATTCCTTCTGCCTTGAGCTTCGACACAACTTTTGCCTCAGTTGCTATTGATGCATGATCAGTTCCCGGAACCCAACACGCATTTTTCCCCTGCATCCTTGCCCTGCGTACCAACACATCCTGAATTGTGTTATTCAGCATGTGCCCCATATGAAGTACTCCTGTTACATTTGGGGGGGGAATAACAATTGTATAAGGTTCCCTTTCATCAGGTGTGCTTTTAAAAAACCCGTGATCCATCCAGTAACTATACCATTTGCTCTCTGCTTTACCTGAATCAAATTTTGAAGGAATATCCATAATAATCTGATGATTTTACTAAAAATAAATGAACAGCAAAATTACAAAATTTCGTCAGATTAGTTAGATGTGAAAACAGAAAGGACTCATGATTCCAGAAAAAATATCAATATTAGCCGGTTAAATTCTATACAATGAATAAAAACATTATAAGTTCTGAACTTTAAAAGAAATAAATTGTTTTAGCTATATGAAACACATTATAAACCAAAATTTTTACTATTATGAAAAAATTATTTTTTTCCGGGTTAGCATTAATCGCATTTTTGCTTCCTACATTAGGACAGGATCACGATTTTAATACTAATGATGCAATTCCTGTTGTAAATACAAAAATTACAAAAGAGCAGATTCCTGCTGCAGTAGTTAAGGCATTTAATACAAAGTTCAATATTAGTGAACCGCAGACATGGTCTAAGTTCCCTTTTGCTCTTAAGGAATACGGATGGGTTTATGACATTGGAGCAGCTGATCTTAAACCAGAACGCTATTTAGTCAATTACAATACTAAAAACGGTGATGATTTTTCGGCAGTATATTCAGCAGCCGGAAATCTGATAGAATCAAGGGAGGCTTCTAAAAATGTACCTATGCCTGTTTCTGTACAGGAGGCACTTTCAAAAAGTAAATACAAAGACTGGGCAGTAGTTGGAGATAAAGAGATTATCAGATATTATATTGACAATGATGTTAATAATGTAGAACAGCATTTTCGTGTCACAGTTCAAAAAGATAATGTAAAAAGAAGTATTTCATTTAACTATCAGGCAGTAGGCAATAAATAATTATTAAGAATTTTAGAATTTAAAAAACGAGGCTTCTCAAAAGTCCTAATTTTTCAGCCCCTAAATCCCTCCGCCAGCTGGTGGAGGGACTTTCAGATTATCAGCATCTTAAAGAACCCCTTTTAGGGGGCTTAATCTTTCATCACATCTCAATTTAAGTCAATTGCAGATTGAGAGAAGGAGATCCCTCGTCCGCCGGCTGGCGGACTCCCCCAAAATAACATGTCATCCCGAATTCCGGCAAACCGGAGCTTGCGGAGGCTTGGAGGGATGAGGGATCTCCTTCTCGCAGCAGGAACTTAATAAAAAAGATGTGTGTAAAGATAAGTTAGGGGGCAGGGGGCAAAAACCGGCTTTTGAGACAGCCTCTTTTTTTCATAAGATAAATCATCTTTTCACTATCCGATTTTATCTACTTTTGTAACAAGCATTATTATGAGGTTCGAAAATAAATAAATATTATGCCATCAATATCAGAAAAAGGCAAATCGATGCCAGCATCTCCAATCAGGAAACTTGTACCATACTCAGAGGAAGCTAAAAGGAAAGGGAGAAAAGTCTATCATCTCAACATTGGGCAACCTGACATTCCTACACCCGAGGTTGCGTTGAATGCGATCAGGAATATTAATCTTAAAGTACTGGAATACAGCCACTCAGCAGGCAATGAGTCATATCGTCGTAAATTAGCAACATTCTATCAAAAGATCGGCATAAATGTCGATTGTACAGAAATACTTGTAACAACAGGGGGATCGGAGGCGATACTATTTGCATTGATGTCTTGCGTTAATCCGGGTGAAGAAGTAATTACCCCGGAGCCATTTTATGCCAATTATAATGGTTTTGCGACAACAGCGGGGATTAAGATTGTTCCTGTAACATCTTATATTACAGAAGATTTTGCGCTCCCTCCTATTCAGGAAATAGAAAAGAAGATAACATCAATAACAAAAGGGATAATTATCTGCAACCCTAATAATCCCACAGGGTATTTATATTCGCGAGAAGAGCTCCTTCACCTAAAGGAAATAGTGAAGAAACATGATCTCTTTCTCTTCTCGGATGAGGCATACCGGGAGTTTTGTTATGATGGCGCCGAGCATTTCTCTGCAATGAATCTTGAAGGGATTGAAAATAATGTTATAATGCTCGATTCTGTTTCAAAACGCTACAGCGAATGTGGGGTAAGGATAGGCGCTCTGGTGACAAAAAATAAAGAAGTCATATCCACAGCTCTCAAGTTCGGTCAGGCACGCCTTTCTCCTCCCGGACTTGGCCAGATTGTAGGGGAGGCTTCAATAGATACTCCTGATAAGTACTTTAAAGATGTAAACAAAGAATATACAGCCCGCAGAAATTATATGGTTGACGCACTGAATAAAATGCCCGGCGTTTATTGCCCAAAACCCAAAGGAGCATTTTACACTGTCGTTAAACTTCCTGTTGATGATACCGACAAGTTTGCACAGTGGCTTCTGGAAGATTTTGAATATAATAATCAGACTGTGATGATTGCTCCGGCTTCCGGATTCTATTCAACGCCCGGTTCGGGAAAGAATGAAGTACGCATAGCTTATGTACTTAAAATAGATGACCTTAAGAATGCTATGATGATACTCGAAGAGGCGTTGAAGGTTTATCCGGGAAGGGTCTGAAGGGATTATTCATCACCCCCCAGTTTCTTTGCCCCCCAACCCCCCTAAAGGGGGGCTAAAACTCATAAATACACTGAATTAACCCCCTTTAGGGGGCAGGGGGGCTACTATTTATACAACAAATACTTCTCCCGAATTTTTGAGAACTTAACAAGACCCGTTTTCCAGGTCTTGCGTATCTGTTCTGCCGTCATTCCCTTCTGTATCTGCTCCCTTAAAACCGGTCCACATGCCAGCACATCAAAATAGGGAATAAAAAATTTACTTTTATCAGGGAAAGCCCGGTACGCGTCAATTAACCAGTTAAGATTGAGTTTTGGTGAAGGTACCAGCCCATTTTTTATTGCGTCCCTCAAGTCAATACCATAACATTTCACACCAATCAGAGGCGGGTTCTTTGCTCCCGGAACACTTTCGGGAGTAAAGCTAAAGCCCTTATCAGGTAATAGTGGTGATCCATAAACCTGAAACGGGTATAGCGTACCTCTACCGAGTGAAATATTTGTACCTTCAAAAAAACATATAGAGGGATACAGATATACAGAGTTCTGGTTTGGCAAATTTGGTGATGGTTTTACAGGAACTTCATAATAAGTTTTATGAGTGTAATTCATACATTTAATAACCGTAAGATCGCACCTGACTTTGGCTTTCAGCCACCCCTCACCGTTTATCATCTCAGCATATTCCCCGATTGTCATTCCATGGACAACAGGGACAGGGTGCATGCCAACAAAGGATTTGTATGCGGTATCGGGCATATTCCCGTCAAAGTAAAAACCGTTTGGGTTTGGTCTGTCGAGAACAATACATTTAATATGGTTTTCAGCACATGCTTCAAGAATATAGTGAAGGGTAGATATATAGGTATAGAACCTGGCGCCTACATCCTGAATATCAAATATCACAACATCAATCCCGGCAAGATCTGCAGATGTGGGTTTAAAATGAGTGCCGTATAGACTTAATAACGGTACTCCCGTTTCCGGATCTTTGGCGTTCACGATTGTTTCACCGGCATCTGCCATATTTCGGAAACCATGCTCAGGGGCAAATATCACCTTGATATTCAGGCCTAATGAAATGAGAGTATCAACAAGATGTGTATTTCCAACCATGGAAGTCTGGTTGGCTACTACTGCAACGGATTTTCCCTGTATCAGATTTCTATATAGTTCAATCTGGTACGATCCGGGGGTAGGGGAATTTTTAACCCCTGCACATTCTGTAAATGAGGTTATAAATCCAATCAACAGAATTGTAAAAATTACCTGTTTCAATTAACTATGAATTTTGATTTGTAAATCTAGAGAATTTATCAGACAATTCTTAATCCTCTACGAGGAATAATAATATATACATCATCTTATGCTACAATACCTTATCGCCTACGGCGAATGGCAATAATAATATAACCAATCTGAAAATTGACATACCGGGTATTTATGCTACTACAATACCTTATCGCCTACGGCGAATGACAATTAAAATATAACCAATCTGAAAATTGACATACCGGGTATTTATGCTACAATACCTTATCGCCTACGGCGAATGGCAATAATAATATAATCAATCTGAAAATTGACATACCGGGTATTTATGCTACAATACCTTATTGCTGATGGTCAATTGAATGTCTTTATAGCTTAATTCTGATCTGGTTGAATTCCATAGGTTCTACATAGCCCGTAGGGCTTATAGTATTGTAGAAAATCAATCATCCCTTCATAAAATCATACCCCGGAGGGGTTTGACAAAATAATTCACAATATTTTCTTAATTTTGGCTTCTCACAAAAAAAATGAATTTACCATATTTCATAGCACAGAGGCTCATAAAAGGGCGACGTGAAGAGACATCCTTCTCCCGGCCTATTAATGTAATTGCAATAATCGGCATTGCAATGGGACTTGCGGTAATGATACTGGCAGTGGCGATTCTTACCGGTTTCAAAAAGCAAATCAGAGAAAAAGTTGTTGGATTCGGATCGAATATACAGATCACAAACTTCGATTCCAACATTTCATTCGAAACCACCCCTATAAGTGATTCACAGGAATTCATATCTAAAATTAAGCAGATACCCGGAATAACCCATTTGCAGGTATTTGCCACAAAAGCAGGGATCATTAAGACCGACGAAGATATACAGGGCGTTGTGCTGAAAGGTATAGGAAGCGATTTTGAATGGAGTTACTTCAAAAGTAATATTATTGATGGTAAAGTATTCACTGTTTCCGATACGGGGCGAACTGATAAAGTGATCATCTCCAAAAAAGTCTCCGATATGCTGAGGCTAAAGACAGGAGATTCGTTTGTGATGCATTTTATTCAGGATCCACCCCGCTTTAGAAAATTCACCATAAGCGGTATATATGAAACAAGTCTCGAAGAGTTTGATAAGATTTACGTATTCTGCGATATCGGTCAAATTAGAAGACTCAACGGCTGGAAAGATGACCAGGTAAGCGGGTTTGAAATATTCATTGATGATTTTGATCATCTCGATGCTATGACTCTTGCAGTCAGAGATGCCATAGGATATAAGATAACGGAAGAAGAGACAAAATTTAAGGTAACAAATATCAGGACAAAATATCCTCAGATCTTTGACTGGCTTAACTTTCAGGATGTAAATGTTATCATCATTATCATCCTGATGCTGGTAGTAGCAGGGTTTAATATGATATCTGGCTTACTCATTCTCATTCTCGAAAAAACCAACATGATAGGGGTACTCAAAGCGCTTGGTTCTGAAGATCTGATAATCCGCAGGGTATTTCTGTATCAGGCTGCATACCTTATAGGAAAAGGATTGTTATGGGGAAATCTTATTGGAATCGGACTTGCTTATATTCAACTTAAGACCGGAATTATTACACTCGATCCCTCTTCATACTATATAAAAACTGTACCTGTGAATCTTGAGCTGACTCATATCCTGCTACTAAATGCCGGCACAATGGCTGCCATTATTATTATGCTTCTGGTTCCGTCGCAATTAATAACCAGGATAACACCTGTGAAGGCAATAAAGTACGACTAAAAGCTCAGACAAAAAACTGTCTCTTTATTTGGAACTGATCTGACTTTAAGAGTACCTCCATGTGCATTCATGATCTGTTTCGAAAGGCTTAATCCGATTCCTGAACCATTATGGCGGGTAGTAAAGAAAGGTATGAATATTTTGTCAATTACCTCATCACCCATGCCCGGACCGTTGTCCGATACGCAAATATCAGTTGCATAGCAATCGTTTATTGAAGCTTTAAGAATAATCTTTGCACCAGAATTATTCTCGTTCGACTCGACGGCGTTCTTAAGAAGGTTAATCAGTACCTGGCTTATAAGATTCTGGTCGGCAAATAGTTCAGCCTCACCCACTGGAGTCTCAATATCAAGAATTGCATTCCCGCTATTTTCAAGAGAACTGTAGAGAAGTTTTATTCTGTCAAATAATTCTGCGACCCTGAATAATTTCTTAACAGGCTCAGGAATGCGAGTCAGTTTCCTGTATGATTCAACAAACGACATGAGCCCCTTCGCCTGTTCACGGATCACATCAAGTCCCTGAACGGTAATATCAATGGTTTTCTGTGTTATCTCTTCCGGCTTTATACGATGGTCATTTTGGACATAAATTCTTGACAAACTTTCAGATAAAGATGTGATTGGTGTTATTGAATTCATTATCTCATGCATAAGTACCCGGATAAGCTTCATCCATGAATCGAGTTCTTTTTCATCGAGCTCACTTTTTATATCCTGCAACGACAGAATTATAAACTTACTCTCTTTTATTTTCAGCGACGTAGCTTTAAGTGACACCTGAATTTCACCCCCCGGTGTCATCATACCTATTAGTCTTCTTTCACCTGAGTGTATTTCACTTATTGTATTGTACAGACCGGCATCAATTCTTTCCAGTTGCTTAAGGTGAGTCAGAACGTCCAGTGATAATAGTTTTTTAACGGCAGAATTTGCATGAAGGATAAATCCTTTTTCATCAAATGAAATTATTCCTGCCCCAAGGTGTTCAATAAGTATCTGAAAATACTGTTCCTGGTTCCTGTTGTCTATTCTCAGCTTTTGTATCTGCAGGTTAACCTTCTGCATACTATCGTACAATTCCCTTAAACTTTTTTCTTTTGTACCTGTGGGAAAAGAGAGTGTTGAATCATCATTTCTGACTGAATCGAAAAAAAACCTGATCTTCCTGTTGGTAGAATTTAAATATGAAATAAGATTTATAGTGACAGTCAGCAGTAGAATCGCAATAATTATTGAGAGTCGAAGCGATAGATTAACCAGGGCAAAATAGCTTAGCAAAAGTGACAGGAGCAGCAATACAAACACCCTGACTATTATATTAAGATACAGGTTCCTGCTTATCATTTTCTTATCTTTTTAGTCTGTTATACAGAGTCTGCCGGGTTATTCCCAGTTGCGCGGCAGCAGCTGTAAGATTTCCATTATTCTGATCGAGAGCCTGTTCCATCATCTGGCGTTCCATCTCCTCAAGTGTAGAAAAAGTCTGATTTCCCGGGTTAGAGGAATTCTTAATAAAAAGCTCCTCCGGTTTAAGAACATTCGACTCGCTGAGAATAACAGCCTTTTCAATTGTATGCTGAAGTTCCCTTATGTTTCCCGGCCAGGAATATTTCATCAGCTTTTCACCTGCCTGGCGGTTTATTCGGATCTCGGGTTTATTATAACGACTGGCAAATTTTTTAAGAAAGAACTCTGCAAGGATAAGAATATCATTTCCCCTATCCCTGAGGGGTGGTACCTCAACATGGATAGTATTAATGCGATAGAGCAAATCTTCCCTGAATAATCCTGAGCTTACCATACCACTCAGGTTGCGGTTTGTTGCACAGATCAATCTGATATCAACATCCGTAACAACATTTGAACCTATGCGTGTAATCTGGCGGCTTTCAATGGCAGTCAGGAGTTTCGACTGAAGGTGAATTGAAATGTTTCCGATCTCATCAAGAAAGAGCGTTCCTTTGTTTGCGGTTTCAAATTTGCCTGACCGACTTTCCCTTGCATCGGTAAATGCTCCCTTCACATGGCCGAATAATTCACTTTCGAACAGTGATTCACTCAACGAGCCCATGTCGACTGTAACCATTACCTCTGAAGATCGCGGCGAAAGCCTGTGTATCTCCTGAGCAATAAGTTCTTTCCCTGTTCCGTTCTCCCCTGTAATCAGAACATTGGCATCAGTTCGGGCAACTTTTCTTACAAGGTTTAAAACACTCATCAGCACCGGTGACGAGCCGATAATGTATTTCTGGTCGCGGTTGAACTCCTTTTTTAGTTGCGACTCCCTGTCTTTGAGCTGCTTTACCTCTTTTTTTGAATTAGTAAGTTCGATGGCCAGTTTCAAAGTAGCTATCAATTTGTCATTATCCCATGGCTTAAGTACAAAGTCGGAAGCTCCGGCTTTAAGGGCCTTTACTGCAAGATCAACATCACCATAAGCTGTTATCATCACAACAGAGATTTCGGGATTAGCTTCCTTGATTTGATTGAGCCAAAATAATCCTTCATTTCCTGTATTTACACCGGCTCTGAAGTTCATGTCGAGAATTACCAGATTGTACTCTTTTCTTCTTAGCTCGGAAAGAATCTGGTTAGTTCCTGAGAGCAGAGTAACAGTTTCAAATACCGGAGAAAGCAAAATGTCAAGAGCGCTAAGGATACTCTTATTGTCGTCGATAATTATAATATTGCCTTTCTGAACCTGCATATGTGTGTATATCTTTATCTTACCGCCTTTTTGCCCCCTGCCCCCTAAAGGGGGTTTATCCGTTTACGTTTTAGCCCCCCTTCAGGGAGGTT
>DATCHE010000151.1:0-24572 GCA_036508535.1 Bacteroidales bacterium | reverse complement strand
CAAAATACATTTGAATTGTGTGAGTTCATTTTCGACATACTTCAAATTGAAGATTTGAGAATCAATTTTCCTTTCAAGGTTGGGATTCACCAGAGTTGTCATGGGTTAAGAGGATTAAAGCTGGGGGTATCATCTGAATTGGTGGCTCCCCATTTTTCGAAAGTTCATCGTCTTTTAGAAAAAGCCGAAGGGATAGAATTGATAAATCTAGACCGGGAGGATGAATGTTGTGGATTTGGAGGGACCTTTTCCATATTTGAACCGGATGTTTCGGTTAAAATGGGAATTGAAAGGATTCGCGATCATAAACGAAACGGAGCTGAAGTGATTACTGCTACTGATATGTCATGCCTGATGCACTTGGAGGGTATTGCCCGACGAAATAATGAAAAGGTTCAATTTAAACATATTGCAGAAATATTAAACCAGTGCCGATTATGATGACTCATGCAGAAAAAGCCGGTATATTTCTGGCTGACGTTGAGCGAGCCGATTGGCACGACCAGACTTTGTGGGTAATCCGCAAAAAAAGAGACAAGGCAGTTGGTTGCGTTCCTGAATGGGAGGCTCTAAGGGAAAACGCATCAAAGATTAAAGAACATGTTTTATCAAATCTGGATACGTATTTGCTTCAGTTTGAGGCAGAAGCTGTAAAAAACGGCGTTCAGGTCCATTGGGCAGTTGATGCAGAATCTTTCAACCGGAAAATTTATTCAATAATTAACAGTTACAACGCTCAGAAAGTTGTAAAGAGTAAGTCTATGCTTACTGAAGAATGCGGTATGAATCCGTTTCTGGAAGCTAAAGGAATTGAAGTGGTCGACACTGACCTGGGCGAAAGGATAATTCAATTCAGAAAAGAGCCGCCGAGCCATATTGTAATGCCTGCAATTCATCTGAAGAGAGAAGAAATTGGCGAATTATTTCATTTAAAACTGGGTACAGAAAAAGGAATATCTGATCCTCAGTACCTGACAGCAGCAGCCCGGGAACATTTACGTAAAAAGTTCTTATCGGCTGAAGTAGCAATTACCGGAGTAAATTTTGCGGTTGCAGAAACAGGTACAGTGGTTGTATGTACGAATGAAGGTAATGCAGATATGGGAGTACAAAGCGCTCCTGTACAGATTCATTGCATGGGTATTGAAAAAATATTACCCCGTATTGAAGATCTTGGAATATTTATCAGATTATTGGCACGGAATGCTACCGGACAACCCATTTCTTCTTATACTTCGCATTACCAAAAGCCAAAACCAGGCGGGGAGATGCATATAATTATTGTGGATAATAAGAGATCCGAACATTTAGGTAATGGCGCATATCTAAACTCATTGAAATGCATCCGTTGTGGCGCTTGTATGAATACTTGTCCGGTATACAGACGAAGCGGGGGACATAGTTATAATTATGTTATTCCCGGACCTATTGGGTCTATCCTATCGCCTATATATGGCGTAAATAAATACAAGGACCTTCCGTTTGCATCTTCACTATGCGGTTCATGTTCAAATGTATGCCCTGTTAAGATTGATATTCATCGGCAATTATATAGTTGGAGACAGGAAATCTCAGAAAAAAAGCTACTCTCTGCTTCAAAGAGGTATGGGTTAAAGCTGGCCGGAAAAATACTGGCAAACAGTCGCTATTATAATTTCTTCGGTAAGAAAATGCGTTGGGCTCTGAATCATCTTCCCCGTAAAGTTCTTTATCATCAAATAAATGTATGGGGCATAGGCAGAGAGTTCCCTGTTGCCCCTGCAAAGTCGTTTAACCAATGGTACAGGGAAAATCATAAAAAAAGTTAATATTCTTTTATATGGATAAAGATCAAATCATACAAATGATCCGGAAGAATAAGCCTTCTTTGCAACCCCTGCCGGAACGTTTGACCAAACCTGAAGATAATACAGATTTAAAGACAATATTTTGTAACAATCTTAAATTAGTTGGCGCTGAAGTAATCAGAATTGATAATGAGGCATTAGTCTCATCATTTATCTCGTCACATTTTCCCGGGGCCGTTGATTTTTCTCAACCTGAAAATTGGATTGGATATCAATCTGCCAATTCTAAAGATAAAAGTGAAAAGCTGAATACAATTATTTTAAACGGCCAGTTTGGAGTAGCAGAGAATGGAGCTATTTGGCTTGATGAGACAAATTTTCCACATCGTATCATCCCTTTTATTGCCCAAAATCTCGTAATTAAACTTTCAGTAGAAAATCTTGTCTCCGGGATGGATGAAGCCTACCGCAAAATCGACATAACCAAAACAGGCTTTGGTGTATTTATTTCAGGTCCGTCAAAAACTGCCGACATTGAACAGGTATTGGTATTTGGCGCTCATGGTCCACTGAAGCATACTGTTTTGCTTATTGACTAAAATGATTCAAAATAGTTTTAGTGCTTGGAAATGCAAGTATTTCGTGAATAACCTTACGTCGTAATTCCGCTCATTTCCTTTTCATATCCGGAGTTTTTTTATATTTTGTCAATCTATTTAAAATGATTCAGCGATGAAAAAACTTCTTTACATATTTATGGTTGTAATCTATTTTACAACTTGTTATATTGCTTCAGCACAGGCGACTGCTCCGGTTATTCAAAAACCTATTGACCGGTATGCTTTGGTTAACAGGCATAATGTTGTATTACAGGAGGCTGACCCTCTTGCGCCGTTATCCTTAGGAAATGGCGACTTTGCTTATACAGCGGATGTAACCGGCATGCAATCACTGGGCGAGTATTATTTTAAAAATGGTATTCCGCTGGAAACACGCTCCACATGGTCCTGGCATTCATTTCCAAATCCCAAAAATCTCAGATTGCAGGATGCAATGAAGGAAAGCAATTTTCATGGTCGAAAGGTTTTTTATGAAAGTCTTGAAAAAAGCCCGGCGGGAGAATATTTCAGGGTTAACCCTCATCCTGTTGCATTGGGGCAAATCAGTTTGGTAGGGGAAAATGATATACCTCTCGATCTTTCAATGATTACTCAAATAAATCAAAAGCTTGATATCTGGAAAGGTGTAATAACCAGCCGGTATGAAATTAATGGACAACCTGTAACCGTCGAAACTGTTTGTCATCCTGAATTAAGTCTGGTAGCTTTTAAAATCAAATCACCGCTAT
Organism: Bacteroidales bacterium; assembly: GCA_036508535.1. Lineage (GTDB taxonomy): Bacteria > Bacteroidota > Bacteroidia > Bacteroidales > VadinHA17 > LD21. The sequence goes on along the minus strand of DATCHE010000151.1, from coordinate 21,437 downwards.
TAAAATCCGGAAAACTGAAACCTGCTTTCCGCTTTCCCTATTCATACGATCTTTCAATTAAAAACAAGCCTCCATTTGACTGGAGTAATCCTGGCCGTCACCAAAGCACAATAATAAAACAAGACAATTATAATATTTTGCTGAAAAGGACAATTGATACGAGTCTGTATTACGTTAGTATTCATTGGCAGGGTATGGGAAAATGGGAAAAGAAGGGGCCCCATGAATTTTATCTGAATGCTGCGGGTTCTGATAGTCTGGTGCTGGTTTGTGAGTTTACACCTGTACTTAAAAATGGAACGTCACCATCATTTGAAGATACCAAAAAGGCCAGCGAAAGAGCCTGGAAAGAATTCTGGACAAAAGGAGGTGCAATAGATCTTACTGGCAGTACAGACCCCCGTGCTCCTGAACTGGAAAGAAGAATTGTGCTTTCGCAATACCTTGTAAAAGTGAATTATTCCGGGTCATTTCCACCACAGGAAACCGGTCTCGCACATATAAGCTGGTTTGGTAAGCACAATTCAGAGGTGTATTGGATACATGCTGCACAGTTTTATCAATTTAATCATACAGAACTGCTCGAAAAGGGATTGCAATGGTACAGGAAAATTTTACCTGTGGCACAAGCGGATGCAAAATTTAAAGGGTTTGAGGGTTCTCTCTGGCCTAAAATGTCAGGATACGATGGACGGCAAAGTCCAGGGGCTATTAATCCTTTCATAATATGGAACCAGCCAAATCCGATTTATCTGTCTGAACTCGTCTACCGTGCCAATCCTGATAAAGCAACACTTAATAAATACAAAGATCTTGTTTTTGAATCGGCAAAATTCCTGGCCTCTTATGCTTTTTACGATACTAAAACCTCTCATTATATTCTTGGACCCCCAATTAAGAGCGTAAATGAGAGTACCGAAGAAAATAACACCAGGAACCCAAGTTTTGAACTTGCTCAATGGTATTATGGATTAAAGGTAGCACAGGATTGGCGCGAGCGACTTGGAATGAAACGCGATCCCCATTGGGACGATATAATGGAAAAGCTGACTCCGCTTACAATACAGGATGGAAAATATGTTGAGATTGAAAGCGAACCTGACATGTACTCACGTCAGGGTAATTTTTCCTCGGCTATGCTTATGGCACTCGGGTACCTTCCTCAAACACCCATGGTAGACAAGAAAATAATGCAGAACACTTTTGAAGCTATTGTAAACCGAAATGGGATTCAAAGTTTTGTGAGCTGGGGCCTGGGAAAAGGAGCATTGACCGCAGCACGCCTGGGTGACCAGCAGACAGCCATAGACATAGTTTGTAATGATGCCCCTAATGCGAAGTTTAACAAAAGCGGGTATGTTCTTCGTCCTAAAGAAGGCTTAGTCTGCCCGGCTTATCTGCCGGTTAATAGTTCTTTCCTTGAAGCGGTGGCTCTTATGGCAGGCGGATGGGATGGTTCTCCAAATATAAATGCCCCCGGCTTTCCTCAGAATGGGAAATGGCAGGTAAGAGTGGAGAATATACTAAAACTTCCTTAGTTTTTACGAAGAGTACAAAAATAAACTACCTAAGATGATATTTATGAATCGATAATTTCTGTACAGTGTTTTCAAAATTGGTTTGAGATAATAATCAATGTTAATGCACAAATATTAAATCCTAAAACAATTACTTATAAAAGAATTTCCAATGAAAACAACACGACGCAATTTTATTGCAACTTCTGTAGTAGGAGGTTTGGCAACGGTAGTTCCCGGGTTTTCTTGTGTTTCAGATAAAACTAAAGGACCCGAAAAGCTTAATGAAAGATATGCAGTCCTTGATGAAATTCTCAAGAAGCCTGTATTGAAGAAAGAACTTTTTACAACTCCCGTCATCATTGAAACACTTGAATTACTTCGCTTCAACAATAGCTTTTTATGCCATGTGCGTTCTAAAGATGGTGCAGAAGGGTGGTCAGTTTCAAACAATGGATCAATGAGATCCTTCTATCCTGTTTTTGTAAACCGGTTGCAGCCATTTTTTATCGGGAAAGATGCCCGGGAGTTAGAAGCACTGCTCGAAGAAGCCTACGTGTATCAGAGTAACTATAAATTTCAAAGTTTGGCCCTCTGGATCCCGGTAGCAACCATCGAATTTGCAATTCTCGATATGTTAGGACGAATTGCTGATAAGTCAATAGGTCAATTGATTGGAGAAATTCACAATCCGACAGTTGCTTTTTACCAGGCGAATAGCGAACGTGATATAACAGAAGAGGCAACCATTACCATGATTAATGAGCAATTAGCAGAGTCAAACACTAAGGCTCTCAAATTTAAGGTAGGCGGACGAATGAGTCATCCTGAATTCCCGGTTGGAAGGTCTGAAAAACTCATCCCTCTGGTTCGAAAAACTTTTGGCGATGCAATGCATCTATATGCCGACTCCAATGGTTCGTATACAACAGATGAAGCAATAAAAATTGGTAAATTGTTACAGGAATATAATTTTGAGCATTATGAAGAGCCGGTTCCATTCGACTGGTACGAAGAAACCAAACAGGTTGCTGATGCGCTTACTATTCCGATTGCCGGAGGGGAACAGGAATCCAGTATGCATGCTTTTCGTTGGTTGATCGCCAATAATGCTCTTCAAATAGTACAACCCGATGTTTACTATTTTGGAGGAATGGTTCGTTCTATGAAAGTGGCACGAATGGGAGAAGCATTTGGGAAAACTTGCACACCACATATTTCTGGAGGTCTCGGATATCTTTATATGATGCACCTGGTATCAGCATTGCCCAATGCAGGTCCATTTCACGAATTTAAGGGGAATGACAAGGAGACAGTTTTTGTTTGTAAAACATCTTCCCTTTTAATCGACAAAGGGGTTATGAAAGTACCAACAGGACCTGGTTCAGGTATTGATATTGACCCGGATTTCATAAAAAAACATACTGTTCTAAAAGACTAAATAACCTCTATTCCTATTGACTCACAGAAAGCTGAAGCAACTAAGGGTCAGAACGACAATGTGCAGACTGAATAACTATCCATTCAGTTATTCACACAACCTTCTTAAGAATCAGTTTTCATACATTTAAAATCATTTAAATAAGATGAAGTATTTGAAAAGCCTCTATGCCCAGGTAATTATTGCCATAATAATTGGAATCCTGATCGGGGTCTTTTATCCTTCTTTTGCAATACAGTTAAAACCGTTGGGCGATGGCTTTATTAAGCTGGTGAAAATGATGATCTCACCCATTATTTTCTGCACAATTGTAAGTGGTATTGCCGGGATGCAGGACACAAAGAAATTAGGCAGAGTTGGCTTAAAGGCAATTGTCTATTTTGAGGTAGTTACAACACTTGCCCTGATAATTGGATTAGTTGTAATAAATATCCTTAAACCAGGAGTCGGGATGAATATTGATCCTTCGACCCTTGATGTTAAATCTGCAGAAGCATATATAACTAAAGGAGAGGCTGGTGGTTGGCAAGATTTCCTCCTGCGAATTATCCCGGAAAGTTTTGTTAACGCCCTGGCTACAAATAATTTACTGCAGATCTTGCTATTTTCAATCCTGTTAGGATTTGCTTTGTCAAAAATCGGAGCAAAAGCTAACCCGCTTTTAGCAGGTATCAAGTCTCTGGAAAGTGGCCTTTTTGTGGTTATTAAAATTATTATGAAAGTAGCTCCGCTGGGCGCACTGGGAGCTATGAGTTTTACAATTGGAAAATACGGATTGAGTTCGTTAACATCGCTGGGGCAGTTAATGTTATCGTTTTATATAACCTGTATTTTATTTATTTTTTTGGTTTTGGGAGGAATTTTAAAATATTTTGGATTTAACCTTTTCCAGTTATTAAAATACATTCGGGAAGAATTATTAATTGTCCTGGGAACCTCCTCTTCTGAAGCCGCATTACCCGGCTTGATGAATAAGCTCGAAAAAATGGGGTGTTCAGAATCTGTCGTTGGATTGGTAGTGCCAACAGGTTATTCTTTTAACCTCGATGGCACATCCATTTACCTTACTATGGCTGCTGTTTTTTTAGCCCAGGCTACCAATACCCCCATGGACATTTCGCATCAGATCACACTGTTACTGGTTTTACTTCTGGCTTCAAAAGGGGCCGCAGGGGTAACAGGCAGCGGGTTTATTACCCTGGCAGCAATATTGCCCGTTGCAGGTCATATACCCATAGCAGCAATCGCTTTGATTTTAGGTATTGACCGTTTTATGAGCGAAGGCAGGGCGCTTACTAATATCATTGGCAACACGGTCGCAACCATTGTTATTGCTAAATCAGAAAATGAAATTAATATTACGAAAGCAAAAGAGTATTTTAAAATAAGTTAGATATATCACTTAAAAACAAAATAATGAAAAAAGAGAAAAGAGATCACAGGATGAGATTGTTGCTATCTATCATGTTTATGTTATTTGCAACTGTCTCGATAGCATTTGCTCAGGCGCTCAAGTGCGACTTGACACAATACAAAGAAAGCAAGGGCCTTACGGCAGCCGTAGAGCAGGACCTGCTCGTAGTTACATGGACCGGACAGGGAGATGCTGAACTGCGTGCAAGGTTTGCTATCAGGCGAGGCCAGCCGATTGTTCGCGACCTGGCTATCCGGAAAACCGGTGGCACATGGGCCATTCTTGGACAGAATCTGATACCAGAGTATAATGTGGTGAGTGGTATACGCCGGGGAGTAGGTAGCGCAGAACTCGAACGTAGTGTTGACATGAAGTTCTCTCCAGAGGTTATAAACAATCAAAGATGGCTTGAATTCCACGATGCACCACTCGATATTCCTGGGGTAAGAGTAAAAATACCCCGCAAACCTGAAGATGTGCGCCGCATGGATGCAACATTTAACGCACCTGGTTGTAGTGTGAAGACTGACGGGGCCCGCCTCGAAATTACATTTCCGGGTCTGTCGATGGGTATTTTTGCAGGTAGTCTGCAGTTTACTGTCTATCGCAGCACTAATTTGATACGAATGGATGCAGTTGCCAAGACCGAAGAGCAATGGGTTGCCTATAAGTATGATGCCGGACTGAATGGATTTTCAACAGACACTTTGCCAAAAGTCACATGGCGGGATACCGGTGGCAATCCGCAGCAATACCAGTTCGGCGGAGTAAAAAATGATATCCGCGTGCCGGTGAAGGCCGATAACCGGGTACTGGTAGCCGAGGGCAAAGGGGGTTCCCTGGCGACATTCCCAATGCCACACAAGTTCTTCTGGGCACGCGAGATACATGTAAACTTGGGATATGTATGGTATCGAAAAGATTCCGAAAAGAAGTTTGGAATGGGTGTCCGGCAGTCCGAAAACGAAGGATCGACAGTGCAAATGTATCAGGATTGTTTCGCGCTCTATAGTGCGCATCCGGGAACATGGCAGCAAATGGGAATGTATTATTATATGAGCCTCGATGCAGCAGAGCCAACACGGCAGGCTGTACTGGCTTTTACCCACGGCGATGTGTACAAGCCGCTACCGGGCTTCAAGACGTTCACAAACCATTGGCATCTTAGAGAAGATAACGTAAGTACAGCTTTTACCGAACGTGTGATGAAAACAGGCTCGTTTGACACACCACTGCAGGATCTGGTGGCTATGAAGGCGCTTGGTCTGAACATAGTAGGGATTAGCGATTTCCATGGTGATATGAACTATAATGATCCAGGCCCGCTTCGGTTCCAGGACCAGAAAAACTACGGCGAGGCTTGCCGCAGAGCATCCGACAAGGATTTCCTTGTGTTGCCATGGGAGGAGCCAAATATTTATGTTGGCGGTCACATCAACACCATGTTTCCTAAGAATGTGTACTTTTCAAGAGTCCGCAAAGAAGGACAGCCCTTCACAGAGATAGATCCTGTATATGGCAGGGTGTATCACATTGGAAACGTTGAAGACTTTCAGAAGCTTCTCGATGCTGAGGGTGGCTACTGGAACACAGCACACCCAAGGACCAAGAGCTCGGTCGGCTACCCCGACATGTACTGGGATAAGCCTATTGCTAAGAACGACCGTTACCTGGGTGTCGACTTTACTCAGGCAATGGATGTCGACCTTTCCAAGAAACGGATGAGCGAATGGAGAAGTTTCGACGTAGTAGATGTGATGAATAATATGAACGCGAACTCGGGACTTAAGCCAAAGGGATTTCTAACCGACATAGACACATACAAGCAGGGCCCCGAAGACGATCTCTACCCCGGATACCAGCTTGCGTACCTTAAGCTCGACCGCGTGCCGGGCCCGGACGAAGACTGGAGCCCGATTTTGAAGGTCTTACGCGATGGAGACTATTTTATGACTACCGGGGAGATTCTGATAACTAGCTACGCAGTAGAAGGGTCAGGGAATAAGCGAACCATAACAGCAGACGTCGAATGGACATTTCCGCTCGAATTTGTCGAAGTGGTTTGGGGTGATGGGAAAAATATTGACCGCCAGATTATTTCTGCAACTGATTTACCGGCGTTTGGTAAAAAACACTTTTCGATTCCGTTCGACGCTTCCGGGAAGGCGTGGGTACGTTTTGCGGTTTGGGACGCTGCAGGAAACCCCGGCTTTGTTAATCCCGTATGGCTCAACTAATAGACCAGAGCCTTGGAATGAAGCGGTTAATGATTGTAAAGCCGACAGCTTATAATGTATAATTAAAAACCCCGCAGATCGTTGATCGTGCGGGGTTTATTGTTTTCTGAAGTGCGCCACCAGCCCCACTGGCTTTTTGTTCAATTATTAATAAAAGAATTGGATAGTTTAAACCTGGTACAATGAACGGTCAGTTTAACTATATTTGTTGAAGTGATATTTGAGACATAATTTTTTAACTCCTTACTTTGTTCCTTATCTGTTTAATAAAGACTTTAATATGAAATCAATTACACCGATCATCTTCTTTATGTTCATTTTAATTAATTCAATGTTCTGTCAAACCGATTTTAAGGTTATTAAAGTGAATGGTACTATCTTGCAGAAAACCAAAGGGACTTCCCTGGAAACCGGAACAGTCTTTTCAGATAAAGAGGAATTGGTTTTCAGATCTGAGGATGCTACGGCAGCGGTAATAAATTCGCAGGTTGGCAGATTGGTTCTTACAAGCAAAAACCATGATCTGGCTTCTGCCCGGTCAAATTATCTGCCTGCAATGTATAACATAAGTTCCAGAAGCATTTCTATATCTGACAATAGTGATCTCAGCAGCCTTTTTTCAGGAAAATATGTTGTACTGGAGAGACAAAGTATAGAGATTGATGATAAGGCATTTCCAATGAATAATGATCATTTCTTCTTTCTCAGATATGTCTTTAATGGCGAGGATATTAATAAGAAGCTCGATTATTCGGGAGATACTTTAATTATTGAAAGGAAAAATCTATTTACAGTTGATGGTAAGCCGATACCCAGTGCCGACAATACCTCAATAAAACTCTTTTATCGTAAGGGGACCGAATCGGTTTCCATTAGTGAATTTGATCTTATCTTCCCTGATATGAATCAATTGAAAAAAGAGGTAAAAGTTATTCTGGATGAAATTAAAGGAAAACCTGTGAAAGAGAAAATCGGAGAAATTGGTTCCTACATAAATGAAAACTATGGCAAAGTGCGCAGTGAAAACCTAACCACATGGCTTAAAAGTAATTTCGGATTAAAAACTGATTGACTAAGCTGGCTACTCTTAAATGAAATATCTGTTTACCCTTTTCTTTCTGCTCTTAGTTGTTTCTATAGAGGTGAATTCCCAGAAGGCAACTTACCCGGTAATTAATTATACTACAAAAGATTACGGCAGGGACTTCAATCCATCTAATTGGGCTATTGCCCAGGACCGCCGTGGTATTATTTATGCAGCAAATGGTTTGAAATTACTTGAGTTTGATGGAACCTCGTGGAATTCATACCCGATAAATAAACCGACCTACATTTTATCCATAGCAGTTGACAGTTCAGGAATAATATATACCGGATCGCAAAATGAATTCGGACTCTTCATTCCCGACAAAAGGGGTGAACTAAAATACAACTCGCTTTCTGATTCTCTTGATTTACAAGACATTAATTTTACCAATATCAGGAGCGTACACTCCTTTTCAGGGGGTGTTGCATTTCAGGCTGAAGAGAAACTATTCCTATACAAAAACGGGAAAACTGATGTTATCAAACCTGAAACATCATTTCACACATCATTTCTAGTCAACGATAAACTATACCTAAGGCAGAGAGGAACAGGTTTGATGGAACTGAAAGGTAAAAGTCTGGTCACAATTAAAGGAAGCGAGATATTCGATACTACAGGAATATTTCTTATGCTGCCCTTCAGTAACAACAATAAGAAAATTCTGATAGGGACGCGTGAAAAAGGTTTTTGGGTGTTTGAACCTGAAAAAGTTTCAGCCCGTTTCCAAAAGTTCAGAGTTGAGAATCCTGAAATACTTGAAAAGGCAGAAATAACAGGTGGGGTTTTAACTGGCGATGGGCTATTCGCAATCAGCACATTAAAAAACGGGGTGATGCTATTAGATACTACCGGAAAAATAAAAACTATATTGAACAAAAAACAGGGGCTTGCCGACAATGATGTAAAGCAGATTATTCTTGACCAGAATAAAAATCTGTGGCTTGCTTTAAATAATGGCATAAGCAGGGCAGAAATCAGCTCCCCTCTATCGTTTAATAAAGAAAGATCAGGAATAACAGGCAGTATTAACACAATTACAAGATATAAAAGCCAGCTCTATGTAGGAACATCTACCGGCCTGTTTGCTCAGGATCCGGATAATGAATCTGAGACTGCTTTTAAGCCGGCATATGATCTTTCGTTTCCTGTATGGAGTCTTATTGAAGTGAAAGATTGTCTTTTAGCCGGCACATCAGAAGGCATTTTTCAAATCAGAGGTAAGAGCATTAGCAGGGTAAATAATGAAGAATCAGTTATTCTGTATAATTCTGATAAAATGAATATTCTGTTTTCAGGAGGGCCAAAAGGATTGACTGCTTACCATTATGATGGATCATTCAGAAAAATTAATTCACTAACAATTAAGAGTGAAGACATAACAGGAATCACCGGTGAACCCACCAGCACGGATAGCGCGACTCAATTCTGGCTGGCAACGAGGAACAACGAATTGATACGGATTAAACTTAATGATGATTTTACATTCATTTCAGACAAGTACAATAACCTTGATGGTCTTCCTGAGGGTCCGGTTTTCCCATCCACCTTTAGTTCGAAAACAGTATTTGGAACCAGTCTTGGTTTATATGGCTTTATAAATGAAAGTATTGTAAATGAATCACTTCCGGATTCTTTGAAAAATAAAAAAAACTTTTCCAGAGGCTACTTTTCTAAGTTAACCGATGTAAATGACAGCGTTGGCAAATCAGTTTCATTTGTCGCTGACACTAAAAATGAGGTATGGATATGCTCTGAGAATAATGTCGGATTTCTTGATAAAAGAAAAGCAATGGTATGGGTGAATAAGCCATTCCGCGGGATTGATGTAGGCAAAATATATGTTATATATCCTGAAGAAAGCGGGATCTGCTGGATTGGAACAACTGACGGCCTCATAAGATATGAAAAAAACTTCTTTAAGAATTATGATCAGCCATATCACGCCCTGATACGAAAAGTATCATTTCCTAATAATGATTCGGCCATATTCAGGGGGACAAACTTCACTACAGATTCAGGACATTTTAAAATAATTACCGAACAACCTTCTTCCCTGAGACCATCTTTCCCCTATACAAATAATTCAATCAGAGTTGAGTTTTCAGCATCATTTTATGAATATACCGACAAAATCGTATACTCATACAAACTTGAGAACACCCAATCGAAATGGAGCCCATGGACAAAGGAAAACTTCCAGGAATTTACCAACTTGCATGAAGGTGATTACACCTTTAATGTTAAGGCGAGGAATGTATACGGAACTGAAAGTATTCCCGCTCAGTACCGTTTCAGAATTCTCCCACCATGGTACAGAACAGGCGCCGCTTATACAACGTATATACTTTTGCTGTTCGTTCTTTTCTGGCTCTTTGCCCGTCTCTATTCGTACCGTCTTAAGCGGGAGAACCTAAGACTTGAAGGGATAGTTACCGAGAGAACGGAGGAGGTCGTCAGGCAAAAAGATGAAATCATAATTAAGAATACTATTCTTGAAAATCAGAAGAAAGAGATTGAAGACAGCATCCGTTATGCACGAAGGATTCAATCGGCTGTTATTCCATCGGAGAAAGATTGTCTTGACATATTCCCTGAGAGTTTTGTGGTTTTTAAACCTCTGAATATCGTCAGCGGCGATTTCTATTGGATTAGCAATGTCAACAATAAGATAATTTTTACAGCAGCTGACTGTACCGGACATGGAGTACCGGGGGCATTCATGAGTATGCTTGGAGTTGCATTTTTAAATGAGATAGTTAATAAAGATAACATTACTGATCCTGATATCATTCTTAATAAGTTAAGGGAAAAGGTTATTCAGGCCTTGCAGCAACAGGGTCACTCAGGAGAAGCCAGAGACGGTATGGACATCACCCTTATAAGTATCGATATAAAGGAAAACAACCTCGAATATGCCGGAGCATATAACCCCCTGATAATGATACGAAACGGGGAAGTTTTTGAAACTGCCGGCGATAAGATGCCAATCGGCATATATGAGAATATGTATCCTTTCAGTAAACATGAAATAAAAATTGAAAAGGGAGATGTCTTCTATATGTATTCTGATGGGTATGAAGATCAGTTTGGTGGACCCGATGGTAAAAAGTTCAAATCAAAAAAATTAAAACAACTGCTTCTGGAAATTCATAAGTATCCTACGGGTGAGCAGAAAGAGATACTTGAAAAGACTTTTGAAGACTGGAAGGGTGAATTACAGCAGATTGACGATATTGTTGTTATTGGATTAACAATTTAATGACAAGCCTTTACTTCGAAGACATCTATATTCATGCTGATTTCTTAGGTTCCTAAGCCAATGAGATCCCTCGCTGTCGCTTACTAATTACAATATTTGATATCTTCTTTATTATCAGATATTTGTAAATTTGGTAATAGAATCTAACGTTATTTTTCTAAGCCACAAAGTAGCAAAATATGAATAACCCCCGGTTGCACCCTAATCTCTCATCACAACTCAATTTAAGTCAATGGCAGAAAGAGATAAGGAGATCCCTCGCTGGCGCTCGGGATGACAGGTATGTTGTTGATTAGCAGGAGGAAGAAGCGGCGATTCGCGGGTGAAATACTTCATGAATAAAAAGTCGTTGCGAATCGCCGCTTCTTCCTCCAATGTCCCCCAAAATAACCTGTCATCCCGAATTCCGACAAATCGGAGCTTGCGGAGGTTTGGAGGAATGAGGGATCTCCTGGAGTCATCCGTAGCGTACCTATTCCAATAGAACAAATGCACCCCAGTAGTATGGATCATATTTTCCTCTCATCTCTTTCTGTGCTCCTGAAAAAGCTTCACGTATATCTTTAAGTTTTAATAGATTATTATAAAACAATCCCATGAACTCAACGGTTTCCTTATCCGGAATCTGCCATAGGCTCATAATAATATATTTTACACCTGCCATTTTCAGCGCCCTCTGCAAACCGTAAACACCCTCATTCCCTTTAATGTCGCCAAGCCCTGTTTCGCATGCTGATAAGACGACCAGGTCGTTTTTACGCATGTCGATTTGTGTGACCTCCTGAGCAGTGAGAACACCATCGTCTGTATCGCCTTTTTCAGTTTTAACCCATACGTCGTTTGCTCCGGCGAGCACCAGACCAGACCTCATTAATGGGTTTTCATTATTTACAAAAGTATTGACCCCGAAACCTCTTGATGCACCTCTGAATGTTATCTGACCATATTCTACATCCTGTTTTTTTTCTTCAAACCTCACTTCATTCGGATCAGCAAAAAAGAATCCATGTGTGGCAATATGCAAAATATTATATTTTTGGGCCTGTTGTTTAAAGAATGTCTCAGTTGCTTTGTTATCTGTAAGGTATGTTACGTTTACCTGTCCTTTTTTGAGAATATTATTAACTTCGTCCCCCTCCCTTTTAGTGCCCTCGAGATAATTCCAGACCTGTTGATCCGAATTATTCTGACTGTACTGAATACCACCAAAGACCAGGGCTGAAGGAACTACGCCCTGCGAAAAAAAGTTTTGTCCGGCGCTGTTACCGGTACTACCTTTAACCTCTATCTGGTATTTATCGCATAAATAAACGTTTTTCCCATTGCTTATAGCAGGAAAGGATATTTTGAAAAGAAGTCCCGAAGGTGAAATATATATTTTTTTCACACCTGTCAAATATCCTTCAACCGGCTTCCAGATAAGATTGTAGAGTCTGTCATCCTGTTTGATTGCAGTACCATAAATATCGTTGATGGAATAGATATCGTTCGCTTCGTTTTTATTGATAATGGCTTTGAGCTGGTCTTCATTAAAAAGCTTAATCATTTCGGGATATTCGGAATTCGATCTGACTATCAGAGCACAATATGTAACTGTATTTCCCCCGTCCTTTTCACGTCGTCTGAAGTCGGTAAATTCGATCGCTGCCTCATCAGGTTTAAGGCTCTTCCTTACATCTTCCCATGTTATCTGCAAGCCCTTTCTGTAGTCGCTGAAATCCTGCGAACTGGCCACAAGGGACCTTTCAATTTCATTGGCTTTACTCTCAAGTTCAGTAACATCTTTATTACGCATCTCTACCGGAGTAGAGTAAAGAGCAGAGATTTCCTTCTGCAAAAGTATCCATTCGTCGTATTGTTTCAAAAGAGCAGGATTGTTGCTGCTAAGTATCGCAACCCTCATGGCCGTGCTCGATTTAAGCATTAATCCTTTGTTCAGCATAACATTATCATAGGTGCGTCTGGTAATCAGAGGATTGGTCGTTTTCCTCATAAGCGAATAAGAAGAAAAAGCCTCTGCATCAGGTAAGCGTGTATTATAATACATCTCCTTTTCACTTTCTGAGAGATAGGAAAAATCCTGCAGCATCTTATGATTTATTACACTAAGATATTCAAGAGTAAGTTCCTCTTCAGATTTATAATCATCAATATTCGCATAAACTCTAATTATTGATTTTAACATTTCAGCATATGCAGGATGATAAGGGCCAACTGCTTTTTTGAGATTTGTTCCTCTGCCAACAGTCATTCTTATCAGTGCATTGGTTAATCCTTTCATGTCATCAGACCCGGCACTTGGTTTCGTATTTGAGGCGCTAACCTCATTGAACAAAATATTATTGATAGGAATTATAACGGGTTCCGGGGCAGGATCGACATCTATCGATTGAGGTAATTTCCCCGACATGCTCATTTTATTCATCATTGCCACCACCCTGAGAGATAAATTTGCATCTTCACCCATACTGGCAAAAGTTTGTATCGATTTTTTTTTGTCACCTTCAAGACTGTATAGTATGCCAAGGTTACGGGTTATAGAGAGGTCGTAGGGATGTGGCTTCTGACAGTTCAGTCTGAAAACAGAATCTGATTTAATGATTAGTTTTCCGGCATCAGATAATCTTTTACTGTTCTTCTTATCAGAGCTCGCGAAGTACTCGTCCGATATAACAACTGATGCGAGATTATTCAGAATTACTGCATAAAAAAGATTATCCTGCTGATGTGCCTTTTCGATTATTCCACATGCTTCACTGATAGTTTTTGAAGCAATATCAAAGTTGCCGATTGTATAGTACATAGCTCCCAGGTTACTAAGGCAAACAGCTGTTTCTACCTGATCCGGAACAAGCCCTTTTTTGAGAATACCAATAGCTTCAATAAAATTGTTTTCTGCAAGTTTATAGTTTCCCGAATTATAATAAAGCACTGCAAGGTTGTTGAGAGAAGTTGCATAACCGCGACTTTCGGAGCCAAACTCTTTTTTGCAAAAAGAAACCACATCCTGAAGCCTTGTTTCAGCAGCGGGTAAATTTCCGATATTATTGTTCCACGCAGCCTGATCAGACTTATTTATCAGAGCTTCATACTTCGTCTTATCTCCGTATTTTGCATATATTATTTCTGCCCGTTTAAGGTATTTATCTTCCTGGTTAAGAAAGATCATGTCGTTTTTGGCACATCCCATATCATGATATACTCCGGCATAGTTGTATAGGATTTCTGCATATTCCGGACTATCTGGTTTATAGATACTCAAAGCTTTATTATCGGCTTTGCGTATCTGGGTCAACGCCTCTTCATATTCACCTGACCTTCTGCATATCAGAGAAGCAGCTTGTAAACAATTCACATAATCGGCCCCATCTGTTTTTTTCAACGATTCCCTTAATCCGGCTTCCTTGAATATGAAATATTTTGCCTTTTTATAATTCCCCAGATAATAATGAGAATAGGCTAGATTGCGAAGCATATTACAATATTGAATGTTATTTTCACCCGTTGTTCCCCTCATTATGGCAGCCGACTCCTCTGCATAAAAGAGAGCAGAATCATAGCTGGCCTCAGCCATAAATTTCTTTTGGAGAGATTCTGCTTTGGCCCACGGTTGAGACTGACAGATCAATAATGAACAGTGAAAGGCCAGAAAAAAAATCAATAATCTTTTCACGTGCTGATGATAAATGTTTAACACTTAAAGATAATTAAAAAGGATTATTATTATTAGATTTGAGTAATTATCGGATCAACAACTTAATTGTAATCACATGAAAAAAAACCTCCTCCTGCTTTTTCTGTTTGGATTCCCTTTCGTCCTGGTTGCTCAGGATACTATTTTTGTAAGAACAGGCCAGAATATTCCTGCAATAATTGTTGAGAAGAATGATACAGAGATAAAATACAAGAAATTCGGACAGCCTGAACCAGCAGCCATTTACTCTATTTTTGTAAGTGATATCAAAAGTATCCATTATAAGGATGGAATAATAGCTGATTACACACAAACAGGTCAACCAGCAACTGATAATAAACCTGCAGCTCCCATTGAAAAAGCAGGTACCATGAATGCAATAAAATTCAGTCTTGGAGGAGGTGTGGAAAATTTTACCAGGAAAACAGATGATGCCCTTCTGCTTTTATGGCGCAACAGGCTGAATGACCCGAAAGCCACTATAGGAGGAAATCCTGTCTCCTTTCCTTTTATATTCAAGATGAACATGGCCCTGGGGAACATGAAGAGGAACTGGTTAGGCGCTGAAGTACAGTTTATTATTACCCCTTCAGATGCTATCTATGCAACAAACAGCAGCGGAACGTATGAAATAAAACTAAAAAACTTTTATAGCAATATTACAATGTATTACGCCCGTTCCCTGAACCATAAAAATAATCTCCTGGCTACAATTGAGACAGGTCTGGATCTGGCATTTATGAGTGGGTATATTAAAGACAATAATATATCGTATAACATGTACGGAAATACAGGAGGGGGATTTCACACAGCCATAGGTGTCGATTGGTTGCTATCAAAAAGAATTACCGCCAGCTTAAGAGGAGGCTACCGTTCTATGAAAATTAAAGCGCAATGGGAAGACCGCAGCGTCAACCCAACTGAATACTACAACTTTTGGGTCATCTATCCACCAATTAGCAGTCAAGAATTATTAACGGTCAAATGGAACGGACTTTACGCGAGTTTCGGGCTACAATGGTCATTTTACTCAAAAACGAATAATCAGGCGCGTAATGAGTAATCCTTTCTCCTAAAACTTCAGGCCTAATCCTATCCCGTTCTCCTGTATTCCCAGATTCAGATGGTACGAAACAGGTTTGTTGATAGAAGAATTGTATAATGTAACCGATTTCCTGATCTTTGATTTTCCCGAAGAAAACATTATTATTGCTGCAACAATAAAACCCCCATCAATTACCAATCCTGGTATGCCCGCCCGTATCTTCTCTTCTGAAGTTACTTTTTTATTCACACTCTGGGTAAAAATAAAGCTGGTAAACATCGCTCCAAATGCACAAGCGTTACTTAAATTACACAGTTTTTTACCTGATTCATACAATCTGAGCGCCTCAGGCTGATCCTCCATCAGTAGCCTGATGCTCCTCGGTGCCTGAGCCACACCGTCGAGATAAACCAGTCGCTTTTTTGCGGTAAGCAGACCCGTTTTACTGACTTGTGCCGGTGCATTAGAAGTGTTTTTTTCAGTCTCTCTGACCTTAGCTTCCTGAGTATCTTTTGATCCCTTTTTATATTTAACCGAGGCTACCTTATCTTTTGTAACCGAATATAATGGACCAGTAGGATTTTCGTATTCCCGGTATTTGATAATATCAGTACTTTCTTCTATAATATTTGCTTTAAGCTCTTTCCCGCTTTTCAATATAATTATGTCCTGGGCAAAGGTGGATTCAATAAATCCACAAAATAAAAAAAATACGATTGCTAAGATGGCTTTTGACACTCCTGAGAGATCTTTGTTCCTTCCAGGGATATTAGCAGCAGTTATGTTTTTCATATTAATTTATTACAAGTTAACCATACCAGACAAATATACATATGACAGTTCAATAATCAATTCAATATTACTAATATTTCCTTTTGAATTATCAATACCATCAGGCAACATTTAAAGTGTCATAACTATTAGCTGGTTTGAACACAACATAAACGGACAGCCAGAGCAATGAAAATGGGATGCGCTGCCTGTTTTCTTTTTTTTGAAATAAATTGTCTACCTTGAACTCTCAAATTTTACAACCAAACTTTAATCATTTATAATATGAAAACAATACTGGCATTAATATTATTAGCTATGCTTACAGCAGGACAATTAAATGGTCAGGTAACAGGCAATTCTGTTATCGATGCCATCCTTTCGGGATATTCGGTACAGAAATATGCTTCAACTCCTGTTACAGACAAGCAGCTGGATTTAATACTGAAGTGTGGCATTAAGGCTCCCAGTGCAAATAATCGCCAGCCATGGAAATTTACTGTAATTAGGGATGACGCAACTATGAAAATGATCATTAATAACGTTGTCCCCGGGAATGTTCTGATAGTTATTTCCGGAATGGAAGCGCAACCGGGCGGAGGTACTCCTGATTTCGATTGTGGTCTGGCAACCCATAGTATGTTTGTAGCTGCAGAGGGACTTGGTCTTGGTGCACGTATATATGGTAGTCCTGTTCGTGATATTAACTTACGGCGGGAGGTTTATCAGATACCTTCCGGCTACAAAGCAGTGATAGTCCTTCGTGTCGGAAATATGGATAAAAGTGTTGATGCAGTATCAGGTGCATCGCCCAGAAAAATGCCCGAAGAAGTAATAAATTATAAAAAATAGCTGAATTTTCTTGTCGCCGTGTCTTTAATATTCTACCACACAAATGGAATAAGTTTGTAGCGGGTTTTATATGAATACTCAATATAACCCTTTAGTTCATCTTTTAAAGTCTTGTCTTCCAACTGTGTTCTTGTCGTTAAAAGAACCATTGAAATACAAACTGGTATTATACTCCAGAGAGAGCCGAACAATAAAGGGAAACCTATTGTTTGGATAATTGACCCCAGATAAGCAGGATGTCGTACAACTTTATAAAGACCCGACTCACAAACTGTATGTTCTCTGTCCGTTTGAATCCTTACTGTACTGGAAAAAAACTTGTTTTGCTTTTGTGCAATAAGAAAAAGAAGTTGCCCGGCAATTGTTAAAATTATTCCAAGCAGATAGGCGCTCCAATGAAAAGATGGTGACCAATGAAAGCGTCCGGAGTCAAGACCGACGATTATATATATGATAATAGTAATCAAAAAACTTAAACCTAAAATCAGCTTATCCCATCTTTTGGCACCTTCACCTGGTTTAGATCGTTCACTTACCAGCGCGGAGTCTAATTTAAACGTAGTCGAACTCAGGATGAACATAAAAAACCCGATAACAACATAAACCCAACCCTGCCAGTAGGATAAACTACCTGCGCTAATAAAAATGATTGCAAAAAACAATAAGGTACCGAATGCTTGTTTGAGAAAAAGGCTTGTTTTCATATTCTCAGGATTAAAAATCAGGATAATCTATTGCTAACCATTAGACAATTTCCTTTTAAACCAATATTATCATGCTAATTTACAAAAAAGAAGATTAATAAAATAAATAAGAATTCAGTATAACTAAATCTTATAAGCAGTAATCTGGCTTAAACCTGATTCAAATTCTATTCTTGAAATATTCATAAATCCAGCCCCTGATAACATTTCTGTAACTTCCTGCCCGGTAAAGCAATCTCCGGCTTCAGTTCCAACAAGCATATTAATTGCAAAAATAGCGCCTGATGTTGGTTGCGTTCTGTCATTGTTCATTATCCAGTCCTGAATAACAATTCTGCCTTTTTTATTTAGGGAATCAAAACATTTCTTTATAAGTTCCCGGTTTATTTCCAGAGGGTTGCTGTGAATTATTGCTGACATGAATAACAGATCGAATCCTTTGGGTAAATTATCTGTTGTGTAATCACCGGAATGAGTTTTTATTTTATCTGAAAAACCTTCCTTTTCAAGAAATAGTTTTGTAATTGGTATAACATTGGGCAAATCAAAAACAGTTGCTTCAATATCAGGCTTTTTTGAAACAAATTCCATAGAATATGCGCCGGAGCCTCCTCCTACATCTAAAGTAGATAGCACACCCGCCAAATCAATATTTTTCAATTGCTGAGGCGCTTGTTTTTTTGCTCTGTCGTGCATTGCACTTATAAAAGAGAAAAGCCACTCCTCTCCTCTTACATTAATTTCGGAAGGGTGAGCAGAGATTCCTGTTTTCACAACCTGAGTCAGGTTGCTCCAGGTGTTCCATAGATGGTTTGAATGCATAAGTCCGCCAAGGTAATACGGACTCTTCTTGGACAAAAAAGTAAAGCTGTCGGTTGTGTTAAAGAACAAGTTATTCTTCTTGACGAGAAAACCGAGAGATACCAGAGCATTCAGCAACCGGTCGCAGGCATGCTCATCCAGCTTCAATTGCTTGGCAATCTGAGAATTTGAGCTGCCGTTTTCAGCAATATTTGTAAATATATCCAGTTCAAAACCACTTAACAGAATTCTGCTTTTTTGATAAGAAGCGGCGAATTCCCTTATTGTATTTGGATTCATATTAAAAAATTAATGTTCAAACTTATCAATTATTTTACCACCGATTATTATTAGAACAAATAATTGCTTTTTTTGTTTTCCGGACAATTAATATATGCGATACTTTTTCTGTGGCAGTATATTATATTATCAGACTTAACAATTTGTGAATTATGTTACTTATAATACTATCATTTGTTTAGATTCATGAAAATTATGTTCTCCTTCTTGACTATCAAGTTAAGTATATAGCTGAATATATGAAAGTTACGAAATCCATCACCGAATCCCTTCCTTCCGGCAGGCAGGCATCACCTCCTTCAAAACAAAAACTCGTAAGACGTTGATCTTACGGGTTTTGCAATTTAAAGAAGTGGTGCCACCAGCTCCAAAAGTACATATCGTACAAATCCACTTCAGAAACAAACATATAAATATACTTCATTGTCTTTCTATTTGAATTAAATTTTAGTATTAGATTCGTAAAAGATTTTGACTATCATACATAAAAGGTAAAGTATTGACAAATATTTTTATCATAAATATCCGGATAAATATTATCAAAGTTATTTTGATATTCTGTCTACCCTTCATCATTTCATGTCACCAGGAGGCTATAACCATTACTTCAGAAAGCACTGATCCTACAAAAAACAACCCAGTATACGCACATTTTAGTTTTGATTATGGAGTGAAAGGTATTGCACCGGTTGATATGACAAATTCAGAATTGACCGGAGGTACTATTACAGAAGAAAGCGACCCTGAAGATAGCAATAACCAGTGCATTAAACTTAATAAAACATCTGTCATTCCAGTGGATCAGCTTACAATGTATAAAGACTTTACGGCTGTAATACAGGGTACTGTTTGCGTTGAAGCAAAGGTAAGGGTTACTGATGCCTCTAATTGGAAACAGTTCACCCTTTTGGCGAATGCGACAACCGAAATTGCAGGCGTAATAATTGGTGACGGAAGCATGATGACAGCAATTAATAATACCGGGATAAATTACAATTTGATTTCTCATGTTGAAGTAAATCAATGGTACACAGTTAAGATGATCCTTAACTTATCTGCTAAAACTTATGATGTTTATGTTGACGGAACAAAAATGACAACTAAACCGCTTGCATGGAAGAATCAGGGATCTGCACCAGGTCAGTTTGTAAGAATATTATTCAGAAACTGCGGAAGTACTGTAGCTGATGCATATTATATAGATAGTATAACAATTACGGCAAGTAGTATTCCCGGGTTAGTTTATAATAGTGGTACAGATAAATCGAATAGCACATCTGGTTTATTAAAGGGCCGAACCTGTCCAACGCTCTATTATATCTCTTTACCGGTTGGTTGGACTCCTGCAAAAAAATGGCCGATTTTTATGTATAATATCAGAGATGGCTGGGATGGAGCCCCTCCAAACGATGGCCCTCAAATATTTGCACAAAAGCGTGGAAATATGCCCTTTATTATAGTGTCAGTGAAAACAAAAAGCATTGTCGGAACCACAAATGGTTATCCTCAGGATGTATTAAATTATTGCAGTGCCACATCAGATCAATTATTTGATGAAATTGCAGTAATTGAGCTTTTCCAGCAGATTAAGGCGGATTATAATGGTGAAGATAAGTTCTATTGGGATGGATTCTCAGCAAGTGGTCACGCTTTCTGGCCTTTGGTTATGTGGCGTCCTGAGTTTATTGCAGCAGCATGCGCTTCCGCCTGCAATTATTTAGGTAACGGGGGACCCGATCCCTCAGATTTAGGCAGAGGGATGACGAGCAAAGGCGTATCGGATGCACCTGAAAGGATAAACCTTCCTGTAAAACAGTACACAGGTGCAAATGACGGAGTTGCAGATATAGGAGTAACAACAGGAAAGGGAATGTGGCAGCAATTTATGAATGCAAAGGCAACTTGTGAAGCACATGGTTACACCAATGTTAGTATAGATATATTACCTGGTGTAGGTCATACAATACACTTTGATGCTGAACTGACATATTTCTATGCTCATTACCTGCAGACACATCCGGAAATTAAATGAGGAAGGATTATGCAGCATTTGTTCCTGGTTCAAAACAAAAACCCGTAGAACATTGATCTCACGGTTTTTGCTATTTAAAGAAGTGGTGCGTCTGAGCCGTTACGATTAGTTTAATTCCTCGTACCAAATTGAAAACTTTAAATGACTCTTCACAATGTAGATACCAGCAAAGTCCGTATGATTACAAACGTGATCACCAGTAACAATACACTTGAGTTTTGGGAGACATATGAGAACTCTCAAACTCCTGATTTAACAGGAATAAGTGTTGAAAAAACAGCAC
>DATCHE010000150.1:0-11384 GCA_036508535.1 Bacteroidales bacterium | reverse complement strand
TGATCATTGAACGGGACTCCCTTATCTTTTCTTTCAAGCCAGGTATCATTTTCCTTTTCTCCTGCTGTGTAAATCCGTGTTTGACCAGGCATTTTTTTAGCGGCCCTTAGTTGACGAAGGATATCCCCGGTTGTCTTTTTGAAACTGTCAGGCTCTGTAAATGCATTTACATCGATTACAATGAAAAAGTGTCCCACTGGTATTGGGACCTTCTTTCCTTCATGGGTACCCATCAACAGTTTCATAAATGCTCCCTGTTGCAAAGCCGATGATAGTATCTCAATAACAGTTGCGTATCCATACCCTTTATAACCACCAGTATCTTCACCAACTCCGCCAAGAGGTGCAAGTGCTGCCTTTCCTTTAATAAAGTCATCCAGCGCTTCTGAAGAATTCGTTTTACTATTACCATTCTCATCAATCACCCATCCTTTGGGCATCTCTTTTCCCTCACGAGCATAAAGCTCAATTTTTCCTCTTTGAGTGATAGAAGTGGCACAATCGAGCAAAAACGGGAAGGGTTCATCACTTGGCATACCAAAAGTAAGGGGATTGGTACCCAGCATATTTTCAACTCCAAAAGTAGGAGCAACGGATGGACGTGCATTTGTACCGGTAATGCCAATCATATTTTCATGTACTGCCATCAGCGGGTAATATCCGGCAAAACCATAGTGTGTTGAATTTCTTACTGTTACCATAGCCATTCCATACGCTCTGGCTTTTTCAATCGCGAGTTTCATAGCCTTATATGCTATAACTTGTCCCATACCATTATGTCCGTCAATAACTGCTGTAGTGGGGCCCTCCCTTACGACCTCAAAATTCGTCTCAGGATTCAGAGTCCCGTCTGCAATGCGATCGAGATATATGGTTTTTAGACGATTTACTCCGTGTGAGTCAAAACCCAGTTTGTCGGCCTGCAATAATACATCAGCAACAATCTTTGCCTCTTCATCTGGAATTCCTGCTTTTGACAGAATATTCACCATAAATTTTTCGATTACCTCAAACGGTATAAATTTCTGCCCCATGCTTTGTAATTATGAATTCCAGAACAAGATTAAACATAAAAATCACAAATATTACTATTTTCCAAAGATCTATTCAATCAATCTTATCATCTCAGTTGGTATATTCCGGTTTAGAATAGATATTCGCGACTGATTGTTCCGGTTTATACCTCGTTCAGAAAAAATCCGTTGGATGGTATTCAGAGCTTTTTCAGGAGTATTATTGTTTATACTCAGATGGGCAAGACAGATATGGCTTATATTGTCATTCATTATACCAGCTAAGAAATGCGCCGTTTGATGATTCCCCAAATGCCCGTTGTCTGATCTTATTCTGGCTTTTAAAAATTGTGGGTATCCGCCATTCTCCAACATCTGATCATCATAATTTGACTCTATAACAAGTAAATTAGCATCTCTTATATACTGGCCGGCAGTATCACAAATATGTCCCAGGTCGGTGGCAATTGTTATCTTCTTATCACCGAAACAGATTTGGAATCCAATTGTTTCAGGTGCATCATGATGAACAGGAAATGCCTCTATATCAAAGCCAGCCAGATTAAATTTTTTCTGTAAGCTTATTTCCCGGATACAGTCACGGGAGATACTCAGTTTAGGAGATAGAACACTATTCCAGACATTAAGAGTTGTAAAGACAGGCAGATTGTTTTTTTTGACAAGTACTTTTAATCCTCTGATATGGTCACTATGATTGTGGGTTATCAGGACACCCATAATTGACTGCATTGAAATATCCATATCCTTAAGAAACTTACGGATGGAACTTGCTGAGATCCCAGCATCGATCAATATGCCATGATACTCATTACCAAGGTAATAACAATTTCCGCTACTGCCACTGCTAAGACTGCAAAAGTTCAATTTCATTTTTTAGCCGGATATTTTGCGACCAGTTAAGAGAGAAGCTCTGGAAGGGACACTCTGAGGGGCAGTCGTATAAGCTCTTTAAACATAATGCCATCTTTTGCCAGGCGGTCAATGTTAGGCGTTTTTAGATCTGGATTGCCATAACAGCCAAGGTAGGGCGCAGAGTGGTCATCTGAGAGTATTAACAAAATGTTGGGTTTCCCTTTTGGTAAAACATCAGCTTTTACCATTAATCCAGGATAAACGCAAAAGACTCCTGCAAAGATTTTTGCTGTAAGGGAAACAGATTTCTTTCGATTCATGGAATTAAGTTTTTGTAAGTAGAAAACTGAATGAAAATATCTTACGAACATTCAAATCATTATCATCCTACTCTGTAACGACTCAATAAATCCATATTTAGTTCATATCCAATGCCCGGCGAATCGGGAACTGTTACAAATCCGTCACTATCCAGATTAAGTTTTGGAAAAAAGAGATCACCCCTGAGCGGATCAACTTCGGGTGGATAATACTCAAGAAATTCTCCGTTAGAAACACCGGCAACAAGTGGTAATTGAAGCTCCTGACATCCATGAGGTGCAATTTTTATACCGCGCTCTTCAGCCATTTTTGCAACATCAAGAGCAATATCATAACCGGGACAGATTGTAGCGTCCACATTAAGTATTGAAGCTCCATTGTTATCTAAAAGAGTCTCAAAATCAGCTAAAGTATAATAGTTCTCACCAGTAGCTATTTTTACATTCGATGATCCATTCAGAAGCTTATGGCCTTTAAAATTATGTATTGCAATGGGCTCCTCAAACCAGTACACATTATAATTTTCTAACTCTTTTACAAAATTAAGTGCAGTTGGCAGATCGCAGGCAGAGTTGGCATCAACCATCAGCGTAATATCCTGACCAATTGCTTTTCTTGCAGCTTCAACTCTTTTCATATCTTCAGCAAAACCAACTTTTGGATCACCGACTTTCATCTTTACAGCTGTTGAATTCAGCTCTTTCACGTTATATACCAGTTCATCCTGTAATTGCTTAAGTCCTTTTCCTTCAGCATAATATCCGCCTGCAATATAAGCACGTACTCTTTTTTGCTTTCCTCCAAGAAGTTTATGGATTGATTTATTTTCCACTTTCCCTTTTATATCCCAGCAAGCAATTATTAATGCTGCCAGCACCTGGGTATGAAGCCCGGCCGGTCCAAGTATTTTGTTCTGCTTTTCGCCAAGGTCAATGGTAAGCTTTCTGGTTTCCAATGGATTTCTCCCTAATAATAAGGGTCGGTAAAAATCAACAAATCCACGCAGGAAATTCTGAGGCCTGGTCGCAGCGGTACCTCCATTCCATCCGGTACCATGAATTCCCTGATCAGTAAAAACGGTCACTTTATGCAATCTACCAGGGCCATAAAAATGACTTCCGTTCCATAAACCGGGTCTTTCCCATTCAAAAGCTTCGCTTGTTATTTGTGTTATTTTAATGTCCATTTGTCTAAGTTTTATTTATAGTTAAATCTACCAAAGCCCAATTATTTTCCACCAGATTCCTCCAACACCTAGCCAGATTACAATGGTAATAATACTAATATAGAATCCAAATTTCCACCAGGTCTTCATATCAATATAATCAGAACCAAAAAATACCGGAGCTGCACCGGTACCATAATGGGTCATGCTGCTAAAAAGGCTGCTAAAAAAACCTAAAACCAAAGCTGCAAGAACAGGGGGAGTGCCTACAATTATTGACACAGTCAGAAATGGCACATACATTGAGCTTACATGTGCCGTATTACTAGCCAGAAAATAATGACTATAGAAATATATAAGACTTAAAATTATGAAAGCTGAAACCCAGTTGGAACCAGATACCATGTTTTTCACGTTTTCAGCAAACCATGGTACTAATCCTAATTTGGATAAATATGTAGCCATCATCACTAAAGAAGCATACCAGATCAATGTTGTCCATGCACCGCTCTCTTTTAAGATATCGTCCCATGTTAAAACTTTAGTGACTAAAAGAAGGCCAAGACCTGTAAGAGCAGCTGCTGTAGTTTGAATTTTCACAATTGGACCAAATATCCACAAAAACAATAATAATAAGAACGTAAATGACAAAATCCACTCATGTATTGTCATTTTCCCCATCTTATTAAGGTTCTCTTTCGCCATTATTGCAGCATTCGGAGTATATTTTATTTCCGGAGGATAGATAAAATAAATAAATAATGGAATCAGAATTAAACTTAACAGACCCGGTACTAATGCTGCTAATGCCCAAATCCCCCATGTTATTTGCACTCCCAGGCCTGATGCAAGTTCAACAGCCAATGGATTTGCAGCCATAGCAGTAAGAAACATTGCACTTGTAATGTTTAATCCGTGGAATGAAGCAAAAATCAAAAAAGCACCAATTTTTCTGGAACTATTATTTCCCGGATCACTATTATATGTTTTTGCAGTAGAATGAATTATCGGGTAAATAATGCCACCCCCTCTTGCCGTATTACTGGGAATGGCAGGTGATAACACAAGGTCTGTTGCAATAAATCCATATGCAAGTCCAAGACTGTTTTTACCTAAAAGCGAAATAAAGAAATAGGCTACCCGGGCTCCTAGTCCGGTTTTAATAAATCCTCTTGAAATAAAAAAGGCAGTTACAATAAGCCAGATGACGTCATTGCTGAATCCACTTAAAGCCTCACTGATATTAAGAGTACGGGTTAAGACTATAAGAATAATAGCTAAAAGAGCTATAGCACCTAATGGTATTGGACTCGCAATTATTCCTACCACAGTAGCTACAAAAATTGCAAACAAATGCCATGCCACGATTGATACACCTTCAGGAACCGGAATAAACCAGATAGTTAGTCCAACTGCAATTGTAATAACCCACTTAAATAAAAGCATCCCAGGCTTTTTCTTTTGATCTGATTCTGAGTTTTGGGCCATCAATCTAAATTTTAAATATGCGCTTACTGTCTTCTTTTATATATTCTTGCTGCTATTTTTATAATACACAAAAGGATTTTATGTTCTATTCATTCTTGTTGTAATATTAATTAAAAATCCCAGAAATCATAATGAGAATTAAACTTTAATAAATTAAGCAGAATAATAGGAAACAGGGCGACAAATAAGTGATTTTATTTACAGGTTAGTATAAATAAAACAAGTAATTAGTATAAGAGAAAGGTAGTTACTTTCCGATACAGAAATTCTTAAAGATGTTCCCAAGAATCTCATCTGATGTTATTTCCCCAGTTATCTCACCCAGGTAATGAATTGCCTGACGAATATCAATCGCAATAAAGTCATCAGGGATATTACTGTCCAACCCCAAGATTACCCTGTCAAGACTTTCCGAAACGCGGACCATGACTTCATAATGTCTTATATTTGTTATTATTACATCATCCAACCTTAACTTGTCCTTCAAAACAATCTCGCTAAGCCTCATTCTTAGTTCATCCAACCCTTTTTTCATTTTTGCTGAAATAAATAGAAGAGCTTCACTTTCTTCAGGCATTATGCTTATGGCAAGCGTATTTTCTTTTCCGGAAGAATCCTGATCTGTTTTATTAATAAGGATGAACAGGCGTTTATCTGATCCCCTGAGCATCTCTCTTATTACTTTAACCCTTTTATTAATTGATTCTGCTGAATCAGATATCTCATCTACTAAAAGTACAACTGATGCCTGATTTATTTTTTCATGGGTTTTTTTAATGCCCAATTTCTCAATTACATCTGTTGTCTCACGAAGACCGGCAGTATCTATAAATCTGAATTCAACGCCGTCAATAACAATGGTATCTTCAATTATATCACGGGTAGTTCCGGGAATCTCTGATACTATCGCCTTTTCTTCCATCAGCAGGGCGTTCAAAAGAGTGGATTTGCCTGAATTGGGTTTCCCAACAATTACAACAGGTATGCCATTCTTTATTGCATTACCAAGACTGAATGAATTAACAAGCTTGTCAGCTATAGCTTTAACCTTAAGAATAAGAATTTTTAGTTCCGGTCTGTCAGCAAACTCAACATCTTCCTCCCCAAAGTCAAGTTCCAGTTCGATCAGCGAAGCAAAATTTAACAAATCGGCACGCAGCCTGCTTATTTCTTTCGAGAATCCACCCCTCATTTGATTCATTGCAATAGAGTGGGCAGATCTTGTAGCAGATGCAATTATATCGGCAACAGCTTCAGCTTGCGATAGGTCAATCTGACCGTTTAAAAATGCACGTTGTGTGAACTCACCGGGGTTAGCAGCGCTGGCGCCATTTTTTATTAAAAGCTCCATTATCCTTCTAACAATGTATGGTGAAGCATGACAGGATATTTCGACAGCGTTTTCTCCGGTGTAGGAGCGGGGAGCTCTGAAAACACTGACAAGTACCTCATCAATTATTTCATCGTCAGATTGTATGTTTCCAAAGATTATTGTAAACCCTTTCTGATCAACCAGTTTTATTGTCTTATCTAAAGGAATAAATATCTTCTCACAGATTATGAAACTCTGCGGACCACTCATTCTTATTATTGAAATTGCACCTCCGACAGCTGTAGCCGGTGCACAAATAGTTTCTTCTGTTCTTATCATTTATCTCAGATAGTCGCTTACTGCCTTCGAAATGCCTTTTTTTACACTCTCCCAGTTTTGTTTTTTAAAGCTTACCGGTGTTTCACTTTCATCAGCATCGACAAAGTAGGTAATAGCATGTGGAATGCTAATTGCAAGCATCTGGCTTGGATATTTAAGTTTATGCCAGTCAATGATTTGCTGTAAAGTATAATGATGAAGCAATTCGTCTAAATCCCAAAAATCCTTTTTCTTTGCCCGACCCAGAATAGCCTGAATTTTCATAGCTGAAATATCAGCGCTGCTGTACATTCTTATATTACTCTCTATTTCAATATCAGCAATAGGATTGTGAGGAAAGTGAACAATATCAACCTTAATTTCGTCAATAAAACAAAATATTCCAAACTGCGTCTGCTGCTGCTTATATACAAATCTATTTTGAAAAGTTGATTCAAGCTCGCCAATTATGCTGCTAAAATCTACTTTTTCGTGAAAAAATAAATCAAGATCAACTGAACTACGATGACCATATCTTAACGACAATGCTGTTCCTCCAACCAAAGAATATGGTTGCAGGGTGGATAAAGTCATTAAGTCCTTTAATAAGGAAAGAGTCCCGGGTTCAACTGTCTCAGTATGTAACATCTGAATTCATTAAGTGGCTTATCGATTATCGCACTGGCGAAATGGATTGTTTGAAGAGGTAAATACTTAGCATGCAGTAGGGCGGCTGTTACTTTTTCATCACCATAATACCTTCGGCAATTACGGATATCCTCCACATCGCCACGTTCAAAAACACGCTCAATAACAAAATTGGCTTTGGCATCATAGTCAATCTGCTCAAAGTTTACGTCCCAAAAAATGCGTTTATTAAATATGGGTTTTATTTTGTCATTCATAATACAAAAGTAATAAAAGAGGATGGATCGCAGCAAAAGGTTTGGTTTTAAATGTATATTCTTTATTTATGGTTTAACCCCCTTCCCAACCTTCCTCCACGGAGGAAGGAGCAGAATGTTAGGATGTTATGAGAGAATTGCATACAAATAGGTTCCATTTCAATCTGAATTAATAGGGAATTGCATAAATGCTAAACGAGAATTAAATAACAAAGGCTGAGATAAGATTGCATCTCATTAACAACGAAATACGATACTCCTTCCCCTCTGGGGGAAGGTTGTGAAGGGGGTCGTTAGCGTCAGGAAGTGCCATTGAGCCTTTGTGCCATTGTGCCTTTGTGCCTTTTGTTTTATATGATAATTATCACGGCATAATGTAAAGCCGGTAAAAAATAGGTAATTTTGAATTTCACGATTAATTAATATTAGGAGTAAAGGAATCATAGATAATAATTCATTGATTTTCTTCGTTTACCCCGACCCCAAGGGGAGCGAAGAAAATCAATTTACTCTCCGCCAGCTGGCGGACTGGGGTAAATAAATTGATTTTAAAGCGACTTATGGTTATATATTCGTCATTGACAATCATTATTAATATAGCAAATTAACCTATTTTCTTATTAAGTCATTAAATATCTTATATTTATGAGCGTATTGTTAAATCGAAACTCCAGGGTTATTGTTCAGGGATTCACAGGAACAGAAGGTACTTTCCATGCTACCCAAATGATCGAATATGGCACAAAGGTAGTAGGGGGGGTTACTCCGGGAAAGGGAGGTCAGACACACCTTAATCTTCCGGTTTTTAACACTGTAAGAGATGCTGTAGCAAAAACTTCTGCGGATGTTTCTATTATTTTCGTACCACCCTCCTTCGCGGCAGATGCAATCCTGGAGGCAGCCAATGCCGGAATTAAGCTGATTGTAGCCATTACAGAAGGTATACCTGTTTCAGATATGGTAATGGTAAATGATCATCTTAAATCAATTGATTGCAGGCTAATTGGTCCTAATTGTCCCGGAATTATTACCCCCGGTGAAGCAAAGGTCGGAATAATGCCGGGGTTCATTCACAAAAAAGGATCCGTTGGAATTATATCGCGTTCAGGTACTTTAACCTATGAGGCTGTTGATCAGGTGACAAAAATGGGATTGGGTCAGTCAACATGTATTGGCATAGGCGGTGATCCGATTGTGGGAACCACAACACTTGATGCAGTAAAGCTTCTAATGGGTGACTCTGCTACTGAGGCTATAGTTGTAATCGGGGAGATAGGTGGCAATATGGAGTCTGAAGCTGCAGAATGGATTAAAGAGCATGGAACAAAACCAGTTATTGGTTTTATTGCCGGACAAACCGCTCCTAAAGGTCGTAAAATGGGTCATGCAGGTGCAATAATAGGAGGTAAGGCCGATACTGCTGCTGCAAAAATGGAGATAATGAAAAAGTGCGGCATTCATGTTGTTCAATCACCCGCTGAAATCGGCGCAACTGTTCTTGAGTTCATAAAGTCGAAAGGTCATTAAGTACATAAAGTCGAAAGTCAGGGGAGTAATAGACTTTACAGACTTTACAGACTTTCTTTTATCTTTGCACGAATTTTAATAGTTTAAAAATGAAATTACTTGAAGGAAAAACCGCTCTGATTACCGGAGCATCAAGAGGCATTGGCAAGTCAATAGCGATCAGGTTTGCGATAGAAGGCGCTGATATAGCCATTACAAACATTGTAGATGATGAAGAATTTAAAACAACAATTAAGGAGATAGCTGCTCTGGGTGTTAAAGCGAAGGGATATGTTTCTAATGCTGCTAATTTCGATGATTCACAACGTGTTATAAATGAAGTTGTTAAAGATTTCAGCAGAATTGATATTCTTGTTAATAATGCCGGGATAACCAGAGATACTTTACTTATGCGTATGACTGAAGATCAATGGGATTCGGTGATAGCTGTAAATCTTAAATCTGTATTTAATCTTACTAAGGCCGTTCTTCAGACTATGCTAAAACAGAAAAGCGGGTCTATTATTAACATGAGTTCAGTAGTTGGGATATCCGGAAATGCAGGTCAGAGTAACTATTCCGCTTCAAAAGCCGGTATAATAGGATTTACTAAAAGCGTTGCTAAGGAGGTTGGATCAAGAAACATAAGATGCAATGGAATTGCTCCCGGTTTTATTTTAACTGAAATGACAGAAAAATTGCCTGAAGATGTAAAAACGGAATGGGCTGGTAAAATACCGCTCAGACGTGGAGGAACCCCTGAGGACGTGGCAAATACAGCCTTGTACCTTGCATCAGAACTATCCTCCTATGTAACCGGACAAATAATTCATGTTTGTGGTGGTATGCTAACTTAATTTTTTTTTATATCTTTACAGACCTGCAGGGCGCCTATCCTTTTTAGCACGAGGAAATGCAGCGAGACATATTTATTCCACACATATTTTAAACGGGCGCCCTGCTTCTTTTATCTATAGACTGCTGATCGATGCACAATTCCATCTTTTATTTAATTCTGATAATTCCTGTTGCAGGATACCTCATTGAAAGATATCTCGATCATCTGAATTCCAAAATGTGGTCAGAATCACTTCCCAAAAAATTAAAAGGTATATGCGACGAAGAAAAATACAGGAAATCCCAACTGTATCATAAAGAAAATAACCGTCTTTTATTATTTTCATCTACTTTCAATCTTGCAATAATAATTTTAATGATTGTTGCCGGTGGATTTGTCATGATTGATACTCTGGCCCGTTCAGTAAGTATGAACCAGGTGCTTGTCTCATTACTGTTTTTCGGAATAATAGGTTTTGCCTCAGATCTCATTAATATTCCATTCAGTTGGTATGACACTTTTGTTATTGAAAAGAAATACGGTTTCAACACAATGACTATCAGAACTTTCATTACTGACCATTTCAAATCGTGGGGTATTGCTCTTTTGGTAGGAGTCCCTGTACTTGGACTGGTAACAATGTTCTACTACAAGACCGGAAAAAATTTCTGGTTATATGCGTGGGGATTGGTTACAGTCTTTTCAATTTTCATCAACCTGTTCTATTCGGAATTGATAGTCCCTCTTTTTAACAAGCAAACCCCGCTTCATGAAGGATCGTTAAGGTCACAGATTGAGACTTTTGCATTAAAAACAGGATTTCAACTTAAAAATATTTATATCATAGACGGTTCAAAAAGGAGTACAAAAGCTAATGCATATTTTTCCGGATTCGGACCTAAAAAAAGAATTGTTCTATACGATACATTGTTAAAAGAATTTTCAGAAGAAGAAATAGTGGCCGTTCTGGCTCATGAAATAGGTCATTATAAAAAGAAACATATTTTACTTAATCTGGTAATGTCTGTTTTTATTACCGGATT
This sequence comes from Bacteroidales bacterium, assembly GCA_036508535.1. GTDB lineage: Bacteria > Bacteroidota > Bacteroidia > Bacteroidales > VadinHA17 > LD21. Next base: position 602 of record DATCHE010000150.1, on the reverse strand, counting down.
AATGCTTTTCCTTTTTTCATTGGTTGTTAATTCTCCAATGCTCGCACAGGCATTGGGATCTCAAAGCACAAGCTTCCATCTTGGGTTGATCGTATTTGGCATACTGTATAGCCCTTTATCCTTAATTATTGGCTTGTTTACAAATTCTATTTCACGGAAAAACGAGTTTGCTGCTGACCGATTCGTCAAAGAAAACTATAAACCGGAATTACTGGCAGAGGCTTTGAAGAAACTATCTATCAAGAACCTGTCAAACATGATGCCTCATCCTACTTATGTATTTTTTCATTATTCTCACCCACCGTTGCTCAGAAGATTAGAAGCACTGGAAAGGAGGGATTGAGGCTGTGGAGGATGTAGACGCTGTAAAGGCTATATAGGTGAAGCAATTCAGTAAATACCAGGTTCTTTCCCATTTAAAGCATTTAAAGCATCTACAGCCTTTAAAGCTTTTTACTATATTTGCGCAAATTTTTGCCTCCTTAGCTCAGTTGGTAGAGCAGCTCATTCGTAATGAGCAGGTCGTGGGTTCGAGTCCCATTGGAGGCTCAGAAGATTGCGGATGTTGTTTTATTTATTAAATTCGCAAACTTAAATTCGAA
>DATCHE010000149.1:0-30814 GCA_036508535.1 Bacteroidales bacterium | reverse complement strand
TGATATAGATCAATTTTCAATATGCTAAAGAGCAGTGTCTACATACCAAATTTAGCACATCTAAACACTATTAATCAGGATAATAAGATATCTTTGTGAATAAATTAACAAAGATAAAAATATGAATCAGAGATTTAAGAGGATCAGACAGATACTGGTTGTATTGGTTCTAGTTGCAGGTGTGGAAGGGTTTACTTCATGCGAAAAGTATGCATATCTGCCTCGTCCGGTTGACCCTAACGCAGTTTGGCATTTTGAAGCTGATATTCAGCCTATATTTACTGCAAATTGTATATCCTGTCATGGTGGAGCTCAGGCACCTGACCTCAGAGACGGAAAGTCTTTTGCGGCACTAACGAAGCTAAAATTTATTACCCCTCCCGGAGAGGCAAGCGGATTGTATGTACAAATAAATAGTGCGAGTCACGCTTCCAGAACAACCTCTACTGAGAAACAAAAAGTTCTCTACTGGATTAACCAGGGAGCCCTTAATAATTAAAAATAATTAAACCTGATAAAACCAATAAATATGAAAAAGATTTTTATCATCCTGACATTATCATTACTCATTTCTCCTTTATTCGCACAAACTGATTCTACTGCGACGGAAGGATCCAAACTGGTTCGTTTTACTTTTGGAACAACAATTCTTATTGATAATAATACAGTATCCACACCTTATAAAGGCGGTCTGGAACTGGAAATTCATCATAGATTCAGCAATATAGTAGATTATCATAATCTTTATGGAATTCAGGGTTCAGCTAATACAAGAATTGGCTTGAATTATGGTATTACAGACAGATTGATGATTGGTGCAGGAACAACAAAAGACTACAAACAACAGGATATTCAGTGGAAATATCTTATCCTTCAACAGACTGAAGACAACAGCATGCCTGTTTCTCTTTCTTACTTTGGAAATGTTGTAATTGATTTAGAAAAAGAAGAGGTGTTTGGTCCTGCAGACAGATACAGGAATATTCACAGGTTATCTTATTTCACACAGCTTATTGCTGCCCGTAAGATTAATGAGATGTTCTCTGTACAGGTTGCTCCCTCAGTCTCTTATTATAATTCTGTTCCGAAAACAGATACAACCAGTTATAAGAATCTTAATTTTGGAGTTTCAGCTGGAGCACGTGCTAATTTATTCGGAGCCCATTCCGTCATTTTTGAATATGATCAACTGCTCACAAAGCAAGATATTCCTGTACAGCCAAAACCAAACCTTGCATTGGGCTGGGAAATAAACACAGCAACTCATACCTTCCAGATATTTGTCGCTAACTTTAATAAAATTGTCAATCAGAGGAATCTCTTGTATAATACCAATGATTTTACAAAAGGTGATTACCTGATTGGGTTTAACATAACCGTTAGATTCTAAACAATAACCGGAATCATTAATGAAGATTTTCAGATTCCTGATTATTCAAATTTTGTTTTTATTCTGTTATACTTCTGCTTCTCATGCAGAAGTATTCGGTTTTAAAATGAATAATCAGAGTGCCACGGATACTAACACATTTGTATCTCCTTTTCAGAAAGATAATGAAAGGTGTTTCAAATGTCATGGTCAGAGTAAATACGAATACACCAATGAAACGCTCGGGCGACAGGTAAAAGAACTGATGTATTCGGAAAGAATTGTAAAAAGAGAACTCTTTTACAATTCAAATCATAAAAGCTTTAGCTGTACGGACTGTCATTCAGAACAATACTTAAAATTCCCTCATGCCGGCGAGCTGAGAATGGAACAGAAATATAACTGTATCGATTGTCATGGTGGCGATGAAAAATTTGCTCAGTATCATTTTGAAGAGATTGAGTCGGAATATCAGAAAAGTACTCACTTTAAACTGGAGGAAGAAGGTTTTTCATGCTGGAAATGCCACGACCCACATAGTTACAAGATTACTGTACGAAACAAGGATAACCTGAAGGAGACTATAGCTTATGACAACGCGATTTGCCTTAATTGTCATTCCAACTTTGACCATTTTCAGCTACTTACTGATAAGGAGGAGATTAGTCTCATTCAAAAGCACGACTGGCTGCCAAATCAGGCCACACATTTCAAGAGTGTAAGATGTATAGAATGTCATACAAAGATAAATGACAGTATAAAGATTTCTCACCTGATACTACCAAAAGAAGAAGCAGTAAAGCGATGCAATGAATGCCATTCACAGAATTCAATACTGATGGCTTCGCTTTATAAATTTGAATCGAAAGCTCAGCGACGCGATGGTTTCTTCAACGGTATAATTCTTAACGAATCGTATGTTATAGGTGCAAACAGGAATGAATATCTGAATCTGTTAAGCCTGATCTTACTGATAGGTGTTATAGGAGTTATCGGAATTCATATTGTGTTCAGGATAAGAAAAAATAATAAAACTTATTAAAGTAGACTAGAATGTATCTTTACCCAAAATGGATAAGACTCTGGCATGTTTTAAATGCTATCCTGTTTCTTATTCTTATTATTACCGGTTTAAGTATGCAATATACCGACAAAGAAAATGCATCATATATTGTAGGTTTTGCCACAGCCATAAAATGGCATAATTTTTCTGCACTGATTTTGACCATCAACTTCATAGTTTTTGTGACTGGTAACCTTTTGACAAAAAATGGCAGGTACTATAAAATAAGTAAGGAGAATTTTCTTAACGAGCTTCTCAGTCAGTTGAAATATTATTCCCTTGGTATGTTCAAAGGGGAAAAGCACCCTTTTCCGGTAACTGAGGAACGGAAGTTCAATCCATTGCAAAAAGTGACTTATGTTCTTGCAATGTATGTTGCTGTTCCATTGCTAATTATATCAGGTATCGGATTGCTTTTTCCGGAAATAACTGTTTCAAAGTTTTTCGGTATAAGCGGACTCATATATACCGATATATTACATATTTCAATGGGATTCTTCTTGTCGATATTCATGTTGATTCACATTTATACCTGTACTCTTGGAGCCAAACCAACATCTCTTTTCTGGGGTATGATCTCAGGATACCACAGGGATGATGAGCACCAGAGTTAAAAAAATAGTAAGATGAAAGATGAAGCGGAAAATTTAAGTGATGGTTCATCGAGGCGTAATTTTCTAAAAAAGGTTGGCGTCGGTGTTGGTGCAATCTCAGTAGCCGGAATTGCAGGAAGTTCTTTGTTGAAAGGCAACGAAGCAAAAGCAAAATCGGGTAATCTTGTAAAACTCCTATCACCTGAAGGCAAACTTGTTGAAGTAGATCAGGATGATATACAATCTCCCAAAGATATTCAACCTGCCAAAAATGAAACTGTTGAAGAACATAAGCTGGAAGCAAGGGCTGGTCTGCCTAACAGGAAATTCGCTATGGTAATTGATCTGGCACGTTGCAAAAATGCAAGAAAATGTGTTGAGGCCTGTCAGGAAGGTCATTTGCTTCCTAAAGACCATGAATGGATGAGACTCTATCTTTTGCAGGATGATAATACAACTGCAAAATACTGGTTTCCCCGTCCCTGTTTTCATTGCGATAAGCCTATGTGTGTGAGTGTTTGTCCGGTTGGGGCAACATTTAAACGTGCTGATGGTATTGTTCTGATTGATAATCAGCGCTGTATTGGTTGTAAGTTTTGCATGACCGGCTGCCCTTTTTCCGCAAGGGTATTCAATTGGAAAGATCCGGAAGTTAAAGTACCTGAAGGACATGTTTATGATCCCGAGACAAATATTCCTGCAACAGAAGGAACAGTAGGGAAATGCGTTTTCTGCGCCGATAAACTCAGGTTAGGTGAGTTGCCACGCTGTGTATCAGCCTGTCCTATGGGAGTTATATATTTTGGTGATATTCTGGAAGATACAGTAACCAATGGAAATGAAACCGAAAGGTTCAGCAAACTAATGCTCGATAGAGCCGGGTATAGATACCGCGAGGAACTGGGAACTCTCCCAAGTGTATATTATCTGCCTCCTACACAAAGAATGTTTCCGGTTGAAAGCGGATTGGAGGATACGGAAAAATCGATAAAGGACAGATATAAAAACGTTGGCCCCAGATAACCCATTCAATTTTAATCTGAAAGAGTATGGAAGCAGATAGAAAGTTAATCAGCGATCTTACGCCGGAAATTGAGAAGACAAGCATAAAATGGTATGTTACCTTTTTTATCTTATTTGCTATTTTCTCTGTGGGAGTGTATGGGCTTTACCAGCAGATATCGAAAGGGCATATAGTTACAGGGATGCGCGATAATGTGGTGTGGGGTTTCTACATTGTAAACTTTATTTTTTTTATGGGATTAAGCTATTCCGGTGCTTTGATCTCAGGTGTTCTTCATTTGTTTCATACCGGTTGGAGGAAGCCAATAATAAGAATGGCTGAGTTGATTACAATCATTTCACTTATTATCGGACCATTCTTTATTTTTTTCTGTATCGGTCGCCTCGACAGATTACATTTCCTTTTTCTTTACCCACGCATTCAGTCACCAATAACATGGGACGTAATAGCAATCATTACTGACCTTGCCGGATGCTTTCTTTATCTATATCTTTCATTTATTGAAGACTTTGCAATTCTTCGCGATTATCCTGATTTGAAAGTTGCTCCCTGGAAAAAGAAACTTTACAAAACTCTTTCTCTCGGATTCACCGGAACAGAACAGCAACATAAGATACTTTCTAACGCCCGAATGGTAATGGCTGCAATGGTAATAGCAATTGCGATCATAGTTTATTCAGTTTTAGCGTGGATATTTGGTGTAACGCTTCAACCCGGATGGCATTCTACAATTTTTGGTCCTTATTTCGTTATTGCAGCAGTATTTTCGGGCACCGGATTATTGATTATCCTGATGTGGATATTCAGAAAAATATATCATCTCGAAGAATACATCACTCAGCGTCATTTTGTAAATGTTGGTGTCCTTCTTACAGTAATTGCAGCGTTCTATGGATACTTTACTTTCAGCGATTATCTGACCAAATGGTATGGATCTATTAAAATGGACTCTATCCTGATTGACAAATTGTTTACAGATTATTATTCGCTTTTTATTTTTGCCAACTATATTGGTATTCTGCTTCCTTGCATAATAATTGCTTTTCCAAAATTCAGAACAATACCTAATATTACTATTGCTGCAATTATTGCTGTTACAGCACTTTGGGTTAACCGTTATATTATTGTAATACCCACTCTCGAAACACCTTTCCTGCCAATACAGGATACACGTCCTGACTGGATTACTTATTCGCCAACATGGGTAGAATGGTCATTAACATTCGCAGGTGTTTCTGTGTTCGCAATGCTGTTTATGCTTGTTTCTAAAATTGCTCCCATAATTTCTATATCAGAAATGCAGGAGAAGGATAAAAATGAAATATTGAAGTAACGGATAAAATCATGAGAAAAAAGACAATATATACAATTTTGGTTTTATCAGTTCTTCCATTTTTTACATCCGGAACTTTTGCTCAGGAAGTAACTAAAATAAGCCCATATGTAACTCTACAGTATTTTAAAAACACTGATGATCAACGTATTCTGCAAACTACTCTGACCTATTCAAAGAACAGGGCTGAACTGCCTTTGTCGGGAATGGAAATTTCCTTTTTTACGGGAGCTGATAAAAAGGAATCGTTAGCGAAAATTCTTACAGATAATAAAGGCGTTGCAAGATTTGAACTCAGCACCGATTTCAATCTTAATTCCGACAAAGATGGAATGTGGTCTTTCAGTTCAGAATTTAAAGGGAACGATACTATAGCATCAGGCACTTCCGAAGTAACAATAAAGGATGTAAGACTAGCAATGACCCTGACTTTAGTTGACAGTATCAGGACTATATCCGTAAAAGCCACAGTAATAGAAAGTGGAAAAGAAAAGCCGGTTTCGGGTGAAGCAGTTAAAGTATATGTTCCCCGAATGTTTAGTCTTTTGCCAATAAGCGAGCTGACACTAAATGAAGCCGGAGAAGCGAGTGTTGAATTTCCAGCTGATTTGCCCGGTGACAAGGAAGGTAATCTAACCCTCGTTGCGAGATTTGAAGAGAATCCTGCTTTTGGTAATGTTGAGAAAAGAGAGACTCTGAAATGGGGTTTAACAACAGATTATTCTGTACCCACATCTCACAGAGCTCTTTGGACAAAAACCGCTCCTAAATGGATGATTTATACTCTTTCTGTTTTGTTAATAGGTGTATGGGGGCATTACCTGTTTGCTCTGATTAGTCTTATAAGGATAAAAATGGATGCCAAAAGGAAAGCTAAAGAAGAATACAGAATTTGATTTTTTTGCACGATCTTTGTACAGGAATATTAATTAAAATATATTATGATGAAAACATTTAAACTCTTACTCTTAAGCGCAGTGGTGTTATTTTTTAGTGCATCATTAGTTGCCCAGCCCAAAGCATGGGTCGTTCCGGCAAACTTCAAATCAATGAAAAATCCTGTTGCCACCAGCGACGCAAGTGTCAAAGCAGGTCAGGCCCTTTTTGCTAAAACATGTGCAGCATGCCATGGAAAAACAGGTCTTGGAGATGGACCAAAGTCAAAATCGCTTAAAACAAGCCCAACTAATTTTACAAAAGCAGAATCGCAGAATCAGACTGATGGGGAACATTTTTACAAGACTAAAACGGGAAGAGGTGATATGCCAAAATATGAAGGCAAATTATCAGATGATGATATCTGGAATATTGTTAATTATGTAAGAACATTAAAGAAGTAACCGGAAGGATATATTTTCTTAAAGATATGAGACTGTACCTATCCGGGCAGTCTCTTTTTTTGATTTATACTATCAATATTATAGTCATCAAAAACTATAGATATAGCAATTTTTGATAGGAAAGTAAATAGTAAAAATCCAAGTGAAAATATCATAACTGCTATTCTGATTTCAGTTACAGATGGGGTATAAACATATATTTGCCCTAAAACATCAGGAGTAAAGGCTGGTACAATTAAGGCAATTCCTTTTTCTATATAAACACTTGCATAAATAAGAACAGCTCCTATATTCAGAGTGACAAAATTTTTGCGGGTTTTTGGTATCAGAAAAAGCACAAATGCTATGCAGCCCATAACAATTGACGACCAACTATAGGGGACTATTTCTCTGTGATCTCCGATACCGAACAGAAGATACTTCCAATACAGGATATTCTCGGTCCCTGAATAGAACTCTTTAAAAAGTTCAGCTATGGTGAAGAACAGGTAGATAAACATTGCATATACCATCAGTTCTGCTATTTTCCAGATAGCTTCATCTTTTATTTCGAACTTTGTAGTTTTTCTGAGAACCTGAAAAAGAATAAGAAGAATTGCGGGACCGGAACAAAATGCTGAGGCTAAGAATCTTGGAGCAAGTAAAGCGCTGTTCCAGAATACCCGCCCTGGTAAAGCATTATAAAGGAAGGCAGTGGTAGTGTGTATTGCAACTGCCATTGGGATACTAATTAAAACAAGAGGTAAAACAAGTGATCTTTTGTATTCTTTCTTGTAAAAATGGCAATACAATAAATAAGTTACTACAAATAGATTAAGTAATAAATAGATGTTCAGGACGAAAAAATCCCAGGCTAGCATTGAAGAAGGGAAGTTCATTGTTCCCAACAAAGGAAGCATATGCCAGAAACGTAATGGATTTCCAATATCAACAACTATAAATGAAATACACATAATTACAGCACACACAGCCAGTAATTCTCCAAAGACTACAATTTCCTTAATGGGTTTCCAGTCATAAATATAAGCAGGGATAACTAACATTACTGCAGCTGCTGCAACTCCGACCAGGAATGTAAAATTACCGATATAGAAACCCCACGATACTGAATCGCGCATATGAGTTTCGATAAGCCCGTGAGTCAGCTGGTTATAATAGCCTGTCCCTCCCCAGATTATTAAGATTAACAAGAAAGTAAGCCAGGCAAAATATATTTTGCTGCCGTGGAAAATTATTTTTATACTGCCTGAAATAAAACGGATAAAATTCATATTAAATTCAGTTTGTTTACATTAATGATCCCACTATTCCATTATTCCATTATTCCACTATTTTCTACTATTATCTGTCTATACGCCAAAGAAATAGTAAAATTTAGGTTGTGTGTTTAATTCCTGTTTAAGAACAAGCACCCTTTTGTTTTCTAAAATGTATCTTATTTCGCTATTCGGATCTAACAGATTTCCGAATTTTCTTGCACCTACCGGGCATATTTCAACACATGCTGGGTATTTTCCTTCCCGGCTTCTTTGAATGCAGAAGGTGCATTTTTCAACTACTCCTTTCATTCTTGGTCTGTTCCCTAAGTAATGGACTTCTGTATTTAGTTCTTCTACAGGCACATTTGGCTCACCCCAGTTAAAATGACGTGCTCCGTAAGGGCATGCAGCCATACAATATCTGCATCCTATACACCAATTATAGTCGATTACCGTAATACCGTCGGGTTCCTGCCATGTGGCTTTTACAGGGCAAACTTTTACACATGGAGGGTTTTTACATTGCTGGCATTGTACGGGCACATAAAAATATCCGGGCTCCGGAACTTTCTCCGGATTGTATTGAGCATTTGAATTAGTAAAATCAATCCCTTTATCTTTCTCCATCTGAAGAACTTCAATCCAATGAATCTGTGGGTCACGTGATTGATTGTTTTCTTTTACGCAGGCATAAACGCATTTTCTGCAGCCAACACATCTCGATAAGTCGAGGGCATAGCCAAACAAAGTACCATCAATGGCAGGCTTGTCGGAAACATGAAACTCTTTGCCGTACTTCTCTTTGTATGTAACTTCCAGATTTTTAATTATTTCATCCTTCTCTTTCTTTGATAAAGTCTTGAAATTCTTCTGAAGAAATTTATTGAAGGCTTTGGTATCGCAACTTGAAAGTGCGAGTGCCGAGAATGTTGCTAATGAAATATTTTTAATAAACGATCTTCTTGAATTTTCGTTTTTCATATTCCTGAATATTCAATTTAATAATTATTTAATACTGTCCTGCCTTACAGGTGGTGGTTCCGGAGTTAGTTCCTTGAATTTCGGAGAGTGTGGATTATGACAATTTACACACAGCAAATACTCTTTTTTTCCATTCCAGAAACCAGTTCTTTTTCCATGAACACCTACTTTCCAGTCTCTGTACTTTTCCCCGTGACATTGACCACAAAGTTTATATGATTCCTTAAAATCCAATAATTTCCCGCTTGCAAGCCTTAGATAGTTCCTGTTCTTAAGATCGTGGCAGTCAAGGCACCAACGGTTTTCACTGTCGTGATTAAACATTGCTGAAATATCCTCGTGCCATTCTGTTAAAGTTCTTCGGACAGGATTAGGAGCAAAATTTGCGTGACAGTCGGTACACGGATATATTCCATCGCTGAATGGAGGAGCCTCAACTGCAAATTCTGTTGTAGTGTCAGGCTTTATGATTTCAGTTTTTAAATCTTCAGGTTTTAATATTTTTTTACTCTCCGATTCTCTTTTCTTGCAGCCAAAAAATAAAACAAGAAAAAGCATCATAATAATAAACGGGATTCTGACACTACTGTAAGTTTTATCCTTCATATTAATTTATTGTCAGTTAAATATTGATATAATGTTATATGAGTATCGGTTATCAATAATAATTATAAAACAATTGAATAGGAGATCCTTCGCTGAGGCTCAGGATGACAGGGCTTTGCGGGGTCACAGAGGGGAAAGAAGTGGCGATTCGCTGAAAAGTACCGGCTAAGAAACAATAGTTTGCGAATCGCCACTTCTTTCCCACTTTACCACAAAACCACAATGTCATCCTGAGCGTTAGCGAAGGATCCCCAAATCCAATATTATTCATTCCGGATACTCATATTATGTTATAATAAATGTTTTTAAATTCTTTGGCATTTGTGTATTTGATTCATTTTCAGCTATAAAAACTATTCTTTGAAGGACGAGTTTTCAAAAAGACTTTTGAAATATTGTTTTGTATAACAAAGCTAAGAATATTAATAACCACAAAAGCAATTTATGCTTTATATTCTATGTATGAAAGTGATTTTTGAAATAAATTTTAGTACCTTTTAAAGCAGAGGCACTAAAGATGATTTATTTAATACCTTTTTTCTTTGCCATTGTCAGCGAACGTTGTATCTTTGTTTTAATCAGACTTATAAGTATTATTTTATGTACTGATTAAATATAAAAGAAGAATTTTGAATGTAAAGAAATCTTTTGCACGATAATTGCATTTATACTATTAATTAAAACTAATTTTTATGAAAACAATGAAATTATTTTTTACAGGCGCTGCCGTTTTGGTTTTGAGTGCAACATTGGTTGCTCAACCGAAACCCTGGGTTGTACCGGCTAACTTCAAAACGATGAAAAATCCAGTTGCAACTGGTGACGCAAGTACAAAAGCCGGACTTGCTATATATACAAAAAACTGTGCTTCCTGTCACGGAAAAGCCGGACTGGGCGACGGTGTAAAAGCAAGGGCTCTTAAAGAATTCCCGGGCGATTTTTCAAAAGCTGATTTCCAGGGACAGAGTGATGGCGATCATTTCTATAAAACTAAAACAGGAAGAAGCGAAATGCCTAAATATGAAGGTAAATTAGCTGATAATGATATCTGGAATGTTGTTAATTACATGAGAACATTTAAAAAATAACATTCCTGAAATATTTAAAACATTGTTGTAGGGACTGGTCGCGACCGGTCCCTACTTTTTTTGACGTGACGTGTCCCTGTTTTTTTTGCGTGACCTGCCCCTGGTGTTTTGAATAGGTTTCAAATTATAATGCAAAAAAAAGGCCGTCATTTCTGACAGCCTTTGCTATTTATGAAGGTATTATTATAGTTGAAATTAGTTTGCTTTCAACCAATCAATTGATTTCTGTAAAAGATCTATTGCATATTTGGGATTATGAACGCCACGTGATAATTCGTTGTTAATAAAACCATAATTGTAGGCAGCGCCAATTTCTCCATATTTCCATTCACGACCCGGTCTGGTAGCATAATCGGGATCTGTGCCCACTTTAACTGTGCTTGCATAAACTACAAGACCTGTTGTTGGTGATACAGTATTGTAACTAGTAAGAGCAACACCAAATTTTGTAGTGGTCTGAGTGGTAGGGAAAAGAACACCGTAATAATCATGTGATTCTACTGGTGCATAACCTGAAACACCATGACTTACAGTAATTTTGAAAAGTTTTCTGGCAGCCAAAAGATCACCTAATTCCTTAAGCTTGGCATCAACAGCTGTCTGGATTATAGTTAATTTATCAGAACCATGGCATGCCGTACATTTTGCTTCGTTAGGAATTAATGTATGCCCTCCTGTTTTTGTTGTAGGATCATATTCATTCATATGACAATCAGTGCATGAATTGTCAGAATGTTTCCATGTTCTGGTATAAGTTTTGCCAGCATATTCGTAGCCATTTATCCCGGAAAAGAGATTAGACTGGTTACCATCGTGTACTGCAAAGCTCTGTCCGATCTGTAATTTTACAGTTGTACCCTCTTTTGCATTGTCAAGTGGGAAGTAAGGAAGCTGTTTCCATGTTGCATCCGCTTTTTTTGCAATACTGTCAGCTGAATTTTTATAAACGGTAGGGGTTGTCACTCCGCGTATCTGGTGGCATGTAACGCAGAGATTATCAATTTTACCAAAATCTACAGTTTTTGAATTATTTAAGTAATTCAATGCTATCGGCGAATTGGTCCTTAGAATAAAACTAACCGTATCGTCAGCAAAATCAAATGCACGATGCTTATGGCAGGTTTCACAGTCTATTCTTGTAGCATTAGGGATGTCGTTTGATACTACATATGTTCCGGCACCGGTAATCTCTATAAAACCTTCTTTAGTGTGACACCTGGCACAATATTTTGTATTTCTTGCACTAGTAGTCCCATAAAAATGTTTTGAAAGATGGTACTCGGCTAATTTCGCATCCTGATTTGGTGTATTATGGCATAAAATACAACTCTCATTCGCATCTTTGCCTGACGGTCCCATTGGTCCTTCACAGGAAGTAAGAATAAAAACGACTACGGTAAGCAGTAATAATAATCTGACTAGGTTTTTCATATTGGGTTATTTAGTTAAAATTTCGTCATGCAAGCTAATAATTAGAACTGTTATATTATTAACAGTTATTATGCTATTTACGATATTTAATGTTGATAGATATATCGTATGTTCGTGATAAATATCAATTGTACGAATGATATTTATTAGCTTTGTAGTTGGTTTAGTTATTAAAAACCTATTTTTGAACCCTTTAATCGGAGAAATATGTCAGACACAAATGTAATCGAGAATTGTGAAAGTTGTACGAAGAGATGGAAGAATTTTAAGCATCTGACTAAAAGTGAACTGCAAACAATAAATGAAAACAGGTACGAGGCAACCTTTAAACCCGGAGAGATTATGCTAAAACAAGGATCCCCTACTTCAAATGCTCTGTTTATGGCTAACGGACTGGCTAAGACATATATTGAGGGAATTAACGGAAAGAACTTTATTACTGGCATTGCCATGCCCGGAAGATTAATTATTGGTCCGGGTGCATATGTGAATTCACGACATACTTATTCAGTGTCTGCGATAACAACAGTTCAGGCATGTTTCATAAGCTTCGATATCTTCCGGCAACTAGTCAGAGTTAATGGTGCATTTGCTGAGAGTCTTATGGAAGATATCAGTGCAAAATCTCAGAAAACAATGATCCATATGGTTAACCTGGCACAAAAGAGAATGTCGGGACGACTTGCGGAGGCTTTATTGTATTTTTCAGATGAAGTGTTCAAAAGCGATGAGTATGATATGATCCTGTCACGTCAGGAACTTGGAGAAATGACTACTATGGCCAAAGAATGTGTTGTAAGGATCTTAAAGGAACTTGAAGATTCAGGAGTGATTTATTCTGATTCATCAAAAATAAAAATTCTGGATAGAGAAAGACTTATTCAGATCTCAGAGAAGGGGTGAAAAGTGAGGAGTGAGGAATGAGGGGTGAGGAGTGAGGACTTCGGTCTTCCGACTTCCGACTTCCGACCAAACAATTAAATATTTAACAAATTACTATAATGATTATGAAGTACATTAAATTTCTATTTTCACCGGTATTTATGGGGGTGTTGTTTTTATCATTTGCAGCTGCAATGGCAGCAGCCACCTTTATCGAAAATGACTTTGGATCGCCTGCGGCTTATAGCATGGTCTATAACACCAAATGGTTTGAACTGATATTGTTACTTCTCGTGGTAAACCTTGCAGGACGGTTAATCATTCTGAAATTGTACAAAAGAGAAAAGCTGGCGGTAGCGCTTTTTCACGTTTCATTTATTATTATGATCGTCGGTGCAGGAATTACCAGGTATTTCGGCTGGGAAGGGTCAATGCATATTCGCGAGGGACAGGAACAGAACGCATGTTTTTCAAACGATAAGTTTATTGGGTATTCAATTAAGGATGCAAATGGAAGTATATTAGAGAGTAATTCTCAAAAATATTCCATGACATCTGTTTCTGCTGAGGATTATAAAAAGACCATAATTATAAATGGTAAGGATTATGAGCTGGTGTTGGCAAAGATAATTCCAAATGCCGTGGAAGTTCAAGCTACCGGTGATGCACTGAAAGCAGTGGCAGTTAACCCTGCCGAGCAGACTACCGGACAAAATGCCTTCATATTTCATATTTATAGCGGGAGTGAATCGCAAACAGTTTATCTATGGGAGAGACCCACCGATGTGGTGACTAACGGCAATTGTCAGATAGATGGAAAAATGGTTGAGCTCAGTTATGGTCCAATGAGTACAATTTTACCGTTCAGCATAAAGCTTAATTCATTTGTTCTTGAGAGATACCCTGGTTCAACAAGTCCGTCCGGTTATAAAAGCAATGTTGTTCTGATCGACAAGTCGGCCAACATTCAAAAACCTTACACTATCTTCATGAACAATATTCTCAAATATAAAGGTTACAGGTTTTATCAGTCTTCCTACGATCAGGATGAAAAAGGTACAATCCTCTCCGTAAATCACGATATGGCGGGTATGCTTGTTACATACACCGGATATGCACTTCTCTTCTTTTTTATTATTCTGGCATTGATCAGTAAAGACACCGTTTTTCGCAAAATTAACCCTTCACACTGGAAGTCTAATATAAGAAAATCTCTTCCTTTGGTTATTCTGTTCCTGATTTTATCGGGAGTCACTTCTCTAAATGCACAGAAACTGGTTCCGGATAAGGCTGTAGCAGAGGAGTTTGGAAAGGTACTTATTCAGGATCAGAAAGGCCGGACTAAACCCCTCTTTACCTTAAGTAATGATATTCTTAGAAAAGTTACGAGGTCGAATGAGTTTGAAGGTCTTACTTCAATGCAGGTATTTCTGGGATTGCACTTCGATTTTAATAACTGGAAAGATGTACCCATGATCACTGTTTCAAGTAAAGAGCTACAGGTCAAACTGGGCATTCGGGGAAACCTTGCTTCATTTGCCGACCTTGTAAAACTTGATGGGAGCGGTACCTACAAGATTTCCGAAGATGTAAATGCTGCATATGCAAAAGCTCCAGGCGATAGAAACAAACTGGACAAGGAAGTCATGAAGGTAGATGAACGTGTGAATATTATCTATATGATCTATCAGGGCGATTTTTTAAGATTATTTCCTCTTAGAGACGGAACAGATGCATGGGGATCAACTGATGAAGCTCTCAAGAAAGCTGAAACTAAAGGAGATTCCGTTTATCTCCAAAGTATAATGCCTGCTTTTTCAGATGCACTTCAAACAAATAATATTGCTGCCGTCAAGCGGGTTACAGGATCTGTAGGTGAGTATCAGAAAAGATTCGCCGGCTATAATCTTCCTTCTGAATCAAAAATAGGAGCAGAGTTGTTATATTACCGTATGGGCATTTTTGAAAGACTCTTTCCGTACTATGCAACAGTTGGATTAATTATGCTTATCGGGCTTATTACCATGGTTATCAGGGGAAGGAAAGAAGTATCATTATTTGTAAAAGTACTGGGGTGGTTACTTTTTGCAGGTTTTCTGTTTCATACCCTTGGAATTGGTCTCAGGTGGTATATTGCTGGTCGGGCACCAATGAGTAACGGATATGAATCGATGATATTCATTTCGTGGGTAACGTTGCTGGCAGGCTTTATTTTCAGCCGGAAATCGGCATTTGCATTGTCAGCAACTGCAGTGCTGGCCTCAATGACTCTGATGGTAGCTCATTTGAGTTTTATGGATCCCGAGATTACCAATCTTGTACCTGTACTTAAGTCGTACTGGCTTACTCTGCATGTATCGGTAATTACCGGTAGTTATGGATTTTTAGGCCTCGGTGCTATACTTGGGCTCATAACAATGATATTACTTGCATTGTCTAACGAAAAGAACAGGGATCGGATAGCTGTGACTATTGATGAACTAACAGTTATTAATTTTAAAACCCTTACTCTTGGGCTTTATTTTCTTACGATAGGTACTTTTCTGGGAGCTGTATGGGCAAATGAATCGTGGGGTCGCTATTGGGGATGGGATCCAAAAGAGACATGGTCGCTTATTACCATAATAATATATAGTATCGTAATTCACAGCCGCACCATACCGGGAATGAAAGATATATTCACTTTTAATCTGATATCGCTGTTCGCCTTCAGTTCGGTTCTGATGACTTATTTCGGAGTAAACTATTATCTGTCTGGTATGCATTCATACGCATCAGGAGACCCAGTTCCGGTGCCATCGTTTGTTTATATCGCAGTAATTGTTTTGGCATCTCTTTCATTCCTGGCATATTATAAATATACAGGAAATAAAAAACCAACAAAATCCAAATTGCGTTAACCGTAGAGACGCAAAATTTTGCGTCTAAGGGTATATATAATACAATTGCGTCTAATGGTATATATAATACAATTGTATATAATACAGGTAGATACGTGATGGTATACAAACAATAGAGACGCAAAATTTTGCGTCTCTACCTGTTTTATTATGATATTGTTTGGGTGGAAGATGGGGCTCGAACCCACGACCTTCGGAACCACAATCCGACGTTCTAACCAGCTGAACTACATCCACCGTATCGGAGTGCAAAATAAGGTCAAATATTCTATATCACAAAATATTATTTTTATTTTCTCAAAATGATGTCTATTACTATCTTTGACCGTCTCAACAAAAGATAAGCTTTTATGCATAATCTTTATAGTATATTTAAAAAATGAAGTTTAATTTTTTGATTACAATTCCAGTAACATTAACTTTAAGTACTTTAAGTACTCTAGGCACTTTAGACACTTATTTTTATTAATTGTATAAGCCCTGTTTTGAAAAGAATAAAGTTAATAGACAATATATCAGGCATGCAGCTTTTTCAGCTGATGAAACCTGTTATCTTTCTTATTATCAGCATAGTCATTACCAAGAGTCGTCTTTCAATCCAAGACATCGGTCAGTGGGAAATGTTCATGTTTATCGGATCGTTATTAACATTTTTCTGGGTCACCGGAATAATCCAATCTCTTCTTCCCCTTTACCAAAGAAATAAAACCTATCATAAAATTGGTGATAAAGGAATAGCTAAATCGCCTGAACTATTCAATGCATTTCTTTTATTATGCTTTTTCAGTATTCTGTTATTTATTCTTGGCCATATATTTAAAAGTAATTTTTCGGTATTTCATAACAAGGGTAATGTTCCTTATATAAATCTGTTATTGTTATACATTCTTCTCAGCAGTCCTGTGTGCCTTATTGAATACATCTATTTACTTAACAACAGGTCATACCGGATCTTTCAATATGGCGTCTATACTTATACAGCACAACTTATTCTTATTATAACACCATTATTATTTGGGAAAGATATAATCTGGTCAATTTATGGATTACTTATTATTACCGGCCTCAGATGGATCTGGCTTATAATATTGTTAAGACGCTATACCGAAATGAAAATTTCGGTTAGTTTTATAAAGGAACATCTTTACCTGGCTACACCTTTAATAATAACAACACTTATCAGCGGTTCCGCACAATATATCGATGGTGTTATTATTTCTGCGATTTACAAGGATCCGGCGATGTTTGCCCTTTTCAGGTATGGGGCTAAGGAATTTCCACTAGTGCTTATGCTGGCAAACGGACTAAGTATTGCAATGCTTTCTGAATTTTCAACCCGCGAAAGGATGAAGGAATCTCTTGAACTGATAAAGGTTAAATCAACAAAACTAATGCACCTTCTGTTCCCGGCTACAATGGTTATGATGCTTCTCGCACGATGGGTTTTTCCGTTGATGTTCAGGGCAGAATTTCATAAAAGTGCAGGTATATTTCTTATCTACTCATT
Organism: Bacteroidales bacterium; assembly: GCA_036508535.1. Classification (GTDB taxonomy): domain Bacteria; phylum Bacteroidota; class Bacteroidia; order Bacteroidales; family VadinHA17; genus LD21. The sequence goes on along the minus strand of DATCHE010000149.1, from coordinate 13,438 downwards.
GATGATAATACCAAGGCTTGTATTTCCGCAGACAATAATTGTCGGAAGGAAAAAGACTCATATAGCTCTTATTGCCGCTATTATTGAATTGAGTATTAATATCCCTCTAAGCTTTCTTTTGATAAAAGGGTATGGACTGGTAGGCGTAGCGCTCGCCTCGTTTATCGGATACACCGCAAATAATCTTTTTATGGTAATATATGTCTGGGTTAAGATGAATATCAGACCTGCAGAATATATACCTCTCAGAATTTACGCCATCTATTCTGTTGTTCTCTCCATTCTTTTTATCCTTATAGACCGCGGAATAATTCGAATATACTAGGAACATGAAGGTAATCGAGGTCAAAACAAATCAGGATCGAAGGGAATTTATTGATTTCCCAAAAAGACTATACAGAGACGATCCATTCTGGGTATGTCCCCTTGATTCTGGTATTGAATCAGTTTTTGAACCACTGAAGAATCATGCATTTAAACATGGCGAAGCAATCCGTTGGATCCTGAAAGATGATGATAATAAAACAATTGGAAGAATAGCAGCATTTATCGATCGTGCCCGTTCGGCTGCTAATAGCCATCCTACCGGAGGCATTGGTTTCTTCGAGGTTGTTGAAAACAAAGAAGTTGCGTTTTTACTTTTTGATGCCGGCAGAAATTGGCTTAGTTCTCACGGAATGGAGATTATGGATGGCCCTATCAATTTCGGAGAGAACGATAATAACTGGGGATTACTTGTGGAGGGATTCACTCAGCCGGGATTTGGAATGCCTTACAATAAAAAATACTACAGGACTTTTTTTGAAGAATATGGGTTTAAAAACTATTTTGAGCAGTATTCGTATCATAGAGAAATTAGGGGATCAAATAACGAGTTCACGCAATTTCCGGAACGGATCATGAAAATTGCCGATTGGATTTCTAAAAGACCAGGATATTCATTTCAGCATTTCGAATTCCGGAATGCTGAAAAGCTCGTAAAAGATATCGTTGAAATTTACAACTCAACATGGTCAGTATTTAAAGAAGATTTTACACCCCTCAATCCTGCCTTCCTTGAAGAATCGCTTGAAAAAGCGAAAGCAATGATTGATGAGGATCTTATCTGGTTTGCATATTTCAATGGCAAACCCATCGCATTCTTTATTATTTTTCCCGATCTGAACCAGATTCTTAAGCATTTCAATGGAAAGCTTCATCTATGGAATTTGTTGCGTTTTGCATACTTTAAGCTAACACATAAAATTACCCGTGCAAGAGCTGTCGTAGGAGGAGTTCATCCTTCGTATCAGAATAGCGGAGTAGAGTCTGCAATATTTCTGCAGCTCTACAAGGCTTTTAAAAAGAAGCCATGGTTTAAGGAACTTGAACTTTCATGGGTAGGTGATTTCAATCCGAAAATGATCGCAATCTATGAAGCTTTGGGTGCAAAAAAAGCAAAAACTCATATTACATACAGATATCTTATTAGTAATAAGCTGACTTTCATTAGATACAAAGATGAAATGGCTGAAAAACAGGGCATTAAGTAAGAGCAAGGGTGATAAAATTAATAATTTTGCAATTCCTTTTGTATTTTACAGAATGTTAATTAATTTTGCAGACCCTAAATGGGAAGAATTTATAATGATTTTTAAAGAACAAAAAAATACAGAGCAATGAAAAATGGTATTCATCCAAGCAATTACAGATTTGTCGTGTTTCAGGATATGTCAAACGGACATGCTTTTCTGAGTAAGTCAACAGCACCCTCAAGAGAGAACTTTAAATGGGAAGATGGGAATGAATATCCTCTTATCAAACTTGAAATTTCAAATACTTCACATCCTTTCTATACAGGTAAAATGAAACTTGTTGACACCGCAGGCCGTGTCGATAAATTCATGAACCGTTATAAGGATCATGGTAAAAAGAAATAATTGACCAATAAATAAAATTGAAGCCCTCCTTTCGGGGGCTTTTTATTTATATGCAAATTCATGGCATAATCATTGCATACCCTTCTCCCGGATCAATTGTAAAAATTTTATGTAAATTTGACAGTTGAGGAAAATTAAGACAAAAGACAAAAGTAAAAAGACAAAAGTGAAGAATGTATTATTTTTTATAGTTCCTCAGCTCTGTTAATGCTGCGAACTCGGGAAAGGATTCTAAGTATAATAAACTAAATGATAGTGAATTAAGCCCCCTTTAGGGGGTAGGGGGCAAAAAGAAAGGGGTAGGAGATACAGCGAGAGTAAATGAATGGGTAGAGCGTAGTAAAGAAGTAAAGAGTAAAATACCAGATGGATAAAAAATTCAGAAAACCGGTTACTGAGATATTTCTTCAGGATATGCTTGATGGTGAAGGAGATATAATTCCAATTATAGCCGATGGGGACGATGGTGAACTTGAGGATGTTGAAGTGCCTGAGGCAATTCCAATCCTGTCACTCAGAAATAATGTGCTGTTCCCGGGTGTTGTTCTTCCAATTTCAATCGGTCGGCCACGATCAATCCAACTTATAAAAGACGCATACCGTAATAACAAAATAGTTGGTACGGTTGCTCAGAAAGATCCTGATATCGAAAATCCTGAATTTCAAGACCTTCACTCTGTTGGTACTATCGGACAAATAGTTAAGCTTCTTGAGATGCCCGACGGCTCAACAACTGCAATTATTCAGGGCCGCAAAAGAATGGTACTTCAGGAACTTGTTTCTGATAATCCTTATTTTATTGCAAAGGTAAGAACACTGCCTGAAATAAAACCTGAGGTATTAAGTAAGGACTTCAATGCTATTATTGGTTCCTTAAAAGATATGTCACTTAAGATTATTAAGATCAATCCTAATATCAGTCCCGAAGCTTCTTTTGCCATCAAAAACATTGAGAATAATACCTACCTTATTAATTTTATCTGTTCCAATACAGACATAAAGGTTCAAGATAAACAAAAGTTATTGGAAATGAGCATCTTACGCGACAGGGGATTTATGCTGCTCGAATTTCTTGTTCAGGAGATACAGGTTCTGGAGTTGAAGAATGAATTACAGTCGAAGGTAAAAAATGATCTTGATCAGCAACAGCGCGAGTTCCTTCTCCATCAGCAGATGAAGACCATCCAGAATGAGCTGGGAGGCAACCCTGTAGAGAAAGAGATTGACGAATACAGAAAAAAAGCGGAATCAAAATTATGGAATGACGATGTTAAAAAGGTGTTTGAGAAGGAACTTGATAAACTGCATCGTCTGAACCCTGCCGCTGCTGAATATTCTGTTCAGGTAAACTATATTCAAACCCTGTTGGATCTCCCATGGAACGTGTATACTCAAGATAACCTTGATCTGATAAATGCCCGAAAGGTTCTAGATGGCGACCATTTTGGCCTGGACGAAGTGAAAGAAAGAATACTTGAACATCTGGCTGTCCTTAAGCTTAAAGGCGATCTTAAGTCGCCAATTCTTTGCCTCTATGGCCCTCCCGGAGTGGGAAAGACTTCCCTCGGTAGGTCTGTCGCCAAAGCGCTCGACAGAAAGTATGTCAGAATGTCATTAGGTGGTTTACACGACGAGGCTGAAATACGCGGTCACAGAAAAACATATATCGGTGCAATGCCGGGACGAATAATTCAAAGTATCAAAAGAGCCGGTTCATCGAACCCTGTATTTATTCTCGATGAAATTGACAAAGTAGGACAGGATTTCAGAGGCGATCCCTCTTCTGCCTTACTTGAAGTACTCGATCCGGAACAAAACAGTACTTTCTTCGATAATTTTCTCGAGATGGAATACGATCTGTCGAAAGTTCTGTTTATTGCTACAGCAAATAATCTGGCTACAATTAGTCCTGCCCTGAGAGACAGAATGGAATTAATCGAAATAACCGGGTATCTTGTTGAGGAGAAGCTTGAGATTGCCAAGAGGCATCTATTCCCGAAACAGCTTGAAAATCATGGGGTAAAAAAGGATCAGGTCACCATCGATAAAAAGGTGATGGAAATGCTTATCGAAAAATACACACGAGAATCGGGTGTGCGGGAACTTGATAAACGTCTGGCAAAAATAGTTAGGGTCACTGCAAAGAATATTGCTTCCGAAATAAAATACAATACTGTACTTTCCCCGGAATCGCTCAGCGAAATGATGGGACCGTCACGATATAGCCGCGACCTCTATGCCGGAAATGATCAGGCAGGAGTCGTTACAGGACTCGCGTGGACAACTGCCGGAGGTGAGATTTTATTCGTCGAAACAAGTCTTAGTAAGGGGACAGGTAAGCTTACACTTACAGGTAACCTGGGTGAAGTGATGAAAGAATCGGCCATTATTGCTTTGGAATACTTGAAGTCAAATGCAGAAATGCTGAATTTGCCAGACAATTTCGCTGAAAAATGGAATATTCATATACACGTTCCGGAAGGCGCAATTCCTAAAGACGGACCCTCTGCCGGCGTAACAATGGCAACATCAATTGCATCTGCATTCACACAAAGGAAAGTTAAGAAATACCTTGCTATGACGGGAGAAATAACTCTGAGGGGCAAGGTATTACCTGTTGGCGGTATTAAAGAAAAGATTCTCGCTGCAAAACGGGCAAGCATTAAAGAAATAATCGTATCGGAAGAGAACAGAAAAGATGTGGAAAACATAAAGGAAATATATATCAGGGGATTAAAGTTTCATTATGTTGAAACTATTATGGGTGTTCTTGAACTGGCATTGCTTCATCAAAAGGTTAAGAATCCGAAAAAAATATCATTCGAATGAAGAAAATCGCAGTTTTCCCGGGATCATTCGATCCGTTCACAATTGGTCATGAGGCAATTGTCAGAAGAGCCCTGAGCTTGTTTGATGAAATTATTATTGCTGTTGGTGCCAATGCCTTAAAAAAAAGTTTCTATTCTCTGACAACAAGAAAAGAGATGATTAAAAAAGTCTTTCAGAATGAACCTGGCGTTAGAGTTGATCATTACGATGGACTGACAGTTGATTATTGTAAGAATAGTGGTGCCGGGTTTATAATCAGAGGACTTCGAACTTCAGCCGACTTTGAATTTGAGAGGGCAATTGCACAGGTTAATAAAGTTATGGCTCCTGGGGTAGAATCAGTATTCCTTCTTACTGTGCCTGAACATAGTCATATTAATTCCTCTATCGTTCGTGATATAATCAGAAATGGGGGAGATGCCTCCAGGTTTGTACCGGCAATAATTAATCTTAAGGATTATAAACGGGAAGAAGACTAAAACATCAGGTTCTGAGAATAGAAGAGTTAATCAGATCCATCAGGGACAACCATGCATTACTTTTAATCTTATTTAATTCGTCCGGGAAAAGCCATTCAACTTTTGTAATTCCCTCCTCCGTCTGAGGTTCAGTAATCATTTTACCATCATATTCCATCAGAAACCAGTTAGTTTTCTTCAGGTACGAGATACCTTCCCAGCTATAAGTATGAAAAGTGGCCGGAATTGACTTTACAATTGAGTGTCCTTTAATCCCGCACTCTTCGCTTACTTCTCTCAGAGCACATGCCTCTGGTTCTTCACCAGCCTCAATGTGCCCTTTAGGAAGATCCAGTTTGCCTTTCTTTTCAATAAAAAGGTATTTGCCTGAGGTATGCTTTACTAATCCACCTGCAGCGCCCACTTCAGTAAAATAGATTCTGAATATCTTCCATAAGTGCTTAATATCGGTGCCATATATATTTATGGCATTCATGTCGGTATTTGATTGAAAATCTGCAATTATCTTATAAAATTCTTTAGTATCATAGAATTTATAGAATAAGCCGTACTTTTGTAGCCGGTCAGGCTCGGGACTTATCATTATGAACCTGTTTTCGAAATGAACTTTATACATATTCTGATGGAAAATAGTGCAAAAAAAACTGCTGAATACTTATTACAAATTAACGCAATTAAATTGCAACCGTCAAATCCTTTTACCTGGGCTTCAGGATGGAAGTCACCAATCTATTGTGATAATCGCAAAACACTCTCGTTTCCGGAGGTAAGGTCATATATTCGTGATTCCTTTGCTGAAATGATAAATGAGCTCTATCCAAATGCCGATCTGATAGCCGGTGTTGCAACCGGAGCAATTGCCCATGGCGCACTTGCAGCCGATAAACTCAATTTGCCATTTATATATGTAAGATCAGGTGCGAAGGAGCATGGTTTGGGAAACCAGATTGAAGGTTTTTTTAAACCGGGACAGAAAGTTGTAGTTATCGAGGATCTTATTTCTACCGGAGGAAGCAGCCTTAGTGCAGTAAAAGCTCTTCGGGAAGCCGGTTGTGAAGTTTTAGGTATGGTTGCAATATTTACTTACGAGTTTAAGAAAGCATCTGATGGATTTGCTGCAGAAAATTGCACCTTACATACGCTCAGTAACTACTCTGTGCTTGTTGAAACAGCAGTTAAATCGGAATATATAACTCAGGCTGAGGCAGAAACATTAAAGAAATGGAGAGTTGATCCGGCAGCGTGGGGTATTTGCCCCCCAACCCCCCTGAAGGGGGGCTAAAAGAGAGGGAAACAGAAATTTTTAATGATTTAAAAAAACAATAATAAACCATGTCAGATCCATCATATTTTAAAAGCAGAACCGGAAAGCTAAACTGCAGCATTGAAGATGTTTTCAATTTCGTTACTGATATCAGAAATTTTGAAAGGTTTATTCCTGAAGGAAAAATTGATGGCTGGCAGTCTGAAAGAGATTCCTGCAGTTTCAGTGTACCCATGCTTGGAACTGTAAACGTTGAACTGGTTGAAAAAGAGATGTACAAGAAAGTAGTTTTTAATGGGAATGCCCTTATGAACAATGATTTCTCAATGGAATTAGATATCCTCAAAAATGTAAACGGTACTGCTGAAGTAAAGGTCTTACTTAATGCAGATATTAATCCAATGTTAAAGATGATGGCGACTAAACCTATTTCTCAGTTCCTGGATAAACTCATTGATGAAATGGAGCGATTCAAAGACTGGAAGGACATCAAAGTATAAAATCTACCTCTTTAAAAGAATATTCGCACATTTTGCCCGATCGTATTTCTATCTGTAACCTTCCATAATCAGAAACAGATCTTATTCGCCCTGTAAAAGTACCATTCACATCCCTGTATTCATGCCACTCGTTCAAACGGAAAAGTTGTGAAATGTATTCTTTTTTTATTTGATCTGTATTCCTTTTTTTCAGTTGCTTGTAGCGTGTATCAAGATCAGAAGCCAGTTGATGGAGGCAGGTGGTGAGATCAAAATTTCTTCCCTTGATCATCTTTAATGAAACCGGATTTGGCGCCTCACTCAAAAACTTTTCCTGATTAATATTAAGTCCGATTCCTGCAATAGTACTCTCAATACTATTTCCCATTAACGAGCTCTCAATTAATAAACCTGCTATTTTGTCATTATTTACATAAATGTCATTTGGCCATTTTATCTTGCTTAGACTGATATATCTCTTCAGAAAATCACAAATTCCAAGCGATATTGTCATGGAAATTGTGAATTGATCAGCAGGATTTATCATTGAAGGGAATAATACTATGCTGATTAATAGGTTTTTACCATCTTCGCTTTCCCATTGGTTACCCATTTGTCCCCTCCCCGCCAATTGGTAATTAGTGAAGACTATAGTGCCTTCTGTTACTGTTGAATTCTTTAAAAGGAAAGAAGCATGAGTATTAGTCGATGGCAGATTTTCAAAAAATAGAAGATTTGAACCTATTATCATGATTAGTAGTAACTTGAATTGTTAATTTTAGTTTTCTACACTTGATTATATCTTAATGCTAAGATTGGCATTGAAATTGCAAATGAGGGATACGGTTACAAAAATACAGATAAAAGTGGTACTTTTGCGACTTAATATCAAACTGATAAATGTTGATGAAGAAAAAATCTGACGGAGCTGAGGTCCTTTTAGAGAGTGTTATAAAAGGAATATTTGAAAAGAAAGGACAAAATGTTCTGAAAATAGATTTAATGAAACTCGAAAACAGAATAACTGATTATTTTGTTATTTGTCATGCTACTTCCAGTACACAGGTTAGCGCAATTTGCGACTCTGTGGAAGATACTGTCCGGATTGATGCCGGAGAGAAACCATTGCATGTAGAAGGGCGAGACAATTGTTTTTGGGTACTTCTGGATTATGGAAATGTAATCGTTCATATTTTTCTTGAAGAATACAGGAAATTTTATAGCCTGGAGTCTCTCTGGGCTGATGCAGGGATAGAAGCTTTGGAAGATAAAATAAAGTAAGTTAAATATTTATGACAGAAAATTCTAATAATAATCAGGAACCGGAAAAGAAGACTGATAAGAACGCAAAACCTAAATTTAACACTAACTGGATTTTTGCGATCGTTGCTGGTGCAATAATACTGTTTTCGGTTTTTAATAGTCGTAGTCAGGTTCAGAAGACTACCATGAGCGAAATCAAAGATATGATTATCAAACATGATATTGAAAAAATTGTTGTTGTTAATAAAGAAGTGGCTGAAATTTATCTTACAAAAACGGCCCAGGAATCGGGGAAATATCCAAATCTTACCAAGCCCGGTAATAATTTTGGGATGTCTGAGCCCAGGCCGAGCTACACATATAATTTTGGTGACAACGCCACTTTTGAACCTTTCATACTTGAATCTGAGAAAAGTGCCGGCTATACAGACAATCAACTTATTTATCCGGATTATATAACCCGTAAAGACTATCTTGCTGAAGCACTCTCATGGCTTCTGTTTCCTGCACTGTTAGTAATACTCTGGCTGTTTCTTATGAAGCGTATGTCTGGCGGTGGTGCCGGTGGGGCAGGAGGTATTTTCAATGTTGGTAAATCGCGTGCTCAGATTTTCGATAAGGATAATAATGTTAAGCTGAACTTTAATGATGTCGCCGGATTGGAGGAAGCAAAAACGGAGGTTATGGAAATCGTTGATTTTCTTAAGAATCCGAAAAAATATACACAACTTGGAGGCAAGATTCCTAAGGGTGCTCTTTTAATAGGCCCTCCCGGGACAGGTAAAACTATGCTTGCCAAAGCAGTTGCCGGTGAAGCTAATGTACCCTTCTTCTCAATTTCCGGATCAGATTTCGTTGAAATGTTCGTTGGTGTTGGCGCTTCAAGAGTAAGAGACCTTTTTAAACAGGCAAAAGAAAAAGCTCCATGTATTGTTTTTATCGACGAGATAGATGCAGTTGGTCGCGCCAGAGGTCGTAATGCCAATTTTGGATCAAACGATGAGCGTGAAAATACTCTGAATCAGCTTCTTACTGAAATGGATGGTTTCGGAACAAATATGGGAGTAATTATTCTTGCGGCTACAAACAGGGCTGATATTCTCGATAGGGCTCTGATGCGCGCAGGCCGTTTTGACCGTCAGATTCATGTTGAACTTCCGGATCTTAACGAACGGGAAGCTATATTTAAAGTACATCTTAGGCCAATCAAAATAGATAAGACTTTTGACATAGGATTCATGGCAAAACAGACTCCGGGTTTTTCTGGAGCCGATATTGCAAATGTTTGTAATGAAGCTGCTCTTATCGCTGCCAGGAAAAATAAAACTGTTGTCGAAAAGCAGGATTTTCTTGACGCTATAGATCGTATTGTTGGTGGTCTGGAAAGGAAAAGTAAGATCATTTCAATGGGCGAAAAAAAGACTATTGCCTACCACGAAGCCGGTCATGCTACTGTAAGCTGGCTCCTCGAACATGCAAGTCCTCTCCTTAAAGTAACCATTATACCACGTGGAAGAGCTCTGGGTGCTGCATGGTATCTGCCTGAGGAAAGACAACTTACAACAACCGAGCAGATTCTTGATGAAATGGCTTATGCTCTGGGAGGCAGAGCTGCTGAAGAATTAATTTTTGGAAAAATTTCAACCGGCGCTCTCAGTGATCTGGAGAAAATTACCAAACAGGCATATGCTATGGTTTCGTTTTTTGGTATGAGCGAAAAAGTTGGTAATATAAGTTTTTATGACTCATCGGGTCAATCTGATTTTGGGTTTACAAAACCATATAGTGAAAAGACAGCAGAACTTATTGATGCTGAGGTTAATCTGATAATTGCGGAGTCCTACGTCAGGGCTAAAGAAGTTCTTAAAAACAATATGAAAGGGCTTACTGAACTTGCAGAACTTCTTCTTGAAAAAGAGGTGATCTTTAGCGAAGACCTTGAACGGATTTTTGGTAAGAGAAAAGCTGATGTCTTAAAAGAAGAAAGAGAAGCTGATGCCAAATTGATTCTTGATGCTAAGAAACTGGACGATGCAAAAGCAGATAAGAAGCTGAAAAATTCTGACAAATTAGTGGAAGGGAAATCAATCCCCAAATTAAAATCTAAGCTGAAAGAAGGAGTTGCTGAAACAGAGATTCCCAAAAAAACTGTGAAAAAGGTAAAGACTAAGACGAAATCAAAAAGCAAAGAATAATACACTGAGATTTTGAATAATTTTTTCAGACGTACCTTAACCGGAGGATGGATAGTAATATTCGTTTTGGGAGGGTTTTGGCTTCACCCGGTCTCGTTTTTTTTAACAGGATTGGTCATACTTACTGGTGCGATGTATGAATATAACCTCATGATCAGGAACACAGGGGTGAAAACTCAAATGTTTCCCGGTATTATAACCGCGATAACTGCTTATGTTCTTTCAACTTTAATAGCTTCCGGAGTTCTCTCTGTGAAATTGTTTTTTATTCTTATACCAATGATGATACTCATTATGGTTATAGAACTTTACAGGAAACAGGAGAAGCCATTTGACTCGCTGGCGCATACATTTTTTTCAGTGATCTATATAGCGTTACCGTTTTCAATGTTTCCCTTTGCAGCATATTCGCGTACAGGGCTTAATTCATTGATTCCTCATGAAAGTATTTTGTTTTCGCCCGGAATAATTATCGGTTTCTTCCTTCTTATCTGGGCAAATGATACCGGAGCATATCTGACTGGAATGACTTTTGGCCGGCACAAACTTTTTGAACGCATATCTCCGAAGAAAACCTGGGAAGGGTTTATTGGAGGCTTTATTGCTGCCATTATTGTTGCCTGGCTTCTTTCGGATTGGTTCGGTGTTGTAGATAAAATACAGTGGGTAGTTATTTCTATAATAATATCAATATCAGGAACATACGGTGATCTGATTGAGTCAATGCTAAAAAGAAGTACAGGTGTTAAAGATTCCGGGAATATTATGCCGGGTCATGGCGGATTTCTCGATCGTTTCGACAGTGCAATAATTTCTTTTCCATTAGTATATCTTTTTATTTTACTTGTTGGATGATTGGCCGGACTTGATTAGTTTTGATCAAATTTTATAAAAATGAGAATTTACATTCATAAGGAAGGTTATAAGATATTAGCTGTTGGTTTTTTGATATTGCTGGTACTTAATATAATTGTAAATATTGTCTGGGCAGATATTGAACTTGTAAGATGGGCATTTATCATCTGCTCATTAATACTATATGTTTTTTTATTGTTTTTCTTCCGGTTGCCTGTTCGGACAATGGAACCTGATCCCGGACTTATCTACGCTCCTGCTGACGGGAAGGTGGTTGTAATTGAAGAGACAATGGAAAATGAATATTTTAAAGATTTACGTCTCCAGGTTTCCATTTTTATGTCTCCTTTCAATATGCATAGTAACAGATACCCGGTATCCGGCTGCATTAAGTATGTAGGATATCATCCGGGAGAGAATTTGGTTGCCTGGCACCCTAAGTCATCTGAATTGAATGAAAGGAGTACCATTGTCATTGAAACGGCAGATGGAACTGAAATCCTTATCAGACAGATAGCAGGAGCAGTTGCCCGTAGGATAGTAACCTACTCTAAAAAAGATCAGAATGTTCTTCAGGGAGAAGAACTTGGATTTATAAAATTTGGTTCCAGAGTAGATGTTTTTTTACCTGTCGGAACTGAAGTTGAGATTCCAATACTTCAGCAGGTGAAAGCAAACAAGACAATTATAGCCAAAATCTGATCGAAATATTATGAGCAGGATTGATAACAAAGTAATAGATATAACAGCAGATGTTAAATGGATTGGTGTACTGGATTATGACATCAAAACTTTTGATATTGTTATGAATACGGAATACGGAACTACCTATAATTCATATTTCATAAACGCTGAAAAGAAGACAATTATTGAGGTTGCAAAAGAAAAATTCTTTGATAAATACATTGAAAAACTGAGTTCAGTTACTAACCCGGAAGAGATAAATTATATTATTCTTGATCACACTGAGCCTGACCATTCAGGAAGCCTGAAACTTCTCCTCAATCTGGCGCCATCTGCCATTGTAGTCGGAAGTGGAAATGCGATCAGGTACCTGGAGGATATTGTAAATTTCCCTTTTAAGTCATTGGTAGTTAAAGATGGCGACATACTTGACCTTGGCAATAAAACACTAAAATTCATTTCTGCACCCAATTTGCACTGGCCGGATTCAATCTATACTTATCTTGTTGAAGAGAAGGTTTTGTTTACCTGCGATTCTTTTGGAGCGCATTACTGCTCTACTGAAATGTATAGTGAATTCTCTGAAAAGTACAATGAATCATTCAGGTACTACTTTGATATTATCATGAAACCTTTCAGTAGGTTTATGTTAAAAGCTATTGAAAAGATCAAACCACTTGAAATGGATTTTATCTGTCCCGGGCATGGTCCGATACACCATAAAAATCTAAACAGGGCAATTGAATTGTCTGAAAAATACGCCCTGGAATATATGAAACTTTCTACCGACCGGGAGCATATGAACATATTGATTACCTATGTTTCAGCTTATGGTTATACAAAAGAAGCTGCCGGATATATTGCCGAAGGGATACGTGAAAACAAGGATCTTACTGTAGAAATTGCTGATATTGAGAATATTTCTATTGAGGAGCTGGATGCGAAACTGGTTATGGCTGATGGTATTTTAGTTGGTTCACCTACCATTAATCAAAACACACTACTACCGGTTTATAAGTTATTTGCGTTGATAAATCCGATCAGAGATAAAGGCAAACTCGGCGGTGCCTTTGGATCGTACGGATGGAGTGGGGAAGCACCAAAGATAATTCTTGAAAATCTTCGTGTTTTAAAGTTAAAAATATTTGAAGAAACAGGAATGTTTAAATTTTATCCAGGTGGCTGCAAGGAGGACGTTCTTAAAACCTTCGGAAGGAAATTTGCAAAGACATTCATAGAAGAGTGCGGACATATTAAAAATCCCGGTAATTAGCCGGGATTTTTTTAAAAAGAGTAATTACGAGATCGCAATCTGTCTGGTAATTTTGTTTTTTTCCTCTTCCTGTTTCGGAAGCGCTACAGTAAGAACTCCATCTTTGTAGTTTGCTTCTATCTTATCCCTGTTTACATTTTCAGGTACATAAAAGCTTCTGCAGAAAGATGAATAACTGAATTCTTTTCTTTTGTAATC